>NZ_JBEXGM010000007.1:0-313986 GCF_040607335.1 Streptomyces sp. NPDC005303 | reverse complement strand
AGCGAACGCCTCGTTGAGTTCCCACAGGCCGATGTCGTCGATGGTGAGGTCGTGCCGGTGGCGCTCGGCGGGGTGCCGGACGGGAGCGTCGAGCTGGGTTCCCTGCCGGTCCTTTCGCGACGCGCCTCGTGGGGATCGTCTGGACCTATCCCCAGACCAGCAGTCGCCACGCCACGGAAGGTTGCACCGCCAGCCGCATCACCCGGTCGCTCTTCGCGCCGGTGAATCCGGTGGTGTATGCCGCCGTGGCGTTGCAACCGGCCACGTCCAGGACCGGCCCGCCGGATCCGTCGGTCACCTTCGCGGCACCGGGGCCCAGGCAGATCAACCGCACCGTGATCAGTGAGTCCGTCTTTGCCAGGGGCACCTCGATCTGCAAGGCACCCTGACCGCTCTGCGCCACCAGCAGCTTCCCGGGCGGAGCCGGGGACTTGAGCGATTCCAGCAGTGGCAACTGCTTTTTCGCGACCGCAGAAGCCTGTGCCGCCGAGGGCGATCGGGATTTCGACGCCGAGGAATCCGCGTCACTGCAGCCCGCCACGGCCAGCAGAGCGACGGAGAGTACGGCCACGCGTGCCGCGTATTGCGAAAGACGAGCTCCGGCGGCGGAATTCATCCCTTGGAGCTCCAGAATGCCGGAATGTGGTAGGGGAGTTTCGCGGTCCCCTTACGTACGATTACCCATTTGCATCCTGCGCCGTAGTGGCCGTAATTCCAGCTGACCGTGTCGCGGTCGGCGCCGGCGTGGAGGTATCCCTTCCGCCAGGAGCTCGGCACCTTCCAGCTGTCCGAGTAGGTGACGGATGCCGTCATCGTGAGCGCGATCGAGGCGGTCACGGTCTGCTTGGCGCTGGCGACGATCGCGCTCTCCTCGGTCTGCAGAGAGCCGCTGATGGTACCGGTGATCGATGTGCCGGCGGTGAGGCTGATGCCGAGTGTGTGTCCGCCCGGAGCGCTGGACGGAGGCACCATTCCGATCCGGCTGGATTTAGGGGAACCGAATTGATAGGACGACGCCGTGCCACAATTCATCGGATGTACCGTTGCGGGCACTGCCGCCTGAGCGGAATTCGTACCCAGGGCGATCAAAGAGACCATCGCCGCGCCGATGGTCATCGTTCTCGCGTAGTGCGTCAAGGTTTCTGTCCCTCGTCAAATAATGGGGGGGAGGCATGTCATCCACCTCGCGTGGCGACTCTCCTGTGACTGTGAAACTAGGGCACGAGTCGCTTACCGCAACAGAGACTTTGCGATCTTCTTGCCATCGTTTTGTCGGTAACCTCAAGCAAACCTCAATTAAATCCCGGAAAGAATTCGCGCCGCTGTTGCCGCAGTGTCCGGTGACAATTTGGCAAAGTCATGGACATGACCAAGCGAGAGGGTGCAGAGTCTCCTGAGTCCGACTTATCGGCACAAGCTGGAAAGGGACGACACCATGAAACTCTCCCGTTCGGCACGCTTAGGAGCCACCGTCACCGCGGTGGCTTCCTTCTTTGTCATCGCCGCCGCCCCGGGCCCGAAACCCGGTGCCCCCGGCATCGGCGACCCCTACTTCCCGAACCTCGGCAACGGCGGCTTCGATGCCCGCCACTACACCCTCGACGTGGCGTACAACCCGGACACCGACCGTCTGGACGGCCGTACGACACTCACCGCCCGCGCCACCCAGAACCTCTCGTCCTTCGATCTGGACCTCCAGAAGCTGGAGGTCACCGGAGTCGAAGTGGACGGCAGACGGGCCCAGTTCACCCGGGACGGCGACGAGATACGCATCACTCCGCGCCAATCCCTGCGCAAGGGCCACGACTTCACGGTCGCCGTCACCTACGGCGGCGTCCCCGAACCCCTCAGCGGCCCCATCGTCTTCGGCTCCGACTACGGCTGGATGAAGACCCCCGACGGCGTCTTCGTCGCCTGTGAGCCCAACGCCGCCTCCACCTGGTTCCCGTCCAGCGACCACCCCTCCGACAAGGCCACCTACGACATCCGCATCAGGACGCCGAAGGGCCTGACCGCGGTCTCCAACGGCCGGCTCGTGTCGACGTACGACAAGGGCGGCTCGACGTACACGCACTGGCGCGAGAAGAAGCCGATGGCGACCTATCTCGCGACCGCCACCATCGGGAAGTTCGACGTCCGCACCGGGAAGACCCCCGGCGGCATCCCCATCTACACCGCCATCGACCCGGTGCTCCAGAACAGCAACAACGTCGACGTGTACGGCGTGACGGCCGAGGCCACGGACTACTGGTCGCAGGTCTTCGGGCCGTACCCCTTCGAGGAGACCGGCGCGATCGTCGACGACATGCCGCAGGCGGGGTTCTCGCTGGAGGTGCAGTCGAAGCCGGTGTACTCGGCGGTGCGCAACGAGACGACGATCGTGCACGAGCTGGCCCACCAGTGGTTCGGGGACTCCGTCTCCGTCGCGCACTGGAAGGACATCTGGCTCAACGAGGGCTTCGCCACGTACGCCCAGTGGCTGTGGGCCGAGCACAGGGGCACCCGCAGCGCCCACGACTCCTTCCTCGCCGGGTACGACGCCCGCCCCGCCGACAACCCCTTCTGGCAGATCACCGTCGGTGACCCGCAGCGCGACACGATGTTCGCTTCCGCGGTCTATCAGCGCGGCGCGATGACCCTCCAGGTACTGCGCGAACGGATCGGCGACAAGGCGTTCTTCGAGCTGTTGCCGGCCTGGACGAAACTGCACCGGTACGGCAACGCCGACACCGCCGACTTCATCCGCCTCGCGGAGAAGGTCAGCGGACAGCAGCTGGACGACCTGTTCCGCACCTGGCTCTTCACGACGGGCAAACCCGCCCTGTAGCAGCCCCTGCGCAAGAATGCGGTGTGCTCCAGCAACTGTTCAGTCCCTCCGTCCAGCACACGCTCGACCTCGTCGGCATCTTCGTGTTCGCCATCTCCGGCGCGCTGCTGGCCGTCCGCAAGAACTTCGACGTCTTCGGCATCGCCGTGCTCGCCGAGGTCACCGCGCTGGGCGGAGGGCTGTTCCGGGACCTGATCATCGGCGCGGTACCGCCCGCCGCCTTCACGGACCTCGGCTACTTCATCACCCCACTGCTCGCCGCCCTCCTGGTCTTCTTCCTGCATCCGCACGTGGAGCGCATCCAGGTCGGCGTGAACGTCTTCGACGCGGCCGGTCTCGGCCTGTTCTGCGTCGCCGGGACGACGAAGGCGTACGAGTACGGCCTCGGCCTCACCCAGTCCGCGACCCTCGGTCTCGCGACCGCCGTCGGCGGCGGTGTCCTCAGGGACGTGCTCGCCAACGAGGTGCCCTCGCTGCTGCGGTGGGACCGCGACCTGTACGCGGTCCCGGCGATCGTCGGAGCCACCATGGTGGTCCTGTGCATCCGCTACGACGTCCTCAGCTCGTTCACCAGCGGGCTCGCGGCCCTCACCGCTTTCGTACTGCGCCTGCTCGCGATGCGGTTCCACTGGCGAGCTCCGCGGGCGTGGAACCGGCGGTCGACCGTGCGTGAGGAGTAGCTCCCGTGCGGCCGTGCAGCAGCCCCATCTCCTCGGTCAGCCAGCGGAACGCCGGGACCACCTGCGGCTTCCACAGCGCCATGTTGTGGCCGCCCGCGCTCTTCGGGATGTAGACGACGTGCACGGTCGTCGGCGCCTTCGCGATCTGTTCGAGACCCACGGCCGCCTCGTAGCCGTCGCCCGGCTGACCGGACTGGTAGAGCGCGATCGCGGGCGGGGTGCGGGCCTCGCGCAGCAGCAGGTAGGGGTTGTTGGCGCGGCGCAGGGCGGGCGTCTCGGCGGCCAGTGAATTGCGTTCGCCGATCGGGTCGTTGTAGCCGGACATGCTGACCGCGGCCCGGTAGCGGTCGGGGTGGGCGACGGCGAGCTTGGTCGCGCAGTGCCCGCCCGCCGAGTACCCCGCAGCGGCCCAGCCCGCCGGCCCGGACCGGGCGCGGAAGTTGTCCGTGACCATCTTGGGCACGTCGACGCTGAGCCAGGTGTCGGCGTCTACCGTGCCGGTGATGTTGGCGCACCCGGTGTCGACCCCGGCCAGCAGGTTCATGCGCGGGGCGACCAGGATGAACGGCGCCACCGTGCCGTCCCGCATCAGCGGCCGGAGCTGGTTGACCGCGTGCAGCGACCCGAACCAGGCCTTCGCCGAGCCCGGATAGCCCGACAGCAGCTCCACCACGGGGAACTTGCGGTGCCGGTAGCCGGGCTCGCCGTACTGGGGCGGCAGCCAGACGTAGACCTCGGCGTTCACCCCGGAGACCCGGCCCTTGAGCTGGGTCACCCGCACGCCCTTCATGCCGGGCCCCGAGGCGTTCGTGAAGTGCTGCCTCACCTTGGGCAACCGTTTCAGCGAGATACCGCCGGTGCCGTCGGCGCCCAGGTTCGCGGCCTGCTGGACGTGGTTGCCGGTGCCGAGCAGGTCGGCCCAGTTGTCGTACAGGTTGTTCTGGTTGTTGACCAGCACGAAGACGAGGGCGACGGCCGTGCCCTGGGCGAACAGCACCATCAGTACGCGGGCGACGGCGCGTGCGATCCGGGGGCCCCGCAGCCGCGACCACAGGGCGAGCGGCAGTACGAGGGCGAGGGCGGACAGCACGATCAGCGTGTAGAGGAACGTGGTCCCGGTGAGGCTCATGTCCCTGTAGAGGGGGCGGCCGGGGCATCGGTTCACGGACGAGTACGGACCCTTACCGAGAACTAGTGCGGGTCTCACCTGGGGGTGTGCCGATCGGGGAGGGCGGTGTGCCGACCGGGACGGCGGTGTGCCGACCGAAGACAAGAGAAAAGCTACCGCTTAGTAGTTGGTTGTTGTACCGTTCAGGCATGCCAGAAGCAGCCTCCGCCACGCGTGCCACGATCGGGGACTCCGAGTTCGACCGGGACACCGCGGTCACCCGCCGCGAGCCCGGTGTCTACGACATCGACCTCTCCCCGGGCTGGACGATCATCAGCGCCGTCAACGGCGGTTACCTCCTGGCCGTCCTGGGCCGCGCCCTCGCGGACGCCCTGCCGCACGCCGACCCGTTCACCATCTCCGCGCACTACCTGACCGCGTCCCGGCCCGGACCGGCGGTGATCCGCACGGACGTGGTCCGCACCGGCCGCACCCTCTCCACCGGCCAGGCCTCGCTCTTCCAGTACGACGACGAGGGCAGGGAGGTCGAACGCATCCGCGTCCTCGCCTCCTACGGCGACCTCGACTCCCTCCCCGACGACGTCCGTACGACGGCCGAGCCGCCCGTCTTCCCGCCGATGGACCAGTGCTTCGGTCCCGAGGACGGGCCCGCCCCGGTCGAGGGCAGCTCCGCCATCACCGACCGGCTGATGCTCAAGCTGGACCCGTCGACCCTCGGTTGGGCCCTCGGCGCGCCCTCCGGCAAGGGCGAGATGCGGTCCTGGTTCGGGCTCGCCGACGGCCGGGACGCCGATCCCCTCTCCCTGCTCCTCGCGGTGGACGCGCTGCCGCCCACGGCCTTCGAGATCGGCCTCAAGGGCTGGGTACCGACGGTTGAGCTGACCGTGCACGTGAGGTGCCGCCCCGCCCCGGGCCCGCTCCGCGTCTCCATCACCACCCGCAACCTCGCCGGCGGCTTCCTGGAGGAGGACGCCGAGGTCTGGGACAGCGAGGACCGGCTGGTCGCCCAGTCACGGCAGCTGGCGAGGGTGAGGCTCGGTTGACGGGCTCGGCCGGACCAACCCAGGGGCGCGGACCTGTTTTGATCCTGTCCCCGTGAAGCCTTACCCGCCTCAGGTGTCCCGGTAGCCTGACCGCCGACGAGTCCCGCGCCCTGTTCATCCTGGCCGCCCGGGGCGCCACGCCGCCCTCGGCCTGGACTCCGCCCTCGGCTCGGCCCTGCGCAGGTGATGGCCGCGCTGCCGCCTCGCACCGCCCGGCGGCGGAGGCCACCTCCCGCCGCATCCTGGTCGCCGACCGGCGGGCTTCCCGCGGCTGTTCCGGGCCGAGCGGGTGCACTCCGCGGCCGTGCTGGACGACCCCGTCAGGCGGCGGCCCGGTGTCGAACTCGCCGTTGTCCGGGAGGCGTTGCGCCGCCAGGTCGAGGAGCGCCCCGGCGGCATCGAGGTCACCGTCCGGGTCCGCCGCGACCGACTCGACCTGTTCGCGCGGCTGATGGTCCCGTATCTGCCGAACTCCTCGAGGACGACGGCGAGAGCGCGTGGGTGACGGCACGGCGTGGTCGGAGTGGCCCGCCAACTCCTGCAGTTCTCCGACCGCTTGGAGGTCGCTTCGCCGCCCGAGGTGCGCGAGGAGGTGGTCCGCGCGGCCGCTTCTGTCACGGACCTGTACCGGCGAGCGGGTGAGCGATCCGTGCGGAACCCCAGCTCGGAGGGGCTGCTTTAGCCGCGTTTTGCCTCCCGCACAGGCGGGGGACAGTCCGGCCCCAAGGAAGGCTCAGGGGCGGTTGCGAGAGTCCCGGCCTCAGGACTTCCTCATCTTCCCCGGAGCTGTCTCTCATGAAGCGTGTGCGTCTCCTCCCCGCCGTGGCCCTGCTGGCGCTCTCGCCCCTCGCCCTGGTGGCCTGCGGTTCGGGCGACTCGTCGTCGACCTCGAACAGCGGCAACCCGGGCGGGCAGAACTGTCAGGCCCCCACCAGCAACGCGTCCGGCATGCCCAGCGGTGGTCCCTCGGGCGCACCCACCGGCAACGCGACCGCCCGGCCGTCGGGCGCACCCAGCGGCACCCCCTCCGGCGCGCGGAGCGGCGGGCTCGGCGGCGGCCAGGGCGGCAAGGGTGGTCGGGGCGCCCCCGGCGGCGGCATGGGCGGCTGCGGTGGTCCCGGCGGCGGCGCGGGCGGCGCGGCCCCGAGTGGCGCGCCCAGCGGTGCGCCGAGCGCGGCGGCGACGAAGAGCTGACAGGGCGTAGGACGCCGTACGGCAGGGGCGGCACTCCCGGTGAACGGGGGTGCCGCCCCTGCCGGTCGCCTCGCCTCGGCCTAATCCAGCCAGTGTTCGCGGCCGATGCTGATCAGTCGCAGCTGGCGCTCCGCCACCTGGCAGACGCGCTCCCGTTCCTCCGGGGGCGCCTCCAGGGCCTCCAGGAACAGGGAGGCCGTGATCAGCATCTGGTCGACGTAGAGGTTGGCCAGCATCAGCAGGTCGTCGTCGCTCCACCCCTGCGCCACCGGGTCCTTGGCCAGCTCGGTCTTCACCTCCTGCCCGAACCGGGCCAGTTGGTCGCGGATGGCCTCCCGGACCGGCTGGACTCCGCCATGTCGCTCCCGGGCGATGAACCGGACGTGGGCGGGGTACGCGTCCACATGGCCGGCGATCAACTCGATGGCGCGCTTGATGCGTTGGCCGTGGTCGTCGGCCGTGGACACCGTCGTCCGGATCATCGGGTGCAGGCTGCCCAACGCCTCCTCGACCAGGGCCACACCGAGGTCCGCGGTGGAGCGGAAGTGGCGGTAGAAGGCGGTCGGTGCGACGCCGACGGCGCGCGTGACCTCGCGCAGACCGAGGCTGCTGAGGCTCTGCTCCTCCAGCAGGGCCAGCGCGGCGTCCAGGAGCGCCTGCCGGGTCTTCTGCTTCTGTGCCTGCCGGATGCCGAGGGTGTGACTCATGTCATCCAGTTAACAACTGTTCTCCGTAATTGGAAAGCCGTGCGACACGCTAGACTCTGGAGTCAGTGAACAACTGTAACCACAACTGTTCACCCAAACGTAACGACCCACGTAACGACAGCCGTATCGGAGGGGGATCCGTCCCATGCTGTTCCTCGTCGCCGCACTCATGCTGCTCGGCGTCGTCCTGGGCACCGTCGCCCACGCGCCGCTCACCTTCACCGCCGTCGCCGCCGTCGTGATCGCCGTCTGGCTGGGCGTCTTCGCGCTCCGCGAGCGCCACGCCCGCCGCCGCACCCCGTCCCACTGACCACCGCCCCACCGTCCCCAGGAGCACTGATCACCATGCAGCTCACCGCGCAGGCCAGCCCCCGTACCGGTGCCAGCGACGCCGACGGCATGGCCGTGGCGTCCTTCATCCTCGGCCTCGTCGGCCTGCTCGTCCTCAACGTCTTCCTCGGCCCGGTCGCCATCGTCCTGGCCTCGGTGGCCCTGTGGCGCGGCACCGCCCGCCGCGGCCGCGCCTACCTGGGCCTCGGCCTCGGAGTGGCCGACCTCCTGGTCCTGGTGGCCTTCATGCAGCTGGACAGCACGCCGTCCTGGAGCTTCTGAGAGCGCCGACGCGGCCGGTCCTGGCCTGAGGCTGCCGACCCACGACCCGTAGAATCGGCGTCACCATGGCATACCTCGACCACGCCGCGACCACCCCGATGCTCCCCGAGGCGGTCGAGGCACTCACCGCGCACCTCGGCGCCACCGGCAACGCCTCTTCCCTCCACGCCTCCGGCCGCAGGGCCCGCCGTACGGTCGAGGAATCCCGCGAGGCGCTCGCGGAGGCGCTCGGCGCCCGGCCCAGCGAGATCGTCCTCACCTCCGGCGGCACGGAGGCCGACAACCTCGCCGTGAAGGGCCTGTACTGGTCCCGGCGCGACGCGGACCCCGCAAGGACGCGGGTCCTCGCCAGCCCCGTCGAGCACCACGCCGTCCTCGACGCCGTCGACTGGCTCGGCGGACACGAGGGCGCCACCGTCGAGTACCTCCCCGTCGACAAGCACGGCCGGGTCCACCCCGACGCCCTGCGTGAGGCCATCGCCCAGAACCCCCACGACGTCGCCCTGGCCACCGTGATGTGGGCCAACAACGAGATCGGCACCCTCATGCCGGTCCGCGAACTCGCCGACGTCGCCGCGGAGTTCGGCGTCCCGCTGCACGCCGACGCGGTCCAGGCCTTCGGTCAGGTCCCCGTCGACTTCGCGGCCTCCGGCCTCGCCGCGATGACGGTGTCGGGCCACAAGATCGGGGGCCCGTACGGCATCGGCGCGCTCGTCCTGGGCCGTGAGTGGACCCCCGTCCCCGTCCTGCACGGCGGCGGCCAGGAGCGCCACGTCCGCTCCGGCACCCTCGACGTGCCCGCCATCGCCTCCTTCGCGGTGGCCGGCCGCCTCGCCGCCGAACAGCGCGAGTGGTTCGAGGCCGAGATCGGCGCCCTGCGCGACGCCCTGGTCGAAGCGGTCCGTACGGCGGTTCCGGACGCGATCCTCGGCGGTGACCCCGCACCGGGAGGAAGACTTCCGGCCAACGCCCACTTCACCTTCCCCGGCTGCGAGGGCGACTCCCTGCTCCTGCTCCTGGACGCCCAGGGCATCGAGTGCTCCACCGGCTCCGCCTGCACCGCGGGCGTCGCCCAGCCCAGCCACGTCCTGCTGGCCACCGGCACCGATCCCGACCTGGCCCGCGGCACCCTGCGCTTCTCCTTCGGCCACACCTCCACCGAGGCGGATGTCGAGGCGGTCGCGAAGGCCATCGGACCGGTGGTGGAACGCGCCCGCGCGGCGGGACTGACGTAACCGGCCCCGGGCCAGGGGCTGCCGCCGGCGCTGCCGACGGCAGCCATTCTCCGATCTCAGCTCTCCGTGACCATGAGGGAGGCCATCATCCCCTCGTCCTCGTGCTGCAGCAGATGGCAGTGAAGCATGTACATGTAGGTGTCGTCGGCGAAGTCCGTGAACTCCATCGCGATCACGATCTTTCCGCCGCCGACGACCTCGTAGGTGTCGTACCAGCCGAGACCGACCCCCGTGGGCTCCTCACCGTTGACGGAGACGAGCTGATACGGCACATCGTGCAGATGGAACGAGTGCTCCAGCTGGCTGGCGTTGGTGATCGTCCAGATCTCCTTCGCGCCCAGCGTGGTGCTGATCATCGTCATGCCGGCCATGGTGAGTCCGGCCGAACCGTTGATCTTCATCGTCGCGCCCGTGTTGCTGAGCGTGATGGTGCGGGCCGTGAAGTCCGAGGTGTCGTACCGCTCGATGGTGTTGAGGGTGCTCGGCAGGTCGTCCGGGGTGTCGGTGCCGCCCGCCGTGACGGTGAGGAAGTCGTAGGTGCCGGAGCCGCCCCGGATCCAGCCGGTCGTGATGACCACCTGGAGGGTGACGTCCTCGGTGACGTCCATGACGAACTCGGCGCGCGCCCCGGCCACCAGCCGGATGGTGGTCACCTCGGCCGCCTCCGCCAGAAAGCCCTGGTCGGTGGCGATCTGGGTCAGCGTGCCCCCGTCGCTGCGCTGGAGGGTGATGATGTCGGAGGGGGAGGCGTTGAGCGCCCGGAAGCGGTTGCGGGTCTTGGTGGCGGCGAAGGAGAGAGTGGTGTCGTCGACGTTCTCGCCGTTCACCAGCACCGGGAAGCTGAGGCCGGAGCTGAGATAGCCGCTCTGGTCGTACTTGATGGCACCGGTACTGTCCACGGCCAGGCACTGGAAGATCAGCGGGATGTCGTCCACGCCGTAGTCGCCGGGCAGCGCGGCGGAGGTGTCGCTGTCGTCCTCCACGATGATCATCCCGGCGAGGCCGTGGGTGGCCTGCTCGGCCGTGGTGCCCAGGGCGTGCGGGTGGTACCAGAGGGTCTTGGCCTCGTCGAGGACCGTGAAGGTGGGCGACCAGGTCGTGCCGGCGGCGAAGGCGTTCTGCGGGCCGCCGTCCATCTTGGGCGGGACATGGGCGCCGTGGAAGTGGACGGTGGTGTCCTCGGTAAGGCTGTTGGTGATGTCCAGCAGCACGGTGTCGCCCTTGGTCCACTTCAGGGTGGGGCCGAGGAACGACTGGTTGTAGCCCGCCGTGGTGCTGGTGACGCCGCTGAGCACCTCGGCGGTGCCGGTCTGCGCCGTCAGCGTGTAGGTGGTGGTGCCGTCGGACGTGGTGCCCTCCAGCAGCTCCGGGATGGTGAGGGTGCCGTCCGTCGCGGCGGCCGCCTTGCTGCGGGTCCCCTCGGTCAGCAGGGAGAAGGCGGCTCCCGCCGCTCCCACGGCTCCGAGGCCCACCCCGGCCATCCCGCCGAGGAACTTCCTGCGGTGCAGCCCCTTGCGGCCCCTGCTCTCCTTGGTGTGCTCGCCCTTGGACTTCTGGCCGTCTCGCGCGTGCGCGCCCCTGTCCGGCTCTGTGGTGTGTGTCATGGCCAGGGAGCTTCGGGCCGGGGCCTGTGCGAGGACTGAGGTGAAGTTGGGTGCGAGCCCGGAAGGCTGTGAAGCCGGAGCCCGGTCAACTCCACTGAAAAAAAGCCAAGTTGAGGGCCCGCAGGTCATGATCGGGGCCCGGGACATGTCGGGCGCGCGAGCGTGGCCGGAAGTTCATACCTACGCGGAGGCACTCCGCGCCTGCCGCACCAGCTTCATGTACCGGTCCCAGTCCCAGTGTTCGCCCGGGTCGGTGTGGTCCGTCCCCGGCACCTCCACATGGCCGATGATGTGCTCGCGGTCGACGGGTATGTCGTAGCGCGCGCATATCCGGGCCGTGAGCCGCGCGGAGGCCGCGTACATCTCGTCGGTGAAGTCCTCGGGCCGGTCGACGAAACCCTCGTGCTCGATGCCCACACTGCGTTCGTTGTAGGAGCGGTTGCCCGCGTGGTACGCCACGTCCAGCTCACGGATCATCTGTGTGATGTGGCCGTCCTTGCGGACGACGTAGTGCGCGGCCGCCCGGTGCCCCGGGTCCTGGAACACCTTCACCGCACTGGCGAAACTGCCCTGGGTGACATGGATGATCACCATGTCTATGCCGTAGTCGTCGGGCCGGTCCGCGCGCCGCCAGTTCGCGTCGGAGGCCGCTACCCACTGCGCCCCGCGGAAGTCGACCGCGCCCTCGACCCGCGGTTTCTCCACTCCCGGCGCCCGCCACCACAGCCGCGCCAGCTCGTCACGGGCCAGTACCGCAGAGCCCACGGCGGCCGCGGTCCCGCCGATGAGCAGGGCTCGCCGCCCGATGCGCCGGTCGGTGTCCTTGGAACCCTCTGTCGCCCCCATGTGGTCACCAACGGATACCCGGTGGCCCCGGTTCCCGCGCCCCGTACCCTGGAGGGGTTATGACTGACACCACGCAGCGCCCCCTTCGCGTTCTCGCCGCCATGTCCGGAGGAGTGGACTCCGCCGTCGCCGCCGCCCGTGCCGCCGAAGCCGGCCACGACGTGACCGGCGTCCACCTCGCGCTCTCCGCGAACCCTCAATCGTTCCGCACGGGCGCGCGTGGCTGTTGCACCATCGAGGACTCCCGCGACGCCCGCCGCGCCGCCGACGTCATCGGCATCCCGTTCTACGTCTGGGACCTTGCCGACCGCTTCCGCGAGGACGTCGTCGAGGACTTCGTCGCCGAGTACGAGGCCGGCCGCACCCCCAACCCCTGCCTGCGCTGCAACGAGAAGATCAAGTTCGCCGCGCTCCTCGACAAGGCGCTGGCGCTGGGCTTCGACGCCGTGTGCACGGGCCACTACGCGAAGGTGCTGGTGGGCGAGGACGGCTCCCGCGAGCTGCACCGCGCCTCCGACATGGCCAAGGACCAGTCGTACGTCCTCGGCGTCCTGGACGAGAAGCAGCTGGCGCACGCCCTGTTCCCGCTCGGCGACACGGTCACCACCAAGGACGAGATCCGTGCCGAGGCCGAGCGCCGGGGCCTCGCGGTCGCCAAGAAGCCCGACTCGCACGACATCTGCTTCATCGCCGACGGCGACACCCAGGGCTTCCTCGCCTCCCGTCTCGGCAAGGCCGAGGGCGACATCGTCGACGAGTCGGGCGCGAAGGTCGGCACCCACGAGGGCGCGTACGGCTTCACGATCGGCCAGCGCAAGGGGCTGCGCATCGGCACCCCGGCCGCCGACGGCAAGCCGCGCTACGTCCTCGACATCTCGCCGGTGAACAACACGGTGACGGTCGGCCCGGCCGCCGCCCTGGACGTGACCGCCCTGAGCGCGATCAAGCCCCGCTGGTGCGGCGCGGCACCGGTGGGCCCCGGCACCTACACCGCCCAGCTCCGCGCCCACGGCGGCGAGACCGAGGTGACGGCGGAACTGGTGGACGGCGCCCTGGAGGTCCGCTTCACCGAGCCGGTCCGCGGGGTGGCCCCCGGCCAGGCGATCGTCCTGTACGACGACACGCGCGTGGTGGGGTCGGCGACGATCGCGACGACCACGCGCGCGACGGCGGGAGCGGCCTGACCGCTCCGCCGCGCGGACGTGGCCGGTCCGTCAGTCCGCGAAGAACTCCGCCAGGACCGGTGCCAATGCGGTCGGGTCGATCATGTGGGTCTGGCCCTCCAGGACGCGGTACGACCCCTTCGGCGCCGCCTCCGCGACCGCCCTGGTGGCCTCGCGCATCCACTCGGGGCTCGCGCCGCCCGCGACGGCCAGCACCGGGACCGTGATCGAGGCCAGCCGGTCCCGGGGTACCAGTCCGCCGGCCATGACCGCGTTGTCGTAGGCGAGCGTCGGGGCGACCCCCTCCATGCCGGGCCACATGGGGGACTGGCGGGCGCCCTGGATCATCTCCTCGCCCATGCCGGTCAGCCGCAGGAACAGTTCCACCGCGTCACCTCGGCGGCCCTCGCCGAGCGCGGCCGTCAACTTCTCGGTGTACTCGGCCATCCGCTCGGCGCCGCCGTCCAGGAAGTCGGCGTACGGCGTCTCGTACACGGCGACCCGGCGCACCGGCAGGCCGCTCGCCGCGGCCTCCAGGACCAGCGCACCGCCGGACGAGACACCGCACAGGCTCGCCTCACCGCCCGCCGCCTCGACGAGCGCTGCCAGGTCCTCGACCTCACGGTCCACCGCGTAGGGGGCCGTGTCGCCACTCGCGCCGCGGCCCCGGCGGTCGTACACGAGGACGTCGAACCGCTCGGACAGCGGCACGGCCAGGGGCGCGACCGTGCCGCCCGTGGACATCGCGCCGCTGACGAGGATGACCGCCGGGCCCTGCCCGGTGCGTTCGTACGCGATCGGAGTTCCGTCGCGCGAGAGGGTCTTCTTGTCCATGTCTGAGGAGACTGCCGTACGGCGGCGAAGTCATCGGTCAGGACACGTCGACCTCGTAGAAACAGAGGTGGTCCTTGATCTCGGCGACGGCGGGCTTCGGCTCGGGGTAGGACCACACCAGGTCGGGCGCGTCCGGCAGGGACCAGTAGGACGCGGTCCCCTTGAAGGGGCAGTAGGTGTGGGTGTCGGAGGGGGTCAGCAGGTCGAGTCGTACGTCCTCGGCGGGGAGGTAGTACCGCGCGGGACAGCCCGTCTCGCGCAGCACGAGGGCTCGTTCGCTCTCCGCGAGGACCTGGTCGCCGTGCACCACGCGCACGTGCCGGTCGACTTGCTCGATGGTGATCGTGTGTCCTTCGGCCATACCGGAAGAGCACTCGCGGGCCGCTGGTTCTTCCCGCGTACGGTGACCTCATGCGAATCTGCGTCTTCCTCTCCGCCGCCGACCTCGACGACCGCTACACGCGCCCCGCGCGGGAGTTCGCGAAGCTGCTGGGCAAGGGCGGGCACACCCTCGTGTGGGGCGGTTCGGACGTGGGCCTGATGAAGGTCGTCGCGGACGGGGTGCAGGAGGCGGGCGGACGGCTCGTCGGGGTCTCGGTGGAGTTCCTGGCCGCCAAGGTTCGTCCGGGCGTCGACGAGATGGTGATCACGAAGGACCTTGCCGAACGTAAGCGGCTGCTGCTGGAGAAGGCCGACGCCGTGGTGATCATGGTGGGCGGCACCGGCACCCTCGACGAGGCGACCGAGATCCTGGAGCTGAAGAAGCACGGGCACACCGAGAAGCCGGTCGTCCTGCTGAACACGGCGGGCTTCTACGACGGGCTGAAGGAGCAGTTCCGGCGCATGGAGGACGAGGGCTTCCTGCCCCGCCCGCTCACCGACCTGGTGTTCTTCGCGGAGGAGCCGGTGGGGGCGCTGGCGTACCTGGAGGAGTCGCTCGGTACCCGGTGACGCCGTGATGCGAGCATGGCGGCATGGCTACACATGTGATCACCGGAGCGGGCTCCGGCATCGGCGCGGCGGTCGCCCGGCGTCTGCACGCGCGCGGGGACGAACTCGTGCTGCACGCGCGTGACGCGGGCCGCGCGAAGGAGCTGGCCGCGGAGTTCCCCGGGGCGCGGACCCTGGTCGGGGACCTTGCCGACCCCGACAAGCTGAGCTGGGCCTTCTCGCACCAGACGCTGCCGGACCGGGTGGACTCCCTGCTGCACATCGCGGGCGTGGTCGACCTCGGCCCGGTCGGGGACCTGACCCCGAAGTCCTGGCGTCACCAGTTGAACGTCAACCTGATCGCTCCGGCCGAGCTGACCCGCCACTTCCTGCCCCAACTCCGGGCGGCCCGCGGCCAGGTGGTGTTCGTGAACTCGGGCGCGGGCCTCAACGCCCACGCCGACTGGTCCGCGTACGCCGCCTCCAAGCACGGCCTGAAGGCCCTGGCGGACTCCCTGCGCCACGAGGAGCACGGCAACGGCGTCCGCGTCACCTCGGTCTACCCGGGCCGCACCGCGAGCCCCATGCAGGCCAAGGTCCACCAGCAGGAGGGCAAGGAGTACGACCCGTCGCGGTGGATCGACCCCGAGTCGGTCGCGACGACGATCCTGACGGCGATCGACCTCCCGAGGGACGCGGAGATCAACGACCTGACGGTCAGGCCCGGCGGCTGACGCTCGGACGGCTCGGACGGCTCGGACGGCTTGGACGGCTTGGACGACTCCGACGGCTGAAGGCTCCGGCGGCTCCGGCGGCTCGGCGGGGGCGGGAACCACGGGGGCGAGGACCACCCCGGTCACCTACGTAGGCTTCGTACGTGACCGCAGACTTCAGCTTCGCCCCCGCCACCGGCATCGGCTCCCTCCCCGGCGGCGACGCCCGTGAGGCCGCCAGGACGGCCACCGGCTCCTTCGAGGACTTCCCCTTCCTGCCCGAACTGCCCGCCCGCGGCCCCGGCGCCGACATGATCGGCCGCACCGCCGGAATGCTCGTCGAGCTGTACGCGCGCGTGGAGCCCAGCGGGTGGCGGCTCGGGGACCGGCCGGGCCGGGACACCAAGCGGGCGCGGTCCTGGCTGGGGGAGGACCTTGACGCGCTGGAGGAGTTCACCCAGGGGTACGAGGGGCAGCTGAAGGTGCAGGCCGTCGGGCCGTGGACGCTCGCCGCCGCACTGGAGCTGAGGAACGGCGAGGTCGCCCTCTCCGACCCCGGCGCCTGCCGGGACCTCGCCGCCTCGCTCGCGGAGGGGCTGCGGCTGCACCTGGAGGACGTCCGGACCCGGGTCCCCGGCGCGCGGATCGTGCTCCAGCTCGACGAGCCCTCCCTCATCGCCGTACTGCGGGGGCACGTGAGGTCCGCCAGCGGATACCGGACCCACCGGGCCGTCGACCGGCAGGTCGTCGAGTCCGGCCTGCGCGATGTCGTCGGGGTTCACGCGGACGGGCCGGTCGTGGTCCACTCGTGCGCACCGGACGTCCCCTTCGCCCTGCTGCGGAGGGCGGGCGCGGCGGCGGTCTCCTTCGACTTCTCGCTCCTCACCGAGCGTGACGACGACGCGATCGGCGAGGCGGTGGAAGGGGGCACGAGGCTCTTCGCCGGTGTCGTGCCGGGCACGGACACGGCATTGTCAGACCCTGCCGGTAGCGTCATGGGTGTCAGGACGCTGTGGCGCAGGCTGGGGCTGCATCCGGGACTTCTCGCGGAGGCGGTCACGGTCACTCCGTCGTGCGGACTCGCGGGGGCCTCCCCGGAGTACGCGCGCAAGGCTCTCGCCCACTGCGCCCAGGCGGCGAGATCCCTCGCGGACAACCCAGAGTAACGGGAGGACAACACGGTGGCCGGCGACAAGCAAGCGGAGACGACGGTGCCCTCGGAGGCACGGGAGAAGCACGCGCAGCTCGCTGAGCAGATCGAGGAGCACCGCTTCCGGTACTACGTGAACGACGCGCCGGTCATCAGCGACGCCGACTTCGACAAGCTCCTGCGCTCCCTGGAGGCGCTGGAGGAGGAGTACCCCGAGCTGCGCACCCCCGACTCGCCGACCCAGAAGGTCGCGGGGGCGTACGAGACCGAGTTCACGTCCGTCCAGCACCGCTCCCGGATGCTCTCCCTGGACAACGCGTTCAGTGACGAGGAGTTGGCGGCCTGGGCGGAGCGGGTGGCCAAGGACGTCGGCACCACCGACTACCACCTGCTGTGCGAGCTCAAGGTCGACGGCCTCGCCGTCAACCTCACCTACGAACACGGCCGCCTCACCCGCGCGGCGACCCGCGGCGACGGCCGCACCGGCGAGGACATCACGCCCAACGTCCGCACCATCGCCGAGATCCCGGACCGCCTCACCGGCGACAGGGTCCCCGACCTCGTGGAGATCCGCGGCGAGGTCTACTTCCCGATGGAGAAGTTCGAGGAGCTCAACGCCCGACTGGTCGAGGCCGGCGACAAGCCCTTCGCCAACCCGCGCAACGCGGCGGCCGGTTCACTGCGCCAGAAGGACCCCCGCGTCACGGCCACCCGCCCCCTCCACATGGTCGTGCACGGCATCGGCGCCCTGGAGGGCTTCGACGGCATGACCCGCCTCTCACAGGGCTACGACCTCCTCAAGTCCTGGGGCCTGCCCACCGCCAAGTACAACAAGGTGGTCGACGGTCTCGACGGCGTCCGGGAGTTCATCGCCTACTTCGGCGAGAACCGCCACTCCGTGGAGCACGAGATCGACGGGGCCGTCGTCAAGCTCGACGAGATCCCCCTCCAGGGGCGCCTCGGCTCCACCTCCCGCGCCCCGCGCTGGGCGATCGCGTACAAGTACGCGCCCGAGGAGGTCAACACCAAGCTGATCAACATCCGCGTGGGCGTGGGCCGTACGGGCCGGGTCACGCCGTACGCCCAGGTCGAGCCGGTGACGGTGGCCGGTTCGGAGGTCGAGTTCGCCACCCTGCACAACCAGGACGTCGTCAAGCTGAAGGGCGTCCTCATCGGCGACACCGTGGTGCTGCGCAAGGCCGGTGACGTCATCCCGGAGATCCTCGGCCCGGTCGTCGACCTGCGCGACGGCAGCGAGCGCGAGTTCGTGATGCCGGCCGAGTGCCCCGAGTGCGGTACCGCGCTGCGGCCCATGAAGGAGGGCGACGTCGACCTGCGCTGCCCCAACGCCCGCACCTGCCCCGCTCAGTTGCGCGAACGCCTGTTCTACCTCGCGGGCCGCAAGTCGCTGGACATCGAGCACTTCGGTTACGTCGCCGCGGCCGCGCTCACCAAGCCCCTGGAGCCCTCGGATCCGCCGCTGACCGACGAGGGCGACCTTTTCGACCTCACCATCGAGCAACTGCTGCCCATCAAGGCGTACGTCCTCGACCAGGACAGCGGTCTGCCCAAGCGCGACCCGAAGACCGGCGAGGAGAAGGTCGCCACGGTCTTCGCCAACCAGCAGGGCGAGCCCAAGAAGAACGCCGTCGCCATGCTGGAGAACATCGCCGCCGCCAAGGAGCGCCCGCTCGCCCGCGTCCTGACCGGTCTGTCGATCCGCCATGTCGGCCCGGTCGCCGCCGAGGCGCTGGCCCGCAACTTCCGCTCGATCGACCGCATCCAGCAGGCGAGCGAGGAGGAGCTGGCGAACACCGACGGTGTCGGCCCGATCATCGCCAAGTCCCTCAAGGAGTGGTTCGCGGAGGACTGGCACCAGGAGATCCTGCGCAAGTGGAAGGCCGCGGGCGTGCGCATGGAGGAGGAGGGCTCGGGGGAGGACGAGGGCCCGCGTCCCCTCGAAGGGCTCACCGTCGTCGTCACCGGCACCCTGGAGCGCTTCACCCGGGACGGGGCCAAAGAGGCGCTGCAATCCAGAGGGGCGAAAGTGACCGGCTCGGTTTCGAAGAAGACGTCCTTCGTCGTCGTGGGTGACAATCCGGGCTCGAAGTACGACAAGGCGATGCAGCTCAAGGTGCCCGTACTGAACGAGGACGGCTTCGACGTCCTGCTGGAACAGGGCCCCGAAGCGGCCACCGATGTGGCGCTTCCCACGGAGGAGTAGCGAGCAGCCGCGGTTGAAGGCCACCCGATCGGCGCATACCAGATGCATACGGGTGGCCGGGGCGCATTCGGGCAACCGTCGACGACCGCTGCCCGTGGAAGCCTTCTGCGGCCTACTGTTGAGATGTGCGCCTGCCGTGCCCAGCTGCGGTCGGGGCATTCCCTTGCTCCTGTTGAGCAAGGGGAAGGGTTTTCCAACGCGGCGCCGTCGAGGGATTTGTCGGGCGAAGAAGCTGCGTGGCGTGGGCACCGCCGGCTGTGAGAGGGACGGGAATGGAACCGACCGAGAGCGCCGCCCCGGACTCACGGCTGCGCCGGCTCACCGGCGCGTGGCGGGCGAGCCGGTGGGCCGAGCGGCCTTCGGACCATCCGGGCGCGCGGGGGCGCGCCGCCGGACAATACACCGCGGCCGGCGGTCACGGAGCCGCACAGCTCACCGCCGAGCGCGCCCCCGGTATGCCGGACCACGAGTCCGACCGGCACCTGTCCTGGCCCGCCCTGCCCACGGCGGTCGTCGCGTCGGCCGGATTCGTGCTGGGCGCGGGCTTCTACCGGGCCTTCACCGGCGGCCACGCGCTCTTTCCGTCCGGCACCGTCGGCTGGTCGCTGGCCGTGCTGACCGGTGTCATCGTCGGCCATCTGGTCGCCCTCGGCCGGGCCCGCTGGTGGGGCGGCACCGGCTCGGGCGCCGCCCTGACCCTCGCCGTCCTGCTGCTGTACGGCTGGGTGCCCGCGGGCATGGTCAGCCTCACCGTCGTACTGCTGGTCGGCATAGCCCGGCGCCACCGCTGGCGGCAGGGCATCCTGCACGGCGCGGTGGACATCCTCGGGATAGCCACCGGCGCGCTGGTCCTCGCCGTGTTCGGCCAGTCGCCGTCCGTCGAGACCCCCTGGAACCCCGACACCTGGACCTTCTACACCGGGCCCGAAGTGGTCCTGGTCGCCGTCGCCTATCTCGCGGTCACCCGGGTCCTCGGCTGGTATCTGCACTCCTCCCGCCACGCCGGTCTGCCCACCGTGGCCCGCACCGCCCTGGTCAGACAGGGCCTGGTCGCGGTGGCGCTGCTCGGCATCGCCCCGCTGGTCTGCGTGGTCGCGGCCGCCAAGCCCGTGCTGCTCCCGCTGTTCGCGATCCCCCTCATCGCCCTCGACTCCACCCTGTGGATGGCCCGGGCCCGCGCCGAGGAGCAACTGCGCGACCCGCTGACCGGACTGCCCAACCGGCAGTGGCTCCTGGAGCGCATCTGGACCGCGTTGGACGACGCCGAACGCATCGGCGCCCGTTCCGCCCTGATGCTCATCGACCTCGACCGCTTCCGCTCGGTCAACGACACCCTGGGCCATCTCGCCGGTGACCGGCTGCTCCTGCAGATCGCCGACCGGCTGCGGATAGCGCTGCCGCGCGGGGCGGAGGCGGCGCGGCTCGGCGGCGACGAGTTCGCCGTCTTACTGCCGGTGGCCGACTCCACGACCTCCGCGACCCGGGTCGCCCGCAACCTGGTCGCGGCCCTCAGCTCCCCGCTCGACCTCGACGGGCTCACCCTCGTCCTGGAGGCCAGCGCCGGGGTCGCCGTCTTCCCCGACCACGCCGCGGACGCCGAGGGGCTGCTGCGGCGGGCGGACGTGGCGATGTACCAGGCCAAGCGGGACCGTACGGGCGTAGAGGTGTACGAGTCCAAGCGGGACTCCAACACCCCCGACCGCCTCGGACTCCTGGGCGATCTGCGCCGGGCCCTGGACGCGCACGAGGTGCAGCTGCACTACCAGCCCAAGGTCCGCTTCGACGGGCAGGTGGCGGGTCTGGAGGCCCTGGTGCGCTGGGTGCACCCGGAGCGCGGGAAGGTGCCGCCGGACGAGTTCATCGCGATCGCCGAGTCCTCCGGGCTGATGCCGTACCTCACCGAGTACGTCCTCGACACGGCACTCGCGCAGGTCGCCGAGTGGCGGGCGCAGGGCCTCTTCGTCCCGGTCGCCGTCAACGTCTCCCCGCGTGACGTCCACACCCCGGGCTTCGCCGGCTCGGTGGCCGCGCGCCTGGCCCGGCACGGCGTCCCGGCGGGAGCGCTCCAACTGGAGATCACCGAACACGTCCTCCTGGAGGACCCCTCGCGGGCCGGGGACACCCTTGCCGCGCTGACCGGGCACGGCGTGAAGATGTCCCTGGACGACTTCGGCACCGGCTACTCCTCCCTGGTCCACCTGCGCCGCCTGCCCGTCAGCGAACTCAAGATCGACCGCTCCTTCGTGGCCAAGCTGGCCGTCGACACCGAGGACGCGGAGATCGTCCGCTGCACCGTCGACCTCGCCCACTCCCTGGGCCTCCTCGTCGTCGCGGAGGGCGTGGAGGACGACGAGACCTGGGAGCGGCTGCGGGACATGGGCTGCGACGCCGTACAGGGCTGGCTGGTGGCGGCGGCGATGCCGCCCGAGGAGACCACGGCGTGGCTGCTGGCCAGGGGTTCGAGGGGCTGGCAGCGGCCGAGGGCGGCGCTGCCGGCGGCGGAGTGACCCGTCCAGGCATCCTTTGGTGCGGTATGGGGGCCGCCCGTTGCGGTCGGCTACGGGAAACCGTTTAACGGCCATCCGGCCGTGACCCATAGGATTGGGGCTAGTCGTCCCATTCCCGTCTGTCGCGCGACGCCTGGCACGCACGCTCGCCGCGTAGCCGAATCGTCCACGTGGCTCCGCCACGAGGACGCTCCGGCGCCTTGCGATCGCACGCAATAGACGCCGCACGACCCGCCCTTCGGGCGGACGACGGGAATGAGACGACTAGCCCCAGCCCCAAACCACACACACTCACCCACCCCAGAGGATCGCTGCATGCCTGGCATCACGCGCGAGGAGGTCGCCCACCTCGCACGGCTGGCGCGTCTGGAGCTGAAGCCCGAAGAGCTCGAGCACTTCGCGGGACAGCTGGACGACATCATCGGCGCGGTCGCACGCGTCAGCGAGGTCGCCGACCAAGACGTACCGCCGACCTCGCACCCGCTCCCGCTGACGAACGTCATGCGGGCGGACGAGGTCCGTCCGTCGCTCACCCCCGAGCAGGCGCTCTCCGGCGCCCCGGCCCAGGAGCAGCAGCGTTTCAAGGTGCCGCAGATCCTGGGGGAGGACTAACCGCCATGACGGACATCATCAAGCTGACCGCCGCCGAGACCGCCGCGAAGATCGCTTCCGGTGAGCTCACGGCCGTGCAGGTCACCGAGGCCCACCTGGCCCGTATCGAGGCCGTCGACGAGAAGGTGCACGCCTTCCTGCACGTCGACCGCGAGGGCGCCCTCGCGCAGGCCCGTGCCGTCGACGAGAAGCGGGCCAGGGGCGAGAAGCTCGGCCCGCTGGCCGGCGTCCCGCTCGCGCTGAAGGACATCTTCACCACCGAGGGCATCCCGACGACCGTCGGTTCGAAGATCCTCGAGGGCTGGATCCCGCCGTACGACGCGACGCTCACCAAGCGGCTGAAGGCCGCCGACGTGGTCATCCTCGGCAAGACCAACATGGACGAGTTCGCCATGGGGTCCTCCACCGAGAACAGCGCCTACGGCCCGACCGGCAACCCGTGGGACCTCACCCGGATCCCCGGCGGCTCCGGTGGCGGCTCCTCCGCGGCGCTGGCCGCGCACATGGCCCCCCTCGCCATCGGCACCGACACCGGCGGCTCCATCCGCCAGCCGGCCGCCGTCACCGGCACGGTCGGTGTGAAGCCGACGTACGGGGCGGTCTCCCGCTACGGCATGGTGGCGTTCTCCAGCTCCCTCGACCAGGGCGGCCCCTGCGCCCGTACGGTCCTGGACGCGGCGCTCCTTCACGAGGTCATCGCCGGGCACGACCCGTTCGACTCCACCTCGATCGACGCCCCGGTCCCGCCGGTCGTCGAGGCCGCCCGCAACGGCAGTGTCGCGGGGATGCGCGTCGGTGTCGTGAAGCAGTTCCGCGGCGAGGGCTACCAGGCCGGTGTCATCCAGCGCTTCGACGAGTCCGTCGCCCTCCTCAAGGAGCTGGGCGCCGAGATCGTCGAACTGGACTGCCCGTCCTTCGACCTGGCCCTGTCGGCGTACTACCTGATCGCGCCCTCCGAGTGCTCGTCCAACCTCGCCCGCTTCGACGGCCTGCGCTACGGCCTGCGGGTCGGCGACGACGGCACGCACTCCGCCGAGGAGGTCACCTCCCTCACCCGTGAGGCGGGCTTCGGCCCCGAGGTCAAGCGCCGGATCATGCTCGGCACGTACGCCCTGTCGAGCGGTTACTACGACGCCTACTACGGCTCCGCGCAGAAGGTCCGCACGCTCATCACGCGCGACTTCGAGAAGGCCTTCGAGCAGGTCGACGTGATCGTCTCCCCGACGACCCCGACCACCGCCTTCCCGATCGGCGAGCGCGCCGACGACCCGATGGCGATGTACCTCGCGGACCTGTGCACCATCCCGACCAACCTCGCGGGCAACGCGGCCATGTCGCTGCCGTGCGGTCTCGCCCCGGAGGACAACCTCCCGGTCGGTCTGCAGATCATCGCCCCGGCCCTGAAGGACGACCGTCTCTACAAGGTCGGCGCAGCCGTCGAGGCCGCCTTCGTGGAAAGGTGGGGCCACCCGCTCCTGGAGGAGGCACCGTCGCTGTGAGCAAGCTGACCAAGGCGAAGGACTTCAAGAAGTCCAAGTCCGGCACGTACCTGTCCATCGCCACCACGGCGTTCGGCGCCATCGGTGTCGCCAAGCGGCTCAAGAAGGCGCGCGCCGAGAGCGACACGCTGGTCCTGATCGACGCGACCGTGGCCGCCGTCGCCGTCGTCACCGGCCTTGCCGTCCTGTACCGCGAGCTGAAGCGGCTGGGCGACGACGACGTCCTGCTGGGCTGAGAGGGAAGTTACACCGTGACCATCACGACCGACCTGGTGTCGTACGAGGACGCTCTCGCGTCGTACGACCCCGTCATGGGCCTCGAGGTCCATGTCGAACTCGGCACCAAGACCAAGATGTTCTGCGGTTGTTCGACCGAACTCGGTCAGGACGCCAACACGCAGACCTGCCCCACCTGCCTCGGCCTGCCCGGCGCGCTGCCGGTCGTCAACGCGATCGGCATCGAGTCGGCCATCAAGATCGGTCTCGCGCTGAACTGCGAGATCGCCGAGTGGTGCCGTTTCGCCCGGAAGAACTACTTCTATCCGGACATGCCGAAGAACTTCCAGACCTCCCAGTACGACGAGCCGATCGCCTTCAACGGCTACCTCGACGTACAGCTGGAGGACGGTGAGACCTTCCGTGTGGAGATCGAACGCGCCCACATGGAGGAGGACACCGGCAAGTCGACCCACGTGGGCGGCGCGACGGGCCGTATCCACGGCGCCTCGCACTCGCTCCTCGACTACAACCGCGCCGGCATCCCGCTCATCGAGATCGTCACCAAGCCGATCGAGGGTGCGGGTGAGCGCGCTCCCGAGGTGGCGAAGGCGTACGTCCGTGAGCTGCGCGAGGTCATCAAGGCACTCGGTGTGTCGGAAGCCCGCATGGAGATGGGGCAGATGCGCTGCGACGTGAACCTGTCGCTGCGCCCGAACGGCACCGAGAAGTTCGGCACGCGTTCCGAGACGAAGAACGTCAACTCGCTGCGGTCCGTGGAGCGCGCGGCCCGTTTCGAGATCCAGCGGCACGCGGCCGTCCTGAGCAGTGGCGGGACGATCATCCAGGAGACCCGGCACTTCCACGAGGACACGGGGTCCACGACCTCGGGCCGCGTGAAGGAAGAGGCCGAGGACTACCGGTACTTCCCCGAACCGGACCTCGTTCCGGTGGCCCCCTCGCGCGAGTGGGTCGAGGAGATCCGGGCGGCGCTCCCCGAGCTGCCGCTGGTGCGCCGCAACCGGCTCGTCGCGGAGTGGGGCATCACGGCCCTGGACATGCAGGCGATCCTCAACGCCGGTGCCCTGGACCTGATCGTCGCCACCATCGACGCCGGTGCCGACGCGGCCTCCGCCCGCAAGTGGTGGATGGGCGAACTCGCCCGCAGCGCCAACGAGTCCGGCAAGGCGCTCGACGAACTGGCCATCACCCCGGCGCAGGTCGCCCGGGTCACCGAGCTGGTCTCGAAGGGTGACCTGAACGACAAGCTGGCCCGCCAGGTCATCGAAGGCGTCCTCGCGGGCGAAGGCACCCCGGACGAGGTCGTCGACAAGCGCGGTCTGAAGGTCGTCTCCGACGAGGGTGCCCTCGGCACCGCCGTCGACGAGGCCATCGCCGGCAACCCGGGCATCGCCGACAAGATCCGCTCCGGCAAGGTCGCCGCCGCCGGTGCCCTGGTCGGCGCGGTCATGAAGGCCACCCGCGGCCAGGCCGACGCGGCCCGCGTCAAGGAGCTGATCCTGGAGAAGCTGGGCGTCAGCGAAGGCTGAGCCGGAGCACACCGTACGGCCCCGGAGGGGATGCCCTCCGGGGCCGTGGCGTTTCCTACCTACGGCGTCCTACGACCCGTACGAACCCCAGCGTGCGGCCCTCGTCGACGCGCACCATCTCGCCGACCTCGCGGGCCATCGTGCGATGGAACTCCTCCGGGCTCTCCTCGGCGATCACATCGCACCACAGCAGCCAGTCCTTCCAGCCGTCCTCCTGCCAGTCGGCGGCCTCGACCTCCACGGCCCCGGAGCGGGTCCAGTGGCGGTGCCACCACTCGGCGGAGTGGAACGCCCAGTAACCGGGGTCCCAGTACGGCTTGAGGTGGTCCGGCGGTTCGGTGCCCGCCGGTTCCTCCCGCAGCGCGGGCACGACCACCCCGATCCGGCCGCCCGGTTTGAGCAGCCGTGTCAGCTCGGGCAGATACAGGTCGTTGGTGCCGAAGTACTGGTACGCGTCGATGCTCACGATCGCGTCGAAGCTGCCCTCGGCGAACGGCAGGTCGTGCGCCTCGGCGTGCACGGGCAGCACCCGGTCGGCGAAACCGGCCTCGGCGATGCGCCGCGCGTTGTCGTCGGGCTTGACCCACAGGTCGGCCGCGGTGACCTGGACGTCGTACTCCCTGGCCAGGAAGACCGAGGTCATGGCCCGGCCACAGCCGAGGTCGAGCACACGGGCGCAGGGGCGCAGGGTGTCCAGGCCCAGGGCGGGCGCGAGCCACTCCAGCAGCCACAGCGCGTTCGGGCCCATCTGGTTCTCGATGACCCAGCGGATGTCGTAACTGTTGCTGTGGGGGTAGCGGGCCCGGGTCAGCCTCCGGGTGAGGTCCTCATTCGAGGTCCGCGAGGTCCTCTGGGTGATGTCGTCCGGCATCGGTGAACGGGCTCCTTGAGTCCTGAGAGACGGAAAGGGATACGGCGGAGCTCGGTCGGACGCTCAAACAACGCACCTGCTTCGGTCAGGGGCCGGACGGGCCCGGGTTTCTCTCAGCGGAACACGCTACGCTCGCCCGCCATGAACGGTCCTGCGAATTCCGAGCCATCCGACATACAGGAGGAGTACGACGGCCAGGTGCTGGACGCCCGGCGGGCCCGCTGGACGGCCTCCGGCACCGGCGCCCTGCTGGCCCTCGCCGGTCTGGCCGCGGCGGCGCTCCGCGCGGCCGGCTCCGCCCCCGCGCTCGTGCCCGCGGCCTACGCCTTCGGCGCCGCGGTGTGCGTGCTTGCGGCGGTCCTGGGCTCCCGGGGGCGCACCCGCAGAGCGCTGTGGCTGCTGATCGTCGGAGTGATGGTGATGGCGTTGGGCGACCAGTTCGACTGAGGTTCGGCGGACGTGACAGAGTGACCGTTACTGTCCTGTGATCTGTCTCCCACTCCTGTGAATAACCGCACGATCGCGGTGAACGATCACTTTTGCCTGCAAGAGTGGTCCACGCATTACTCATGCGTTCTTTGCGGGCTGTTCACCTCATGAACGACTGTTCCCGGTCAAAGATCCACAATTCACCACCCCTGGGAGCACGTTCGTGGCAGCCCTCGCACGCTGGTGTGTCCGACGACGTCTGGTCGTCGTACTCCTGTGGCTCCTCGCCCTCGGCGGAGTGAGCGCGGGCGCCGCCGTCGCCGGGTCCGCCTACTCGAACGACTACGAGGTCCCCGGCACCGAGTCGGGCCGCGCCACCCAGTTGCTCCAGGACGGCTTCCCGCACCTCGGAGGCGACAGCGACACCGTCGTCTGGCACCTCACGTCGGGCTCGGTCCGGGATGCCGACGTCGAGCAGACGATGACCACCACCCTGGACAAGATCGCCGACCTGCCGGGAGTGGCCGCCGTCCTCAGCCCGTACGACGACTCGGGCGCCGGCCGGATCAGCGCCGACGGGCACACCGCGTACGCCACCGTCACCTTCACCGACTCGGCCGAGGACATCGACGCCTCCGAGGCGAAGGCCGTGGTGGACACCGCCAAGGACGCCGAGGCCGACGGGCTCCAGGTGGAGCTGGGCGGCAGCGCCGTCGCACTCACCGAGTCCTCGGGCGGGCATGTCGCCGAGGTCGTCGGTGTGCTCGTCGCGGCCCTGGTGCTGTTCCTGGCCTTCGGCTCGCTCGCCGCATCGCTGCTGCCCATCGCCACCGCCCTGGTCGGCGTGGGCACCGCCTACGCCGGGATCGTGCTGCTCGGGCATGCCATGACCGTCGCCGACTTCGCGCCCATGCTCGGCATGCTGATCGGGCTCGGTGTCGGCATCGACTACGCGCTCTTCATCGTCACCAGACACCGGCGCGGCCTCAAACGCGGCCTGAGCGCCACCGAGTCCGTCGTGAACGCCGTCACCACCACCGGGCGCGCGGTCGTCTTCGCGGGTGCCACGGTTTGCATCGCCCTGCTGGGCATGCTGATCCTCCGGCTCGGCTTCCTCAACGGCGTCGCGATCGCCGCCTCCCTGACCGTCGTCCTCACGGTCGCCGCGTCCGTGACCCTGCTGCCCGCCCTGCTCTCCCTGATCGGCATGCGCGCCCTGAGCCGGCGCGAGCGGCGCCGTCTCGCCGAACACGGACCCGAGCCCGAACTGCCGACGGGGCTCGCCCACCGCTGGTCCGCGTTCGTGGAACGTCACCCCAAGCTGCTCGGCGCCATCGCCCTGGTGGTCATCGCCATCCTCGCCCTGCCCACCCTGGGCCTGCGTCTCGGCACCTCCGACCAGGGCAACGACCCGAAGACCACGACCACCCGCCAGGCGTACGACCTCCTGGTGGACGGCTTCGGCCCCGGCGTCAACGGGCCCCTGACGCTGGTGACCCCTGTCGACGGCGCCGAGGACAAGCTCCTCCTCGACAACCTCGACGCCACCCTGCGCACCACCGAGGACATCGCGTCCACCACCCCGGTGACCTACGACACCGGCGGCGACCTCGCCTACTTCACGGTCGTCCCCGAGTCGGCACCGCAGTCCCAGCAGACCAGCGACCTCGTGGACCGGCTGCGCACCGAGGTGCTGCCGCGCGCCGAGACCGGAACCTCCCTCGACATCCACGTCGGAGGGATGACCGCCTCGTACGACGACTTCGCGGACGTCATCGTCGGCAAGCTGCCGCTGTTCGTCGGCGTCGTCATCGGCCTGGGCTGTCTGCTGCTCCTGCTCGCCTTCCGCTCCGTCGGCATCCCGCTGAAGGCCGCCGCAATGAACGTCGCCGCCGTCGCCGCCGCCTTCGGAGTGGTCGTGGCGATCTTCCAGTGGGGCTGGGGAAGCGAACTGCTCGGGCTGGGCCGCGCAGGGCCCATCGAACCCTTCCTGCCCGTGATCATGGTCTCGGTCCTCTTCGGGCTCTCCATGGACTACCAGGTCTTCCTCGTCAGCCGGATGTACGAGGAGTGGCTGGAGACCGGCGACAACCGGCGGGCCGTACGCGTCGGCCTCGCCGAGACCAGCCGGGTGATCAACTCCGCGGCGGTCATCATGATCTCCGTCTTCCTCGCCTTCGTCCTCAGCGGCGACCGGGTGATCGCCATGTTCGGCATCGCGCTCGCCGCCGCCGTGGCCCTCGACGCCTTCGTCCTGCGTACGCTCCTCGTCCCGGCCCTCATGCATCTGCTCGGCGGCGCCAACTGGTGGCTGCCGGGCTGGCTGGAGAGGCGGATGCCCCGCATCAGCATCGAGCCGCCCGAGTGCCGCGCCGCGCATGAAAGGCTGGACGAGGTCGTGGAGGAGCTGGAGAGGGAGCGAAACGGGGATGTACGCGATATCGCTGGGTGACGACGGGGCGGAACTGCGACCGCTTGAGCCGTGGCACGCGGAGGAGTTCCTGGCCAACCTGGAGCGTGGCCGTGAGTTCATCGGACAGTTCATCCCCTTCGGCTCCCGGGCCGTCGACGCGGCCTCCGCGCGCGAGACGCTCCAGCGGTACGCCCGGATGCGCGCTGACGACACCGGCGGCTATCACGGCATCTGGCTGGACGGAAAGCTCGTCGGCGGAGTGCTCACCCTGAACTTCGACGCCGAGCAGGGCAACTGCGAGGTCGGCTGCTGGCTGGAGCCCGCCGCCACCGGCCGCGGACTGATCACCCGCGCCATGCGGGTGCTGATCGACTGGGTGGTCGAAGAACGCGGCATCCACCGGATCGAATGGGTCGCCGCGTCCGGAAACACGGCCAGCATCAACGTCGCCCGGCGCCTCGGAATGACCCGCGACGGAGTCCGCCGTCAGGCCCACCCCTATCGTGGCGTACGGCACGACCTCGAGGTGTGGTCGATTCTCGCCCCCGAGTGGCGTGAGGCACGTGCGCGTGCAGCCCGGAACGATCATTAAGAACCCTCTCAGACAGGATCCGTACGGTGCCCGACATGGGAACGAAGACAGCTGACGAGACCGGCGCCGAGACGGGCGCCGAGGCCACGACCGACGAGAAGAAGGAGAGCGTCGCCACGACCGACGAGGTGACGGAGGCCGAGCACACCACGGCCGAGGACACCACGGCGGACGAGAACGCCGCCGACGACACGGACGACGAGTACGACCTGCCCGGAGCCGCCCAGGAGGAGGGCCCCACCGGCGTCGGCCAGGGCGCGGGCGCCGTCGTCTCCGCCGCGCTCGGCCTGGTCTCGCTCACCGGCAGCTGGATCGGCACCGTCGCGTCCGCACGGCAGTCGCTCATCGGGCAGCTGCACGCGCAGACCGCGACCTCCTCCGATGTGGCGAAGCTCCTCGACGAGGGCTACGGCGACGCCTGGAAGGCCACCGCACTCTGGGGCGGCGTCTTCGCGCTGCTCGCCCTGGTCGTCGGGGTGGGCGTGCTGGCCCGGCCCGCCTTCGGCGCCCCCGGAAAGCCGCAGGCCGTGTGGATCAAGTCCGTCGCCTGGGGCGGTGTCGCGCTCGGGGTCGTCGGTCTGCTCCTGGCCGTCCTCAAGTACACCGGCCTCCTGCTGGACCTGCCCTCCGCAGGCTGAACAAGCGCAGCTCACGAGGGGTCTTAGGGCATCCGTAGGTACCTTACGGACACCCTGAGGCCCCTCCCGCGCGTCTAAGGCCCCTCCGGCCCCAGAAGATGCGGAACTCTCCCGATGTGGCGGACCCGCCTCGGAGACGAAGGTGGAGGCATCGCAGAAAGCGAAGCCCGAAACCGACTCCGACAAGGACGACGCCATGTATCCCGCGTACGAGATCTCCCAGTACCGGTCCACCGAACTCATCCGCCAGGCCGACCACGAGCGGCTCGTCCGCGAGATCTTGCGCGGCCGCCGCGCCGCCCGTCGCGAAGCCGCCGAACGCACCGCGGAGACCGATTCGCATACCGGCCGCCCCCGGCGGCACCGGTTCCTCCGCACGGCGTGAGCGCCGGGGGGAGGGAGGACGGCCGTACGGCTCTGCTCGTCCCCGCGGCGACCACCGCGGCCGTCCTCCCGCCGACCGGGGCCGCTCCTGGACCCGGGGCCGCCCCGAAAACGGGTGCCGTCCTGTCGGACCCGCGTGCCATGCTCGGGCCTGTGGAGACCAGGTCCGTCAGTCCCGTGTTCGTCGGCCGTGCCGAAGAGCTGAACAGCCTGAACGAAACGCTCGCCCGCGCCGAAGCGGGCGAGCCGCAGGCGTTGTTGCTCGGTGGCGAGGCCGGTGTCGGAAAGACCCGCCTCGTCGAGGAGTTCGCCACCGCAGCCTGCCGGCAGGGCGCGGTCGTAGCCCTCGGCGGCTGCGTGGAGATCGGCGCCGACGGACTGCCCTTCGCGCCCTTCTCCACCGCCCTGCGTGCCCTGCGCCGCGCCCTGCCCGACGAAGTGGCCGCCGCGGCCGCCGGCCAGGAGGAGGAACTGGCCAGGCTGCTGCCCGAGGTCGGTGAGGCGATCCCCGCCCGGGGCACCGGCCGGCACGACGAGGAGAGCCTGGCCCGCCTCTTCGAGCTCACCGCGCGCCTCCTGGAACGCGTCGCGGCCGAGCACACCGTCGTCGTCGTCCTGGAGGACCTCCACTGGGCCGACGCCTCCACCCGCCACCTCCTGGCCTACCTCTTCCGCACCCTGCGCACCGGCCGCCTGGTCGTCCTCGCCACCTACCGCGCCGACGACATCCACCGCCGCCACCCGCTGCGCCCCCTGCTCGCCGAACTCGACCGGCTGCGCACGGTCCGCCGCATCGAACTCGGCCGCTTCAACCGGGACGAGGTGAGCCGCCAGATAGCCGGGATCCTCGCCACCGAACCGAACCCCGCCCAGGTGGACGAGATCTTCGAACGCTCCGACGGCAACGCCTTCTTCGTCGAGGAACTCGCCGTCTGCGCCACCGAGGGCTGCGGCACCGGGCTCACCGACTCGCTCCGAGACCTGCTCCTGGTCCGCGTCGAGGGGCTGCCCGAGAGCACCCAGCGGGTCGCCCGGGTCGTCGCCGAGGGCGGCTCCACCGTGGAGTACCGCCTGCTCGCCGCCGTCACCCGGCTCGCCGAGGACGACCTCATCGAAGCGCTGCGGGTAGCCGTGAACTCCAACATCCTCATCCCGGCACCCGACGGCGACGGCTACCGCTTCCGCCACTCCCTGGTCCGCGAGGCCGTCGCCGACGACCTGCTGCCCGGCGAACGCTCCCGCCTCAACCGCCGCTACGCCGAAGCCCTGGAGGCCGACCCCACGCTCGTCCCCGCCGACGAACGGGTCATGCGCCTGGCCAGCTACTGGTACCACGCCCACGACGCCGCCAAGGCGCTGCCGGCCGTCCTGGACGCCTCCGTCACCGCCCGCCGCCGGCACGCCTACTCCGAACAACTCCGGCTCCTGGAACGCGCGATGGAGCTGTGGGACACCGCCCCCGAGGACGTCCGCTCCGCCCTGCGCCCCGTCGACTACACCGAGGTCTACCCACCCTGCGGCTGCGACCCGGCCACCACCCCGCTGCGCTACCTCGACCTGATGGCGGAGGCCGCCGTGGCCGGCCGCCTGGGCGGCGAACGCGAACGCGCCCTGAAGATCACCAAACGGGCGCTGCACCTGCTGGAGGACGACGGGGACCCCCTGCGCGCGGCCTGGTTCTGGGTCCAGCGCTCCCATCTCGTCCAGGGACTGACCCGCGGCGACGGCTGGGCCGAGCTGGCCACCGCCGAAGACCTGGTCCGCGGCCAGCCGCCGTCCGAGGTGCACGCCGAGGTGCTGTCCACCGTCGCCCACTGGTCCATGGTCCACATCCCCGGCCCCGAGGCCCTCTCGGCCGCCGAGCGAGCCGTGGAGTACGCCCGCATGGTGGGCGCCCGCGAGATCGAGATGAACGCCCGCCTCACCCACGCGGGCCTCCTCGTCGAGTCCGGCGGAGTCGAGACCGGGCTGTCCGAGATGTTCGAGATCCTGCGGCAGACGCTCCAGGACGGCATCTCCGCAGTCGCCAGCCGTGTCTACGTGAATCTGCCGAGCGCCCTGGAAGCCATCGGGCGTTCCCGGGAAGCCGTGCCCGTCCTGGAAGAAGGGATCGGCTACGCCCGGAAGTTCGGCCTGTCCGACAAAGAGGCCTGGATCTGGGGCAACCTCGCCGAATCCCTCTACGCCCTGGGCCGCTGGGACCGGGCCGCCGAAGCCGCCACCAAGGCCGAACTCGTCGGCCAGAGCGCCAAACCCCGCGGCTTCCACGCCGCCAACCGCTCCCAACTCGCCCTCGCCCGCGGCGAGCTGCCGGAGGCGGCCCGCCAACTGGCGGCCGCACGCGCCTACTTCGGCACCCACGACAAGGCTCCGCAACACGAGATACCCCTCTCCGACCTCGCCATCGGAATCGCCGCCGGCGAAGGGCGCCTCCTGGACGCCCGCGCCGAACTCGAACGGGTCCTGGACGCCGGCTTCCCGCCCGGCACCCAGCGCTACGCCTGGCCCCTGCTGCTCACCGCCGCCACCATGGAGGCCGACAACCTCGGTCTGCCCGTCGCCGAACAGGGCCGCACGAAGGTCCTCGACCGCATCCGGGAGGCGGCCAGGCCCCTCGCCACCAACGCGCCCGTCTGGCTGGCCCACGAACGCTGGCTGCGCGCCGAACTGCTGCGCGCCGAGAGCGCCGACACCCCGGACCAATGGTGCGAGGCCCTCATCGCCTTCGAGCCCCTGGAACGCCCCTACGCCCTCGCCCGCGTCCGCCACCGGCTCGCCGAGGCCCTGCTGTCCGCACCCGGCGGCGCCGAGCAGCCCGAACGTGACCGGGCCACCGAACTCCTGCGCCTCGCTCACGCCGCCGCCGACCACCTCGGCGCCCGGCCCCTCGCCGACGCGGTCACGCTGCTGGCCCAGCGAGCCCGCCTCGCCCTGACCGCGGCCCCGGCGCCCGACCGGGCCGACCCGGTCCGCTCCCTCGGCCTCACCGGTCGCGAACGCGACGTCCTGCGCCTGGTCGCCCTCGGCCGCACCAACCGCCAGATCGCCGAGGAACTCTTCATCTCCCCGAAGACGGCCAGCGTCCACGTGTCCAACATCCTCGGCAAGCTCGGCGTCTCCGGACGGGGAGAGGCGGCGGCGGTCGCGCACCGGCTGGGGCTGTTCCCGGCCGCGGCTCTCCACGCGCCGATCACGGAGTGAGGCGTACGGTGTAGGAGACCGGCAGGGGAGGCCGCATGTTCAACATGTTCGAGGAACTGTTCGCACCCGGCCGTAAGCACACCCACGACGAGCAGAAGCGGCTGGAGCTGACCCGCGAGGACGTCGGCGACGGCGACCCCGGCCGCGGACCGATAGATCTCACGTCCGGGAAGGTCGTCGTCCGCCGCCCCCAGCGGGACGAGGGCGACGGCGAGGACAAGGACCTGGACGAGCGTCCGGCTAGCTGACCTGTATCTCCAGGATCCTGTCGTCCCCGGCCTTGGGGCTGCCGCGGCCGTCGGTGTTGCTGGTGACCAGCCACAGCTTGTCCCCGCCCGCGGAGACCACCGTGCGCAGCCGGCCGTACTCACCCTTCAGGAACGCCTGCGGGTCGGCGGAGGCCGCGGTGCCCTTCAACGGGATGCGCCACAGGCGCTGACCCTTCAGACCGGCCATCCAGATGGAGCCCTCGGCGTAGGCGATGCCGCTGGGAGAGGCGTCGTCGGTGTGCCACTGGGTGATCGGGTCGTGGAACTTCTTGTCGTCGGACTTGCCCTCGGCCGTGGGCCAGCCGTAGTTGTCGCCCGGCTTGATCGCGTTCAGCTCGTCCCAGGTGTCCTGGCCGAACTCCGAGGCGAACAGCCGCTGTTTGGAGTCCCAGGCAAGACCCTGCACATTGCGGTGGCCGTACGAATACACAGGAGAGTTCGGGAACGGGTTGCCCGGGGCGGGATCGCCCTCCGGGGTCAGGCGCAGGATCTTGCCGCCCAGGGACTTGAGGTCCTGGGACAGGCCGGTGTTGCCGCTCTCACCCGTGCCCGCGTACAGCATGCCGTCCGGTCCGAAGGCGATCCGGCCGCCGTTGTGGATGAAGCCCTTCGGGATGCCCTTGAAGACGGTGTCGGGGGCGCCGAGCTGCTCGCCGGACGGCTTCTGTTCGTCGTAGACCATCCGGACGATGCGGTTGTCCGAGTCGGAGGTGAAGTAGGCGTAGACCATGTGGTCCGAGGCGTAGTCCGGGGACAGGGCGATGCCCAGGAGGCCGCCCTCGCCGGCCGCGGAGGCCCCGGATACCTGGCCCAGCTCCGTCTTCTTTCCCGACTGTCCGTCGACCCGGGTGATCGTGCCCTCGTCCCGTGACGAGACGAGCAGGTCGCCGTCCGGGAGGGGGGCGAGGCCCCATGGGGTCTTGAGGCCCTCGGCGACCGTGCGCACGACTTTCACCGTGCCCTTCGCCGGTGGGGTCGCCTCCGCGGCCTGCTGGGTGGGCGAGGACCCCGATGCCGTACTGCTCGACGAGGCGGTGTCCCCGCTGCCCGGGGAGCCTCCGCCCCCTCCTCCGCCGTCGGAGGAGCAGCCGGCCGTCAGCAGGAGCGTGGTCGCGGCCAGCACGGCCGTCACAGCTCGACGATGCACGATCGTGGTCCCTTCGAAGCGGCGGGTTCTACCTGTCATACACCGCTCGCGCCCCACAGGTTCCCGATCTCCCGGACCCGATGCGCACCCCCGCCCCCGCGAGGATCGTCAGTCCCACGATCCCTGTGCCGGTGGCAGTGTCGCCACCTCCGTGAGGTCCTGCGCGGTCAGGCGCAGTGCGGCCGCCGTCGCGTTCTCCGTCACCCAGCGTTCCTGCTTGGTGCCCGGCACCGGGACCACGTGGCCACCCTGTGCCAGTACCCACGCCAGTGCCACCTGGGCCGGGGTCACCTGTTCCCCGTGCCGGGCCGCGACGCGGCGCAGGCCGGAGACGATCGGCTGGTTCGCGGCCATCATCTCGGCGGTGAAGCGGGGATGGCGGGCACGGACGTCGTCCGGTTCGAAGCCCTCGCCCGGGGTCAGGGTGCCGGTCAGGAAGCCGTTGCCGAGGGGCATCGCCGCGAGGAAGCCGATGCCGCGCGCCGCACACCACGGCACCAGCGTCTCCAGGGCCTCCGGCGACCACACCGACAGCTCCGCCTCCACCGCGCTCACCGGGAAGACCTGCTGGACCCTCCGCAACTGCCGGATCGTCGCGTCGTACAACCGTGTTCCCGAGCGGCGCCCACCCCGCGCCCCCATCGCGCACAGCCCCAACGACCGTACTTTCCCGGCCTGTACGAGCTCCGCCATCGCGCCCCAGGTCTCCTCGACCGGAACCTCGGGATCCTCGCGGTGCAGCTGGTAGAGGTCGATCACATCGGTCTGGAGCCGCCGCAGCGACGCGTCGCAGGCTCTTCTCACATAGCCGGGGCGGCCGTTGGCCACGATGTGCTGCTCACCCACCAGCAGACCCACCTTGGTGGACACGAAGGCGTCCTCGCGCCGCTCCTTCAACACCCGTCCCAACAGAAGCTCGTTGGTGAACGGGCCGTACATGTCGGCCGTGTCCAGCAGTGTCGAGCCCAGATCGAGCGCTCGGTGCACGGCCCTGACCGACTCGTCGCCGCGCTGCCGAGACCCGCTGTAGGCCCAACTCATCGGCATGCACCCGAGTCCGACGGCTCCCACCGCGAGCGCCGCCGCGCCGATCGTCCTGCGCTCCACCTGCTCGTGACCCTCCCTGTTCCGGCCCCCAACCTAACCTCTGGGCTCCCGGGCGCCTGACATAGCCTCCAGGGCATGAGTGCTGACGTGTGGCTTCCCATCCCGCCCGACGAGATCGAGGGGCTCCCCGAGGGCCCCGACTACCGCTTCTGGGACGGCCAGGAGGACTTCCCCGCGGACCCGGCCGACTGCGCGTACTACGTCGTCCCCTACATGAAGCCCCTGGACGTGGTCCTGCGGCCGATGCCCCGGCTGAGTTCCGTCGAGGTCGTGCAGACGCTGTCGGCGGGCGTCGACAATGTGACGCCGGGCCTGAAGCACCTGCGTCCCGGTGTGCGGTTGTGCAACGCACGCGGTGTGCACGAGGCGAGCACCGCCGAACTCACGCTCGCCCTGGTCCTCGCCTCGCTGCGCGGGATCCCCGACTTCGTGCGGGCCCAGGACAAGGGAGAGTGGCGCGGCGGGTTCCACCCCGCCCTCGCCGACAAGACCGTCCTCATCGTCGGCTACGGCTCGATCGGCTCCGCCATCGAGGACCGGCTCCTACCGTTCGAGGTCGCGCGGGTGGCGCGCGTCGCGCGCTCCGCGCGCACCACGGAGCGCGGCCCCGTGCGCCCGCTCGCCGAACTGCCCGCCCTGCTCCCCGAGGCGGACGTCGTCATCCTGTCCACGCCCCTCGACGAGACCACACGTCACCTGGCCGACGCCGAATTCCTTGCCCGTATGAAGGACGGCGCGCTCCTCGTGAACGTCGCCCGCGGCCCCGTCGTCGACACCAAGGCGCTGCTCGCCGAGCTGGAGACCGGCCGCATCACCGCCGCCCTCGACGTCACCGACCCCGAGCCGCTGCCCCAGGGGCACCCCTTGTGGCAGGCGCCGGGCGTACTCATCAGTCCGCATGTCGGAGGACCTACGTCCGCTTTCCTGCCGCGCGCCAAGCGCCTGTTGGTGGATCAGTTGAACCGGTATGTGAACCAGGAGCCGTTGCGCAACGTGATCCTTACGACGGGGCCAGGCAGCGCGTGACGCGTACGCAACGCGCTGTCGGGCGCGGGCGCGCAACAGGCACGTAATCCGTTTCCGGTACCCTCCGCAATCTTTCGGACGCGGTCCGTGCTCTCATCGCCCCTGGTCGTCACGGAGCGTAGAGGAACTATGTCCCTGAGTGACGAGACTGGTGTATCGTCCCGACAGGGGCTGCGCCGTGCACCATTCGGCGCCGGGGATGGACTTTGCAGACTGTGAGGGGGGCGACGGGCGATGCACGGCCTATGGACCAACGATCCGACGCGGCGGGGCTGCCGGCTCCGACCCTGGCACACGGCCGCGCGCAGACGCGGCCATCACGGCGGTCACCACAGCCATCACCACCGAAGGCACACCAGCCGCAGGAGGCATGCGCACCCGGCGCACCCGGACCCCCGGGACCCCGGAGCGGCGCGGACCGGGAGGACCCGGTGAGCTCGCCCCCGTCTCCCACGACCATTCTCGACGGAACGCTGCGGGCCCGGCCCGCCAGGGGGGCGCTGCCCTCCCGGCCACCGGCCTCCCGCGGCGGGTCGACGCTGGTCCACCAACTCCTTCTCGCCGTGGTCTGCGCGGGATACGCCATCGGTGCCGCATTCGACTGGGGCTCGCACGAAGTGGCCCTGGTCATGGGCGACTTCGGGCTGAGCGCCGCCGCGGGCACCGCCGCCGTGTCCTGCTTCGTCTACGCCCGCAACCGTCGTGTCCGCTTTCGACCCGCCTGGCTGCTCTTCGGGCTCTCCTCGACGATGGCGTCCCTCGGCAACCTGATCTGGGGGTGGTACGAGGTCGTCCTCGACCGGGACGTGCCGAACCCCAGCTACGCCGACCTGTTCTTCCTCTGCTTCGCGCCACCCGCCATCGTGGGTCTGCTGGTCCTCGCCAAGCGCCCGGTGACAAAGGCGGGCTGGGTCTGCCTCGGCCTCGACGCCTGGCTGATCGGCGGCTCGCTGCTCACGCTCTCGTGGAGCCTCGCCCTCGCCCAGGCGGCGAAGTCCGAGGGGCCGAGCGTGGCGCACACCGCGCTGTCCCTGGCGTACCCGCTGCTGGACATCGCCCTGGTCAGCATGGTTCTCGCACTGCACTTCCGGCGCTCGGCGGTCAACCGCACCGCGGTGAACACCGCGATCGGCGCGCTCGCCCTGACCGTGATGTGCGACGCCCTGTTCACCTCGCCGCTGCTGCACAACAACTACCGCTCCGGCCAGTTGCTGGACGCGGGCTGGTTCGCCGGCTCCCTGCTCCTGGCCTACGCCCCCTGGGCCGCGCCAAGGCATTCGAACGGCAACCGGCAGCGGCGGACCGGGCACACACGCGTGGTGCGCGAACACCTGCCCAGGCAGCGGTTCGGGATCCAACACCATCCGTCCGCACCGGGAGCACAGGGAGCACAGGGAGCACACGGAGCACACGGAGCACAGGGCGGTGACCAAGGCCGGTATCCGGTCACCCGGCCCATCACCGGGTCGCTGGCCGCCCTCACCCCGTATCTGGCCGCCGCGGTCTGCACGCTGGGGATTCTCTACAACGTCCTCAACGGCCGCAGCGTGGACCGGGTGGTGCTGCTCACCGGTGGCACCGTCGTGCTCGCCCTCGTGGTGCGCCAGGGCATCATGCTGCTCGACAACATCACCCTCACCCAGGAGCTCGCGCAGAAGGAGAACCACTTCCGCTCCCTGGTGCAGGGCTCCAGCGACGTCATCATGATCGCCGCGCCCAACGGCATCCTCCGGTACGTCTCCCCGGCCGCCGCCGGTGTCTACGGACGCCCCGCCGAGGACCTCGTGGGCACGGAGCTGGCCGGTCTCATCCACCCGGAGGACCTGGGCTGCGTCGTGCACGAGGTGCGGCGCTTCCTCGCCGCCAACCCCCTCGAAGAACCCACCACCCGCATCGAGTGCCGCTTCCGGTCGGGCGACGGCGGCTGGCTCAACGTCGAGTCCACCGTCAACCGCCACCACGGCGGCCTCATCTTCAACAGCCGGGACGTGACCGAAAGAGTGCGCCTGCAGGCGCAGCTCCAGCACAACGCCGAGCACGACCCGCTGACCGACCTGCCCAACCGCGCCCTGTTCACCCGGCGCGTCCAGCAGGCCCTGTCCGGCCGCCGTTCCTCCGACCGCGGCACGGCCGTCCTCTTCATCGACCTGGACGGCTTCAAGGCCGTCAACGACACGATCGGGCACCAGGCCGGGGACGAACTGCTCGTCCAGGCCGCCCGCAGACTGCAGGACGCGGTCCGGTACGGGGACACCGCCTCCCGGCTCGGCGGGGACGAGTTCGCCGCGCTGATCGTCGGGGACGGCACCCGCGACCGCACCGCCCGCGAGGCCAACATCCTGGAGCTCGCCGACCGCCTCAGGGTCACGCTCTCCCAGCCGTACCTCATCGACGGCAACGATGTCCGGGTCGCCGCCTCCATCGGTGTCGCCTTCGCCGAGCCCGGCCTCGGAGCGGGCGAGATCCTGCGCAACGCGGACCTCGCGATGTACCGCGCCAAGGCGGGCGGAAAGGGCCGCGTCGAGCTGTACGCGCCCCAGATGCAGCAGGACGTCGTACGCAAGGCGGAGCTGGCCACGCGCCTGCGTGCCGCGCTGCACGACGGCGAGTTCGCCCTGCTGCACCAGCCTGTCGTCTGTCTGGAGGACGGCCGGATCACATCGGTCTCCGCCCAGGCACGCTGGCGCTCCTCCCAGGGAGTGCTGTTCACACCCGCCGAGTTCCTGCGGGTGGCCGAGGACAGCGACAAGACGCAGGAGCTGGGCCGCTGGATCCTGGAGGAGGCCGTGGAAAAGGCAGCCGAGCGGGCCGCGTCCGGGCTCACCATGCCCGTGGCGGTCCGTATGAGCGCCCAGCGGCTGCTGGACCGCTCCCTGCCTCTGGGGTCCGTCGAGGCGCTGCTGACCCGGCACGGACTGCCGTCCGGTTCCCTGGTCATCGAGCTCTCCGACACCGACCCGCGCGTCTCGCTGGACGAGCTGGAGCGCCGGCTGACCGCGATCCGGCGCCTCGGCGTCCGCATCGCCCTGGACGGCTTCGGCAGCGGCTACGCGGCGATCACCGCGCTGCGCAGACTCCCCGTGGACGTGCTGAAGCTCGACCGCAGCATGGTCGAGGGCGTCGTGGAGTCCGCCAGACTGCACAAGATCACCAGCGGGCTGCTCCGGATCGCCGGAGATCTCGGGCTGCAGTCCGTTGCCGAGGGGGTGGACCTTCCCGAACAGGTCGTCGCCCTGCGCGCGATGGGCTGCACACACGGGCAGGGCATGGCGTTCTCGGGGCCGCTGGACGAGTACCGGCTGCGCAGGGCGCTCGCCTCGGGGCACTACCCGGTGCCGCACGGCCCGGCGGAGCCCGCGTTCGCCGGAGGCGGGGCGGGGGTGTACACCGGAAGCATGTCTGCCGTACTCGGTGGTGGGACGACCCTCCGCTCACATAATGAGACCCCTGTCCCACCCACTTGACAGTGGGTGCGTGCCGGGGGGAGGGTCAGTCTCATGCGCACCCGAATTCTCGTACTTGGAAAGCGCGTCGGCTGACGCTGAGCCACAGACCGCTCAGCGATCCCCACCCGGCGCGCTCCCCTCGCTTGCCTTATGGCACGAGGGGTTTTTTGTTGCCCAGCCTCCCCACCTCAGCTTCACACCCTCAGCATCGAGAAGAGAATGACGATGACCGAGCAGGCCACCGGGGCCCATCCGCAGCCGCGGCCCCGATCCGGAGGACAGCAGTCCGCCCCCGAGCACGTCACGGGCGCGCAGTCCCTCATCCGCTCTCTCGAGGAGGTCGGCGCCGAGACGGTATTCGGTATCCCCGGCGGTGCCATCCTTCCGGCGTACGACCCGCTGATGGACTCCACCCGGGTGCGGCACGTCCTGGTCCGTCATGAGCAGGGCGCCGGCCACGCGGCCACTGGTTACGCGCAGGCCACCGGCAAGGTCGGCGTCTGCATGGCGACCTCGGGCCCCGGCGCCACCAACCTGGTCACCCCGATCGCGGACGCCCACATGGACTCGGTGCCGCTCGTGGCGATCACCGGCCAGGTGGCCTCCAAGGCGATCGGCACGGACGCCTTCCAGGAGGCGGACATCGTCGGCATCACCATGCCGATCACCAAGCACAACTTCCTGGTCACCAAGGCCGAGGACATCCCGCGGGTCATCGCGCAGGCCTTCCACATCGCCTCCACCGGCCGCCCCGGCCCGGTCCTGGTCGACATCGCCAAGGACGCGCTCCAGGCGAAGACGACGTTCTCCTGGCCGCCCGTCATGGACCTGCCCGGCTACCGCCCGGTGACCAAGCCGCACGCCAAGCAGATCCGCGAAGGCGCCAAGCTGATCACCCAGGCCAAGCGGCCCGTCCTCTACGTCGGAGGCGGGGTCATCAAGGCCGGCGCCACCGCCGAGCTGAAGGTCCTCGCAGAACTCACCGGAGCCCCCGTCACCACCACCCTGATGGGGCTCGGCGCATTCCCCGACAGCCACCCGCTGCACGTGGGAATGCCGGGCATGCACGGTTCGGTCACCGCCGTCACCGCGCTGCAGAAGGCCGACCTGATCGTCGCCCTCGGTACCCGTTTCGACGACCGCGTCACCGGCAAGCTGGACAGCTTCGCCCCGCACGCCAAGATCGTCCACGCCGACATCGACCCGGCCGAGATCGGCAAGAACCGCGCCGCCGACGTGCCGATCGTCGGTGACGCCCGCGAGGTCATCGCCGACCTGGTCCAGGCCGTCCAGAAGGAGCACAGCGAGGGCCACAAGGGCGACTACAGCGCCTGGTGGAAGGACCTGTCCCGCTGGCGCGAGACCTACCCGCTCGGTTACGACCTGCCCGCCGACGGCTCGCTCTCCCCGCAGCAGGTCATCGAGCGGATCGGACAGCTCGCCCCCGAGGGCACGATCTTCGCGGCGGGCGTCGGCCAGCACCAGATGTGGTCCGCCCACTTCATCCAGTACGAGAAGCCGGCGACCTGGCTGAACTCCGGCGGCGCCGGAACCATGGGCTACGCGGTCCCGGCCGCGATGGGTGCCAAGGCCGGCATGCCGGGCAACACGGTCTGGGCGGTCGACGGCGACGGCTGCTTCCAGATGACCAACCAGGAACTGACCACCTGCGCCCTGAACAACATCCCGATCAAGGTCGCCATCATCAACAACGGCGCCCTCGGGATGGTCCGCCAGTGGCAGACCCTCTTCTACAACCAGCGCTACTCCAACACCGTGCTGCACAGCGGCCCGGAGGACATCAACCCGGACGCCAAGGGCACGCGCGTGCCGGACTTCGTGAAGCTGTCCGAGGCGATGGGCTGCGTGGGTCTGCGCTGCGAGCGCCCGGAGGACCTGGACAAGGTCATCGCGGAGGCGAACTCCATCAACGACCGTCCCGTCGTCGTGGACTTCATCGTCCACGAGGACGCGATGGTGTGGCCGATGGTCGCCGCCGGCACCTCCAACGACGAGATCATGGCCGCCCGGGACGTCCGCCCCGACTTCGGCGACAACGAAGACGACTGAGCGAGAGAGACGTAAAAGATCATGTCCAAGCACACGCTCTCCGTCCTGGTGGAGAACACCCCGGGCATCCTCGCCCGGATCGCCGCCCTGTTCTCCCGCCGCGGGTTCAACATCGACTCGCTCGCGGTCGGTGTCACCGAGCACCCCGAGATCTCCCGGATCACCATCGTGGTGACGGTGGTCGAGGAACTGCCGCTGGAGCAGGTGACCAAGCAGCTCAACAAGCTCGTCAACGTGCTGAAGATCGTCGAGCTGGAACCCGGCTCGGCCGTTCAGCGCGAACTCGTTCTGGTGAAGGTGCGCGCCGACAACGAGACGCGCTCCCAGATCGTCGAGATCGTCCAGCTGTTCCGCGCCAAGACCGTCGACGTCTCCCCGGAGGCCGTCACCATCGAGGCCACCGGCAGTGGCGAGAAGCTGTCCGCGATGCTGAAGATGCTGGAGCCCTTCGGTATCAAGGAGCTCGTCCAGTCCGGCACCATCGCGATCGGCCGCGGCGCCCGCTCGATCACGGACCGCTCGCTGCGCGCACTCGACCGCAGCGCGTGACGTCGGTTACGGGCGGCCCCGGCCGCCCGTATACCGAGACCCCGAAACTTCATCCCAGTCCGCCGTCATACGGTGGGGCGCAACACCTGCACACCAAGGAGAGAACCCAAAGTGGCCGAGCTGTTCTACGACGCCGACGCCGACCTGTCCATCATCCAGGGCCGCAAGGTCGCGGTCATCGGTTACGGCAGCCAGGGCCACGCCCACGCGCTGTCGCTCCGTGACTCGGGTGTCGACGTGCGTGTCGGTCTGCACGAGGGCTCCAAGTCCAAGGCCAAGGCCGAGGAGCAGGGCCTGCGCGTGGTGACGCCCTCCGAGGCCGCTGCCGAGGCCGACGTCATCATGATCCTGGTCCCGGACCCGATCCAGGCCCAGGTCTACGAGGAGTCCATCAAGGACAACCTGAACGACGGTGACGCGCTGTTCTTCGGCCACGGCCTGAACATCCGCTTCGACTTCATCAAGCCGCCGGCCGGCGTCGACGTCTGCATGGTCGCCCCGAAGGGCCCGGGCCACCTGGTCCGCCGCCAGTACGAGGAGGGCCGCGGCGTTCCGTGTATCGCGGCCGTCGAGCAGGACGCGTCGGGCAACGCCTTCGCGCTCGCGCTGTCGTACGCCAAGGGCATCGGCGGCACCCGCGCCGGCGTCATCAAGACGACCTTCACCGAGGAGACCGAGACCGACCTGTTCGGTGAGCAGGCCGTTCTCTGCGGTGGTACGGCCGCGCTGGTCAAGGCCGGTTTCGAGACGCTGACCGAGGCCGGCTACCAGCCGGAGATCGCGTACTTCGAGTGCCTGCACGAGCTGAAGCTCATCGTCGACCTCATGTACGAGGGCGGCCTGGAGAAGATGCGCTGGTCGATCTCCGAGACCGCCGAGTGGGGCGACTACGTCACCGGCCCGCGGATCATCACGGACGCCACCAAGGCCGAGATGAAGAAGATCCTCGCCGAGATCCAGGACGGCACCTTCGCCCGTGAGTGGATGGCCGAGTACCACGGCGGTCTGAAGAAGTACAACGAGTACAAGCAGCAGGACTCCGAGCACCTGCTGGAGACCACCGGCAAGCAGCTGCGCAAGCTGATGAGCTGGGTCGACGAGGAGGCGTAAGCCTCAGGCCACGGGGCCGGAGCAGACCGCTCCGGCCCCGTTGTCCAACCCGTCGCATCACGGACGGGTGATCCTTCCGTGGAGGCGCAAGACGACCTCCGCCGCGCCACTACACTGGCGCACAACATACGCGTCAGGCCCACAACGTCGTGCGTCTTCCACGCGGCTAGCCCCTCCACCGCCTGCGGCCGTCGGGACGGCCGTCCGCAATGGACTTGTGAGGACTCACGTGAGCTCGAAACCTGTCGTACTCATCGCTGAAGAGCTGTCGCCCGCGACTGTGGACGCGCTTGGCCCCGACTTCGAGATCCGGCACTGCAACGGAGCGGACCGAGCCGAACTGCTCCCGGCCATCGCCGAGGTCGACGCGATCCTGATCCGCTCCGCCACCAAGGTGGACGCCGAGGCCATCGCGGCCGCGCACAAGCTGAAGGTCGTCGCACGAGCCGGCGTCGGCCTGGACAACGTCGACGTCTCCGCCGCCACCAAGGCCGGCGTGATGGTCGTCAACGCCCCCACCTCGAACATCGTGACCGCCGCCGAGCTGGCCTGCGGTCTCCTCGTCGCCACCGCCCGCCACATCCCGCAGGCCAACGCCGCGCTGAAGAACGGCGAGTGGAAGCGCAGCAAGTACACGGGCGTGGAGCTGGCCGAGAAGACCCTCGGTGTCGTGGGTCTGGGCCGGATCGGCGCGCTGGTCGCCCAGCGCATGTCCGGGTTCGGCATGAAGGTCGTCGCCTACGACCCCTACATCCAGCCCGCCCGCGCCGCCCAGATGGGCGTCAAGGTGCTGTCGCTGGACGAGCTGCTCGAGGTCTCCGACTTCATCACCGTCCACCTGCCCAAGACCCCCGAGACCGTCGGCCTCATCGGCGACGAGGCGCTGCGCAAGGTCAAGCCGAGCGTGCGGATCGTCAACGCCGCGCGCGGCGGGATCGTCGACGAGGAGGCGCTGTACTCCGCCCTCAAGGAGGGCCGGGTCGCCGGTGCCGGTCTCGACGTGTACGCGAAGGAGCCCTGCACGGACTCCCCGCTGTTCGAGTTCGACCAGGTCGTCGCCACCCCGCACCTCGGCGCCTCCACCGACGAGGCCCAGGAGAAGGCCGGTATCGCCGTCGCCCGCTCGGTGCGCCTCGCCCTCGCCGGTGAGCTCGTGCCCGACGCGGTGAACGTCCAGGGCGGTGTCATCGCCGAGGACGTCAAGCCGGGTCTGCCGCTCGCCGAGCGCCTCGGCCGCATCTTCACCGCGCTCGCCGGTGAGGTCGCGGTCCGCCTCGACGTCGAGGTGTACGGCGAGATCACCCAGCACGACGTGAAGGTGCTGGAGCTCAGCGCCCTCAAGGGTGTCTTCGAGGACGTCGTCGCCGAGACCGTGTCGTACGTCAACGCCCCGCTGTTCGCGCAGGAGCGCGGTGTCGAGGTACGGCTGACGACCAGCTCCGAGTCGGCCGACCACCGCAACGTCGTCACCGTTCGGGGCACGCTCGGCAGCGGCGAGGAGGTGTCGGTCTCCGGCACGCTGGCCGGGCCGAAGCACCTCCAGAAGATCGTCGCCGTCGGCGAGTACGACGTCGACCTGGCCCTCGCCGACCACATGGTCGTCCTCAAGTACGAGGACCGTCCCGGTGTCGTCGGCACGGTCGGCCGTATCTTCGGCGAGGCCGGTATCAACATCGCCGGTATGCAGGTCTCGCGGGCGGTCGCCGGCGGAGAGGCGCTGGCGGTCCTGACCGTGGACGACACGGTTCCGGCCGGGGTGCTGACCGAGGTCGCCGAGGAGATCGGCGCGACGTCCGCGCGTGCGGTGAACCTGGTCTGACCTTTCACGACAGGAGGCTGGGCGGACCGAGAACCCTCGGTCCGCCCAGCCTTTTCTCATGCCTCAGGCGAGTGACTTCTCCGGGGCCGGTTCCGGAGCTTCCGTCCGAACCTCGACTCCCCGCAGCGTCACCGCCGCCAGCACCGCCGCTCCCACCAGCAGCACCGCCCCCGCGATCGCCGCCCCCTGCATCCCGTGGGTGAAGGCCTCCCGGGCCGCCGTGGCCAGGCCCGGTACCCGGTCCGCGATCACCAGCGCCCCGCCCAGCGTCTCGCGAGCCGCCACCGGCGCCGACCCCGGCATGTCGTGGCGGTAGACCGCCGTACCGATCGAGCCGAGGACCGCCATGCCGAGCGCGCCGCCGAACTCCGCGCCGGTCTCCATCAGCGAGGACGCCGAGCCGGCCCGCTCCACCGGAGCACTGCCCATCGCGAGGTCCGTGATCTGGGAGATGACGGTGACGATGCCGACGGCGAGGACCCCGCACGCGGTCAGGACCAGCCACATCGAGTCCGTGCCGGTGAAGACCAACAGTGCGTAGCCGACCGCGCCGATCGCGAAGCCCGCGGTGACGACGTGGGCGCGGTCGACGCCCTTCTGGACCAGGGAGGTCGCGAGCGGGGCCGCGGCGCCGATCGGCACCGAGGGCAGGAGCGCCCACAGGGCCGCCTCCAGCGCGCTCTTGTCGAGCACCGACTGCAGGTACTGGGTCGTGAAGTAGGCCGAGCCCATCAAGGCGAACGAGGAGATGAGGTTCAGGGCGACGGAGGGCCCGAAACCGCGGCCGCGGAACAGTGCCGGGGAGATCATCGGGTGCGCGGTCGTGCGCTGGCGGTGCACGAAGAGGACCGCGAAGAGCAGACCCACGGTGATCGAGACGCCGTACCGGACGTTCCAGCCCTCGGACGGGATCTCCTTGAGGCCGTAGACGACCGGCAGTACCGCGGCCATCGACAGGGGGACGCTCAGCCAGTCGAAGCGGCCGGGTGCGGAGGCCTTCGACTCGGGCAGCAGGATCGGGCCGAGGACCAGCAGGAGCACCATCGCGGGCAGGTTGACCAGGAAGACCGAGCCCCACCAGAAGTACTCGACCAGGACGCCGCTCATCACCGAGCCGAGGGCGATGCCGGCGGTCATCACGCCGGACCAGATGCCGATCGCCTTCGCGCGCTGGCCGGAATCGGTGAACATCGTGCGGATCAGGGCCATCGTCGACGGCATCAGGGTCGCGCCGCCGATGCCGAGCACCGCGCGGGCGGCGATGAGCATCTCGGCGCTGTTCGCGTACGCCGCCACCAGGGAGGCCGCGCTGAACGCGGCCGCGCCGACCAGCAGCAGCCTGCGGCGGCCGATGCGGTCGCCCAGCGAGCCCATCGTCATCAGCAGGCCGGCCAGGACGAAGGCGTAGATGTCGAAGATCCACAGCTGCTGGGTGCCGCTGGGCTTCAGGTCGGCGCTGATCGCGGGGATCGCGAAGTAGAGGACGGAGACGTCCATCGAGACCAGGAGCAGCGGAAGCATCAGGACGCCGAGTGCGGTCCATTCGCGGCGGCCGGCCAAGGCGTTGGCGGGAGTCGGGTTCGTCATGCCGGTGACTATACGAGCGTCTTAAACGCTTGTCTATGACGCTTGTATAAATCGCTTGTCTAGATAGGCTGAGGGCATGGGACATCGCGAGGATCTGCTCGAAGGCGCCAAGCGCTGCCTGCTGGAGAAGGGGTTCCTGCGCACGACCGCGCGGGACATCGTCAAGGAGTCCGGGACGAACCTGGCCTCCATCGGCTACCACTACGGGTCGAAGGACGCGCTCCTGGTGCAGGCCTACGTCTCGCTCATCGAGGCGATGGGGGACCGCTTCGACCCCGGCGCGGCGGGGGAGAAGGACCTCGCGACCGCCCCCGGGTCACTGGAGCGCTTCCAGGAGGTGTGGACGCGCATCGTCAGCGCGGCCGGGGAGTCACGTGCGATCTGGATGCTCAGCTTCGAAGTGATCGTCCAGGGGGACCGGATGCCCGAGGTGCGCCGGATGCTCGTCGAGGCGGAGGAGCAGGGCCGCTCGGGACTGCTGCCCCTGTTCAACGGCGTCCCGGAGGAGGAGCAGGGCAAGGAGGTCATCGACTCCGAAGGCCGCTTCTACCAGACCCTGCTCCAGGGGCTCATGGTCCAAATGCTGTTCAACCCTGAGACGGCGACGGATGCCACCCAGCTCACGGAAGGGCTGCGCCGGGTGATCGAGGGCGCCACGAAGGGCTGACTTTGACGGGCTGACGTTCCGACGGCCCCGCTGCTCGCTCGCCGGGGCGAACGACTCGTACGCCCGGGCGGTCAGGCGCTGATCACCCGGCGATCACCCGGCGCACGGCGGTCGCGGTGTCCAGGGTGGTGAGCGTGGGCCGGTAGTCCCGCTCCGTCCACGGGCGGCCGCCCGAGACCCACACGCTCCGCGCGCCGACCCCCCGCGCGCCACGGATGTCGGCGGGGGCCGAGTCGCCGATCATCCAGGAGCCGTCGAGCGGGGTGCCGGCGACGGCGGCCGCCGCGTGGAAGATCTCCGGTTCGGGCTTCCGGTGGCCGAGCGCCTCGGGGATCACTCAGCCGCTCACGAGCCGGTCGAGACCGGTGTGGCGGATCTTCCTCTCCTGCTGGACGGTCCGTCCGTTGGTCACGATCACACAGGACCAGCTGTCGGCCGCCGCCACGAGCGCCTCGCGGACCGGGTCGGACAGGGGGACCCGGTCGGCCGCGCGTCGGTCGAGGAAGTCCTGGCCGTCGATGCCGCCGTACCGTACGGACAGCGCGGTCGCGACCTCCCGCCGCGGTGTGGGACCACTCGCGTCGACGGTCAACAGCCAGTCCAAGTCCCCTGCGGGCAGCCGGTGTTCGGCGAAAAAGGCGCCCGCGGCCACGCGGAAGGCGGCGTCCCGGTCGCCAGGGGTGTTGTCGAGGTCGATCATCAGCAGGGGCATGGGGGCAGTCTCCCCGCACCGGCCGCACCGGCCGCACGCCGAACGCCGCACGCGGCGATCACGCCGGCGCGACCCGGAACCGGTCGACGGGAGCTCCGCTCGACGGGAGCCTGCCACCGGGACCATCCGCGACGAGTGCCGCGAGGACGCTGCGGACGGAGAGAGGGCAAGGGCCCGAAGCCCGGCGGCGAAGACCGCGAGCCCCGGTCGGCCGGGTTCCCGCCGGTGACCACGCTCGCCCCGCAGGCGTCGGCTGCGACCGGGTGCTACCTGCCGGGTAGGACATGCCCCGGCCCGCCGTCCCCTACAGCCGCGCCCCCTTGAGCGCCATGTGCAGCAACAGCCGGTCCTCGCCGTCGTCCAGGTCCAGGCCGGTGAGCTGTTCGACGCGGGAGAGGCGGTAGTAGAGGGTCTGTCGGTGGATGCCCAGTTCCCCGGCGGTGCGGCCGGCCTGGCCCGCGCAGTCCAGGTAGACCTCGGCGGTGCGGGCGAGTTCGCGGTGGGCGGGGGAGAGGAGGGGGCGTACGGCGGGATCGTGGGCCGTCTCCGGGGGCAGTGCCGTCAGCAGGCGGTACGGGCCGATGCGGGACCACTCCGCGACCGGCCCGAACCCGGGTTCCGCGAGCGCGGCCCGCGCCGCGGCCGACGCCTCCTGCCAGGCGGGGGCCAGCTCGGCGAGGCCCACGCGGGCGGCGGCGACACCGGCGGCCACGGCGACTCGGGCCGCCGTGTCCCGCGCTCTGCCCGAGCCCGCCGCCCCGCGTGCCGCGCTCGGGGTGCCCTGCGCCGACCCGGTGCCGCTTCCGCCCCCCGGCCGGTCACCGCTGCTCCGAGCGCCGTCCGGCCCGCTGTCCCCGCGCCAGTTCGCCCTGCCGTCGTCCGGTCCGCCGCCCGAGCTCCCGACCGACCGGCCACCGTCACTCCCGCCCGACGCGCCCGACCTGCCCGCACTCGACTCACCGCCGCTGCGACCGCCCGTGCCCCCCGTCTCGCCGTACGCCCCCTCGCTGCGACCGCCTCCGCTCCCCGCCCCTCCATACGCACCCCCGCCGCCCCCCTCCACACCCCGCGCCCGCTCCAGCAGCCGCCCCGCCGCCGTGCTCGCCGGGGTCAGGGTGTCCGTCGCGCGCAGGCGCACCAGTACTGCCAGTGACTGGGCCGAGGTGCCCCACGGCACCGTGCACAAGGCCGTCGCGTGCGGAACCGTACGGGCCGACGGGGCGTCGTCGGGGTCGGCGGATGGCCACGGGGCGACGCACACCACGGTGTACGGGCCGTCGCCGCGGGAGCCCAGCGCCGTGCGCAGGGCCGCCACCGCCATGTCGGCCTGCCAGCCGCGCTCGGCGGTCAGCACCGCCCGCAGCTCCCGGCTCAGGTCGGCCCCGTGCTGTGCCTCGTCCGCGAGCAGCGCGCCGATACGGGCCGTCACCCGCATCGCCGCGTCCAGCTGCCGGTCGGTCGGGCCGGGATCGGAGTCCAGGAGCCAGACGTAACCGAGGACGACCCCCCGATGACGTACGGGCAGGCAGATCCGCCCGCGATACACCCCCGCCTCCGGAGTGGGCGGAATCCGCACCGGACCGGAAGCCCGTGTGATGCCGAAGCCCTCGAACCATGTCCGGACCGCGGCCGTGGAGCGCCGGGTCAGGATCGAGCGGGTGCGCACGGGGTCCAGCGCCGACGGATCGAGGTCGCCCTCACTGTCGTACACACCGAAGGCGATCAGCTCGAAGTCGCGGTTCTCCAGGGTCGCCGGTACGCCCAGGAGTTCCGAGATCTCGTCGACCAGCTCCTGGTAGTCACCCGCGCGGTTGAAGGGTGTGGATTCGGACGTCACCCGGGCATTCTCGCGCAATTCCGCGCCCCTTCATACATCTGTCTGAGATCTGCGGCACGGATGCGTGACAGCTGTCGATGGTCGACCATCGGAGGGATCCTTAGGTTTCACGGTGGTCCTGTCTGCTGGTTTGTGGAGGTGCCCCGTGCTGGGTCCCGTGATTCTCGCCGCGTCGCGCAGCGACCGGATGCGACGCCTGATCTCGGCGGCCCCGGTCACCAAGCAGGTCGTCGACCGATTCATCCCGGGCGAGACGGTCGACGACATCGTGCCGATCATCCAGGAGCTCACCTCCAGGGGCCTGGAGCTGACCATGGACGTGGTCGGCGAGGACATCACCACGCCCGAGCAGGCGGAGGCCGCCCGGGACGCCTACCTCGCGCTCGTCGACCGGCTCAGCGCACTCGAACTGGGTACCAGGGCCGAGATGTCCGTGAAGCTGTCGATGTTCGGCCAGGCGCTCCCCGGGGGCCACGAGCTCGCGCTCGCCAACGTCCGGCCCGTCGTCGAGGCCGCCGCCGCCATCGGCACGACCGTCACGCTCGACGCCGAGGACCACACCACCCTCGACTCGATGTTCGCCATCCACGAGGAGTTGCGGAAGGACTTCCCGCAGACCGGCTGCGTCATCCAGGCCTACCTCTTCCGCACCGAGGCCGACGCCCGCAGGCTCGCCGCGGCGGGCAGCCGGGTGCGGCTCGTGAAGGGCGCGTACAAGGAGCCCGCAGACGTCGCCTACCAGCAGAAACACGAGATCGACAAGGCGTACGTCCGGGTCCTGCGCATCCTCATGGAGGGCGAGGGATACCCGATGGTCGGCTCCCACGACCCGCGTCTGATCTCCATCGCCCAGGAACTCGCCCGGCAGGCGGGCCGCAAGCCCGACGAGTACGAGTTCCAGATGCTGTACGGCATCAGGGGCGACGAGCACCTGCGACTCGCGGCCGAAGGCCACCGCATGCGCGTCTACACGGCCTACGGCACCGACTGGTACGGCTACTTCATGAGGCGGCTGGCCGAGAAGCCGGCGAACCTGCGTTTCTTCGTCCGCAGCATGATCAGCAAGGGCTGAGCCCAACACCCGCTCAAGCACAAGGAGTTACGGAACCCATGGACGCTGTGACCCAGGTCCCCACCCCCGTCAACGAGCCGGTGCACGGCTATGCCCCCGGTTCGCCCGAGCGGGCCCGGCTCGAGGTGAAGCTCAAGGAGCTGGCCGAGAACCCGGTCGACCTGCCGATGACCATCGGCGGTGAGAAGCGGCTGGGCGGCGGAGAGCCCTTCCAGGTCGTACAGCCGCACAACCACAAGGCCGTCCTCGGCACCCTCCGCAACGCCACCCAGCAGGACGCCCGGGACGCCATCGACGCGGCCCTCGCCGCCGCCCCCGCCTGGCGCGCGATGTCCTTCGACGACCGTGCCGCGATCATCCTGCGCGCCGCCGAACTGCTCGCAGGACCCTGGCGCGAGACGCTGGCCGCCTCCACGATGCTCGGCCAGTCCAAGACCGCCCAGCAGGCCGAGATCGACACGCCCTGCGAGCTCGTCGACTTCTGGCGCTTCAACGTCAAGTACGCCCGTGACCTGCTCGCCGAGCAGCCCCCGGCCAACGCCCCCGGCGTCTGGAACCGCCTCGACCACCGCCCGCTCGAAGGCTTCGTCTACGCGATCACGCCGTTCAACTTCACGGCGATCGCGGGCAACCTGCCCACCGCGCCCGCGCTCATGGGCAACGTGGTGGTCTGGAAGCCGTCCCCGACGCAGACCCACGCCGCCGTGCTGCTGATGCAGCTCCTGGAGGAGGCGGGACTGCCCAAGGGCGTCATCAACCTCGTCACCGGCGACGGCATCGCGGTCTCCGAGGTCGCCCTGGAGCACCGGGACCTCGCGGGCATCCACTTCACCGGGTCCACCAAGACCTTCCAGCACCTGTGGAAGACGGTCGGCGCCAACATCGAGAAGTACCGCACCTACCCGCGCCTGGTCGGCGAGACCGGCGGCAAGGACTTCGTCGTCGCCCACCCGAGTGCCGACCGCGCCATCCTCAAGACGGCCTTGACGCGTGGTGCTTTTGAGTACCAGGGCCAGAAGTGCAGCGCCACCTCCCGGGCCTACATCCCGGCGTCGATCTGGAACAGCGGTTTCCGCGAGGAGTTCGCCGCCGAGGTCGACGGTATCCGCATGGGTGACGTCACAGACCTGTCCAACTTCATCGGCGCGGTCATCGACGAGCGGGCCTTCGCCAAGAACAAGGCGGCCATCGACCGCGCGAAGTCGGACCCCACCTGCACGATCGTCGCGGGCGGTTCCTACGACGACTCGGTCGGCTATTTCGTCCGCCCGACCGTCGTCGAGTGCACGGACCCGGAGAACGAGGTCTTCACGACCGAGTACTTCGGCCCCTTCCTCGCGGTGTACGTCTACGAGGACGACACGTACGAGGAGATGCTGACCCAGATGGAGTCGGCGTCCGACTACGCGCTCACGGGCTCGGTGATCTCGTCCGACCGCGCGGCGGCGGCGTACACGATGGAGAAGCTGCGCTACGCGGCCGGCAACTTCTACATCAACGACAAGTCGACCGGTGCCGTCGTCGGCCAGCAGCCCTTCGGCGGCGGCCGGGCCTCCGGCACCAACGACAAGGCCGGCGCCCCGCAGAACCTCCAGCGCTGGACCCTGACCCGCGCCATCAAGGAGACGCTGGTCCCGCCGACCGACTACGGCTACCCGCACATGGGCTGACACCCAGTCAGTCGTCAGAAGGGGCCGGGCTGTTGCCCGGCCCCTTCGCGCGTGCACAATGCGGACATGACCGTGATCACCGAGGACGGCGTACGACTGTGGGCCGCGCGGTCGGGGGCGGGGGCCCCGTTGGTCCTGTGCCACGGCGGGCCGGGACTGTGGGACATGTTCGGGGACCTGGCCGCGTTGCTCGACGACCGGGCCACGGTGATCCGCTGGGACCAGCGCGGCTGCGGCCGCTCGGACCGGTGCGACGGGCCGTGGACGACGGACCGGTTCGTGGCCGACACGGACGCCGTACGACGCCACTTCGGCCTGGACCGGATGACGCTGCTCGGCCACTCCTGGGGCGCGCAAATGGCGTTGAGCTACACCCTCGCCCACCCGGAGCGGGTGAGCACGCTGGTCTACGTCAGCGGGACGGGCATCGGGCCGGTGTCGGACTGGCATGCCTCCTACCTGGAGAACCTCCACGCACGCCTCGGTGAGGACCCCGAACGGCTCGCCCGCTGGCGGGAGTTGCCCCGCCAGGACCCGGAGCGGGCCGTCCTCCAGTGGACGGCCGACTTCGCGGACCGCGAGCACGCCCTGGAGCGCGCCCGCCGGATGGCCGACCCCTGGTTCGAGATCAACCACGAGTGCAACACGGCCCTGAACGCCGAGACCGGGCGTAGCTGGGGCACCCCGGACCTGCGGAGCGCCTGCGCCGCCCTGGAGGTGCCCGTCCTGATCATCGACGGATCCGAGGACATCCGCCCGAGGTCGGCCGTGGACTCACTGGAGGAGGCGTTGCCCCGGGTACGGCGGGTGGTGCTGCCCGGGACCGGTCATCTGCCGTGGATGGAGGACCCGGGGGGCTTCCGCAGGGCTCTGGGAGACGTGTCGGGGCCCACCCGCCCGGGACCACCCCCCGCTCGATGAAGAAACCGCAGGTCAGCGCAGTGTGATCCACTCCACCGTCTCAGATAGTAGGAAGTCCGAGTAATTGTGGAGACAGACAGGGCGTCCTCCCTTAGCTTTGTAGGAGCCGAACGTCTCGCTCGATCAAGCGAATGGCGGTCGTGAGCCGGGCCCCGTGCAGGCAACCCCTGCGGCCCGACGCTCCCCGCCCCTTCCGGCGTCTCGTAGTCCCCTTTCCTGGATTTCCCTGGAATGCGAAGGAGTCGATTTCTCATGGCCGAGACGACCGCCCGCCGTCGAGTCCGTCACACCTCCCGTACGAGCGAGTCCGACCGCAAGAACGCCGCCGCAGCCCTGCAGCGCGCCCTCGACCGCCGTGACAACGGCGGCTCGACCGGTCACTGACCGGTCCCCACAGCCGGGAGCCGCACCCGTACGAGGTGTGGCGCGGGCCCGTCAGTCCCCGCGCCGCACCTCGAAATGGTCGATGCGCTCCCCGCTCTGCGCGAGCGCCGACACCGTCAGCCGCGGCCGCACCCCGCTCTCCACCGCCACCGAGAGCAGCGAGAACCCGCGGTAGCGCACCCGTGACCACTCCACGGTCTCCCGGTCGGGCTGCTTCGACTTCGTCCACCGGAAGGTCTCGACGGACTCGTGGTCGTGCACCCGCCCTTCGTAGCTCTCCTTCACGCCCGCGGGGAAGCCGTACAGGTCGCGGCCGCCCCCGCCTGCCGTGACGTACACGATCCCGTCCCGCGTCGGATCGGTGGCGCCGCCGACCGGCACCGACCGGCCGACCTCGCCGCCGCGGATCGCGTCCGTGCGCTCGTACACGTGGTTGTGCCCGTTGATCACCAGGTCCACCTGGTGCTTCTCGAACAGCGGCAGCCACTCGGCGCGCACCCCGCCGTCGGAGGCGTGCGAGGACGTCGAGTACGCGCAGTGGTGGAAGTAGACGACGACGAAGTCGACGCCTACGGCGGCCCGCAGCTCACCCAGCCGCTTGTCCAGCCAGGTCGTCTGCTTCCCGTCCGTGTAGCCGAAGTTGGCGGGGATCTCGTACGACACGTCGTTCGCGTCCAGGGCCACGACGCCGACGTTGCCGTACGTGAACGAGTACACACCCGGCGCCGAGCGAGGGTCGAAGCCGCTCTCCGGGAGGGACCAGCGGGCGAACTGGCCGCCGTAGCCGTCGGGGGAGTACCAGGCCTCCATGTCGTGGTTGCCGGTGGTGACCATCCAGGGCACGCTCCGCGCGACCTCCTCGTTCTGCTTGAGGAACAGGTCCCAGAAGCCCGGGTCGTAGCCGTCCGACTTCAGGCCCTGGCCGTTTCCGTCGGCGTAGCAGATGTCACCGGCGTGCAGGTGGAAGGCGGGCTTCTGGCGCAGCAGGAGGTTGTCGTTGGCGGCCGCGGCGGTGCCGACGCCCTGGTCGCCGAAGGCGGTGAAGACGAACTTCTCCGGGCTCGCCGGGGCCGTACGGAAGCTGCTGATGGTCGAGCGGCGACTCGGGTCCGCCGGGTCGAAGCCGTCGTGGCCGACGCCGTAGTAGTACGTCGTGCCGGGGCGCAGTCCGTCCAGGGCCGTGTGCAGGTAGTACTGGTCGAGGGCGAGGCGTACGCCGGTCTGCCCCGGGGTGTGCAGGTCGCGGAGCTCGGCCCCGATCCTGCGGCTCAGGTCGTGGGGCTCGAGGCCGACGCGGACGTAGGGCCTCTTCACCGCGAGCGGGACCTGCCAGGAGATCCGCATCTGGGTCTTCGGATCGGCGCCGAAGGCGAGGTGGCGGCCGAAGGGGGAGACGGCGGAACCGTGCACCACGGCCGTGGGGGAGACCGAGGAGGCCGGTCCGGCGGTGGACGTCCCCTCGGCGGAGCAGCCCGTCAGCAGTCCGCCGGCGACCGCGCCCGCCGTCACCAGCGTGCGGCGCCGGGACAGCTTGGTCCGCAGGTACTCGTGCTGCTCGGCCATGCTCAACCGGCGCGCGAGCCCGGGCGGAATGCCGAAGTCGGGGAGGTCCATGCCGGTGAAGTTCCCAGCGGATCCCAACGGCCGCCATACCTGTGGGTGAACGGCAGTCGAAGGGCTGACGCCCACCTGGCCGACATGTCCGTATCCCGGACAGTCGGTGTCATCCCATGGGACGAGGAGTAGGGTTCCCGCATGTCTCGCAGCATCAATCTCGCAGTGATTCCCGGTGACGGCATCGGCCAGGAGGTCGTGGCCGAAGGTCTGAAGGTCCTCTCCGCCGTCCTTCCGCAGGATGTGAAGCTGGAGACCAAGGACTTCGACTTCGGCGCCCGGCGCTACCACGCCACCGGTGAGACCCTCACCGACGCCGACCTCGACGCGCTGAAGCAGCACGACGCGATCCTGCTCGGCGCCATCGGCGACCCGTCGGTCCCCTCCGGCGTGCTGGAACGCGGCTTCCTGCTCAAGCTCCGCTTCGCCTTCGACCACCACGTGAACCTGCGTCCGTCGAAGCTGCTCCCGGGCGTCGACACGCCCCTCAAGGGCGAGCCGGCCATCGACTTCGTGGTCGTCCGCGAGGGCACCGAGGGCCCGTACACCGGCAACGGCGGCACCATCCGCAAGGGCACCGAGCACGAGGTCGCCACCGAGGTCTCCGTGAACACGGCCTTCGGTGTCGAGCGCGTGGTCCGCGACGCCTTCGCACGCGCTCAGGCCCGTCCGCGCAAGAAGCTCACGCTGGTCCACAAGAACAACGTGCTGACCTTCGCCGGGCACCTGTGGACGAACATCTTCAACAAGGTGGCCGCGGAGTTCCCCGAGGTCACCACCGACTACATCCACGTGGACGCGGCGACCATCTTCCTGGTCACCGACCCGGCCCGGTTCGACGTGATCGTCACCGACAACCTCTTCGGCGACATCATCACCGACCTCGCCGCTGCTGTCTCCGGCGGCATCGGCGTGGCCGCGAGCGGCAACATCAACCCGGCCGGCGAGTTCCCGTCGATGTTCGAGCCGGTCCACGGCTCAGCGCCCGACATCGCGGGTCAGGGCAAGGCCGACCCCACCGCCACGGTCCTGTCCGTCGCCCTGCTCCTGCGCCACCTCGGCTACGAGACCGAGGCCGCCCGCATCGAGGAGGCGGTCTCCGTCGACCTCGCCGAGCGCACCGGCAAGCCCGCCCGCAGCACGTCGGAGATCGGCGACGCGCTGGCCGTACGAGTAGCCGGCTGACCGGGCGGGCCACTCGAAAAAGCATTCGAAGCCGCCGGGTCACTCACACCCGGCGGCTTTCGCATGTCCCCCGCCGGGTGACACCATCATCCCCTGGGTCGCATTTCACGCCGTTTCTTCCCCGGCTCCCCGCTTGCGATAATCGAACGCGGAGCCGCGGAATGAGGGAATGCTCGGACGTCCTAGCACTGGTCACTGACAGTAAAGGGCGTGAGCGCGGCCCGTCACTACACAACCGGTGAAGGACAACCACTGATGACGACGCCCACGATCGAGCTCAAGCCCTCCGCCAGCCCGCTCTCCGCCGGCGAGCGGACGGCGATCCTGGCCAACCCCGGGTTCGGCCGCCACTTCACCGACCACATGGTGACGATCAAGTGGACCGAGGGGCGCGGCTGGCACGACGCGCAGCTCGTCCCGTACGGCCCGATCTCCCTCGACCCCTCCACCCATGTCCTGCACTACGGGCAGGAGATCTTCGAGGGTCTCAAGGCCTACCGCCAGTCCGACGGCTCGGTCGCCGTGTTCCGTCCGGAGGCCAACGCGCGCCGCTTCCGCAACTCCGCGCGCCGGATGGCGATGGCCGAGCTGCCCGAGGAGCTGTTCATCGAGGCCCTCGACGCGCTGATCGGCCAGGACGCCGACTGGGTTCCGCCGCACGGTGGTGAGGAGTCCCTCTACCTCCGTCCGTTCATGTTCGCCACGGAGGCCGCGCTCGGCGTCCACCCGGCCAACGAGTACCTCTTCATGCTGATCGCCTCCCCGTCCGGCGCCTACTTCGCCGGGGGCGTCAAGCCGGTCACCATCTGGGTCTCCGAGGACCATGTCCGCGCGGTCCCCGGCGGCACGGGTGACGCCAAGACCGGCGGCAACTACGCGGCCTCCCTCCTCCCGCAGGCCGAGGCCGCCGCGAACGGCTGCGACCAGGTCGTCTACCTCGACGCGGTGACCCGCACCAAGGTCGAGGAGTCCGGCTCCATGAACATCGCCTTCGTCTACGGCGACCGGATCGTCACGCCGGCGCTGACCGGCTCCATCCTCGAGGGCATCACCCGCGACTCCCTCCTCCAGGTCGCCCGCGACCTCGGCTACACCGCCGAGGAGGGCGTGATCACCCTCGACCAGTGGCGCGCCGACGCGGCCTCCGGCGCCCTCACCGAGGTCTTCGCCTGCGGCACCGCTGCGGTCGTCACGCCGATCGGCCACGTCAAGACCAAGGCGGACGCCTGGACCCACGGCGACGGCACGCCCGGCGAGGTCACCCTGAAGCTGCGGGAGGCGCTGCTCGGCATCCAGCGCGGTGTCAGCGAGGACAAGCACGGCTGGATGCACAAGCTGGGCTGAGTCCCGCATCCGCTCCACCGGCCCGCTCGGACACGTTCCGGGCGGGCCCGTCTTTTGTTTGAGCGCTGCTCGATGTGATCGGGTCGACCAACTCCGACCTTTTGCTGACTCGGCTCCCTCGTTTAGAGTGCTGCTCTAAAGAAGGGAACGACATGCGGCTGACCCCCACCGAACGCGACCGGCTGCTGCTCTTCGGGGCCGCCGAGCTGGCCCGGGCGCGCAGAGCCCGTGGACTGAGGCTGAACGTCCCGGAGGCGACCGCAATCGTCGCTGACACCGTGTGCGAGGCCGCCCGGGACGGGGCGCGGCTGGCCGAAGCCGTCGAACGGGCCCGGTCGGTGCTCGGGCCCGACGACGTCCTGCCCGGTGTCGCGGACGTCGTCACCGAGGTGCACGTCGAGGCGGTCTTCGACGACGGCTCGCGGCTCGCGGTCGTCAGCGATCCGATCGGCGGGGGGCTCGGCGAGCGGGCGCCGGGCGCGCTGCTGCCGGGGCCCGAACACGCCGAGCCGGAGGCGGTCGTACGGCTGACGGTCACCAACACCGCGACCGTACCGGTCTCCGTCACCTCCCATTTCCACTTCTTCGAGGCCAACCCGCGCCTGGACTTCCCGAGGGCCGAGTCGTACGGCATGCGGCTCGCGGTGGCCGCCGGCTCGTCGGTGCGGTTCGGGCCGGGGGAGTCGGCCGAGGTCGGCCTGGTGCCGATCGGCGGCGCCCGCGTGGCCATCGGCTTCGCCGGCCTGGTCGACGGACCGCTGGACGCGCCCGGCGCCCACGAGGAGGCACTGCGCCGAGCCGCGGCCTGCGGGTACCTGGGTGTGCCCGGCGAGGGGGCCGCCCGATGAGCCGCCCTGCGGGCCACCGGGTCGAGGGTCGCCGGCTCAGCCCCCATGGGTTCGGTGCCTGTGCGGAGGCGCCTTGCCGGGTGTGCGGCGGCCTGCGGATACGTGGGTGTGCTCGTCAAGGGGGCCGTCCGATGAGTCGCCCTGCGGGCCACCGGGTCGAGGGTCGCCGGCTCGGCCTCGGCGAGGTCTGTGCCCGTGAGGAGGCTCTCTGTCGGGCCGCGGCCCGTGGCCACCTGGGTGTGTCGGACGAGGGGGGCGTCCGATGAGCCGTCCCGCGGGGCCGCCGGCGGAGGCTCGTCGGCTCTCGCCTCACGAGTACGCCGCCACCCACGGCCCCCGCGCCGGTGACCGCGTGCGCCTCGGTGACTCCGGGCTGGTGGTCCGGGTCGAGGCGGACTCGCAGCGGTACGGAGACGAATTCCTCGCGGGGTTCGGCAAGACCGCACGTGACGGGCTGCACCTCAAGGCCGCCGCCGTGCGGGAGACCTGTGACGTCGTCGTCAGCAATGTCGTCGTGATCGACGCCGTGCAGGGCATCCGGAAGGTCTCGATCGGCATCCGTGAGGGGCGGATCTGCTCGATCGGGCGCGCCGGGAACCCCGACACCCTCGACGGGGTCGATGTCGTCGTCGGCACCGGGACCTCCATCGTGTCCGGCGAGGGGCTCATCGCCACCGCGGGGGCCGTCGACACCCATGTCCATCTGCTGTCGCCGCGGATCATGGAGGCCTCCCTGGCGTCCGGGGTGACCACGGTCATCGGACAGGAGTTCGGGCCGGTGTGGGGCGTCGGGGTCAACTCGCCCTGGGCACTGCGGCACGCGTTCGGCGCCTTCGACGCCTGGCCGGTCAACATCGGCTTCCTGGGCCGGGGTTCGTCGTCCACACCCGCCCCCCTGATCGAGGCGCTGGCCGAAGGCGGGGCGAGCGGATTCAAGGTTCACGAGGACATGGGCGCCCACACCCGGGCGCTGGACACCGCGCTCCGGGTGGCCGAGGAGCACGACGTCCAAGTCGCCCTGCACAGCGACGGGTTGAACGAGTGTCTGTCCGTGGAGGACACCCTGAGCGTGCTGGAGGGCCGCACCATCCACGCCTTCCACATCGAGGGCTGCGGCGGCGGACACGTCCCGAACGTGCTGAAGATGGCCGGAGTCCCGAACGTCATCGGCTCCTCCACCAACCCCACCCTGCCCTTCGGCCGGGACGCCGTCGCCGAGCACTACGGCATGATCGTCTCCGTCCACGACCTCAAGACCGACCTGCCCGGCGACGCCGCCATGGCCCGCGACCGCATCCGAGCCGGGACCATGGGCGCCGAGGACGTGCTGCACGACCTGGGCGCGATCGGCATCACCTCTTCCGACGCGCAGGGCATGGGGCGTGCCGGTGAGACGGTCCGCCGTACCTTCGCGATGGCCGGGAAGATGAAGGCCGAGTTCGGAGCGCCCGAGGAGCACGACAACGAACGCGTGCTGCGCTACATCGCCAAGCTGACCATCAACCCGGCCATCGCACACGGCCTTTCGCACGAGGTCGGCTCCATCGAGGTCGGCAAGCTGGCCGACCTCGTGCTGTGGCGGCCGGAGTACTTCGGCGCCAAGCCGCAACTCGTCCTGAAGTCCGGCTTCCCGGCCTACGGCGTGGTCGGCGACCCCGGCGCGGCCACCGACACCTGTGAACCCCTCGTCCTGGGACCGCAGTTCGGCGCGCACGGCGCCACCCCCGCCGAGATCTCCGTCGCCTTCGTCGCCCAGGCAGCCCTCGACCAGGGCGGCGACCGGCTGCCGAGCCGCAGGAGAAGAGTCGCCGTACGCGGCACCCGCGGCATCGGACCGGCCGACCTGCGTCTCAACTCCCGTACCGGAGCGGTGGACGTGGACCAGCGCACCGGCCTGGTGACGCTGGACGGAGAACCGCTGCGCTCCGAGCCGGCCGACTCCGTCTCCCTCAACCGTCTGTACTTCCTCTAGGACTCGTAGGACCCTTGATGACCTACCGCATGCCCCCCGAATGGGCCCCGCACGAACGCACCTGGATGGCCTGGCCCGGCCCCAACCCGACCTTCACCGACGACGGGGAACTGGCCGCGGCCCGAGCCGCCTGGGCGTCCGTGGCCCGCGCGGTGCGCCGCTTCGAGCCGGTGACGATGGTGCACGGCCCCGGCCACGCCGAGTCCGCGCGCGCACTGCTCGGCCCGGACGTCGACCTCGTGGAGCGCGAGCTGGACGACGCGTGGATGCGCGACATCGGCCCCACCTTCGTCAAGGACGAGGAAGGCCGACTGGCCGCCGTGGACTGGGTGTTCAACGGCTGGGGTGGCCAGGACTGGGCCCGCTGGGAGCACGACTCCAAGATCGCCCGCCAGGTCGCCGACCTCGCCGGGGTGCCGGTCGTCAGCAGCCCGCTGGTCAACGAGGGCGGCGCGATCCACGTCGACGGCGAGGGGACCGTCCTGCTCACCGACACCGTCCAGCTCGGTGCCGGCCGCAACCCCGGCTGGACCCGCGAGCAGGTCGAGGCGGAGATCCACGCCAGGCTCGGCACCTCCCGGGCCATCTGGCTCCCTCGCGGCCTCACCGGCGACTACGGCACGTACGGCACGCAGGGCCACGTCGACATCGTCGCCGCCTTCGCCCGCCCGGGCGTGGTCGTCGCGCACGTCCAGCCGGACCCGGCGCACCCGGACCACGAGGTGACCAAGGAGGTCGTAGGCCTGCTCAAGTCGGCGACCGACGCCCGTGGCCGCCGCCTGGAGGTCGTCGAGGTGCCCGCGCCGACCGTCCTGGAGGCCGACGGCCGCTGGGTCGACCACTCCTACATCAACCACTACCTCTGCAACGGCGCCGTCGTGCTCTGCGGCTTCGACGACCCGCGCGACGAGCTCGCCGCGGGCATCTTCCGGCGGCTGTTCCCGGAGCGCACGGTGACGCTGGTCGACGCCCGTACGATCTTTGCGGGCGGTGGCGGCATCCACTGCATCACCCAGCAGCAGCCGAGGATCTAGTTCGAGGAGTGGCACATGGCCGGTGGCCGCAGACAGGCCCCGCCCCGCGAGCAGGTCCTCGCCGCGGCCATGGAGATGATCGCCGAGCGAGGCCTGGAGAAGCTCACCATGGCCGCGCTCGGCCGCGAGGTCGGCATGAGCAGCGGCCACCTCCTCTACTACTTCCGATCCAAGGACGAACTGCTGCTCCAGACCCTGGAGTGGAGCGAGGGACGGCTCGGCGCCGAGCGCGCCCGGCTGCTCACACGCACGGCGACCGCCCGCGAACGCCTCGACGCGTACGTCGACCTGTACGTCCCGAGCGGCCACCGCGATCCGCACTGGACCCTCTGGCTGGAGGTCTGGAACCGCTCGCAGAGCGCTGCCGTCGACGCGTCCGCCCGCGACCGGCAGGCCGCGATCGAGGGCGCCTGGCACCGCGATCTGGTCGCGCTGCTCGCGGAGGGCGCCTCGCGGGGCGAGTTCCGCGCGGTCGACGCGGACCGTTTCGCGTCCCGGCTGCGTGCCCTCCTGGACGGTTTCTCCATCCATGTGGCGATCGGGCTGCGCGGGACGGACCGGGGGATGATTCTCGGCCACGTGAAGGAGTTCCTCGACGAGAGCCTCCTCGCGGACGCGTGACCTTCCGCCCGGGTTGTACGTAATAAGGCCGATTGACCCTGTGGTCGCTGGTGCGTTTGCCTCGAAAGGACCACAAGTGTTCTTGGACACCACAGGGGGGAACATGTCCAGAGCCGCCGTGTGCCTTTCGGGCGCGGCCCTGCTTGTCGCGTTAGCAGGCACCCACGCTTCCGCCGCACCGCACCTCGACCGTGTCGGCACCAAGTCCCATACCGCGCGCGTGAGCACCGCCGCCGACGGCGGCCAGGCCGACGGATCCTCGGACGACGCCGCGATCAGCGCCGACGGCCGCCATGTCGCGTTCGTGTCCACCGCACCGAACTTCGGCTGCGCGGACTTCACCCCGTGCCTGTTCGTGAAGGACGTGGCCGACGGCGGGCTCACGAAGATCGATGTCGGCAGCGGCTACCTCTACGGCTCACCGGCGCCGAGCGCCGACGGGAGCCGTGTCGCCTTCTCGGCGGGCACCCGTTTCCTGGCCCCGTACCTGTACGACCGCGCCACCGGCCGTACCGAGAAGCTGTGGCCCGAGGACCCGCCCGGCTTCGACGAGTTGGGCCGGGCGGAGTCCATCAGCCCGGACGGCACGCACGTCGCGTACACCGTCGGCAACCGCAACGGCCCGGAGAACACCCGCCTCCTGTACGTCCGCGACACAGCCACCGGCACGGACGAACTGGTCTCACCGGCCGAGGAGGGCCAGAAGGCCGGAGCCTCGCTCAGCGGCGACGGCAACCGGGTCGTGTACGGTCTCCGCGTCGAGAGCGAGGAGGACCCGGCCGACGTCTACGTCAGGGACCGCAGGACCGGCGAGCGCACCCAGGTGGACGCGGGCCTCGGCGCCGCCTCCCTGATCCGCATCACCGCCGACGGCCGCCGCGTCCTCCTCGACGCCCAGAGCGGCCTGTACGTCCATGACCTGCGCACGGGCCGGTCGCGGCGGGTGGCCGAGGGGCGGCCGCTCTCGGCCACGGCGGACGGCCGGTACGCCGTCGTCGCCGGGGAGGACGGCACCCGGGTGCGTGACCTGCGCACCGGGCTACGGGGGGCGGCTCTGCCGTCGCACGCCCAGGTGATGGACGGCGCGCTGGCCGCCAAGGGCCGTGCGGTGGCGTTCAGTTCGCCGGCCTCCCATCTGGTGCCGGGCGACACCAACGCGGAGGACGACGTGTTCGTCTTCTCCGGCGAGCTGCGCAGAAATCCCGCGCCGATGCCGTCCGTCACCGAGCGGATCAGCACGACCCGGGACGGGCAGCAGCGCTCCGGGGCGTCGTACGACCCGGCGATGGGGCAGGACAAGGTCGTCTCCTTCGCATCGGAGGGCGATGTCTTCGTGAACACCCCCAGCGGCGTCTCGCAGGTCAACTCGACCGGCCAGAAACCGTCGTCCGAGGGCACCCCCTGTTACAGCGGACGCGAGGTCGGCTATGTGGCCCCCTACGCCCCCGACGGCGGCCCGGGCGTCCACATCCTCAACCGCGCGGTCGGCAAGCTGACCCGGGTGGGCACCTACCAGGGCGTCCGCTTCACCTGGATGGGGCAGCCCGTGGTGAACCCCACCTGCCAGTGGCTCACCTACGCGGCGACACTGCCCGCCTCCGGCGCCGACCCCGACCCGCAACCGCGCGTCTACCGCTTCAAGTTCAACGGCGGTACCACCGACGTGGTGAGCGCGCCCACGGGTGAGCCGGCGGGCAATCCGTCCTTCGACTACAGCGGCCGGTACATCGCCTTCGAGCAGGGCGGCTCTGTGTACGTCCGTGACCTGGACACCGGAGCCCTGGAGAAGGCCGCGGCGCACGGGACGGCACCCTCCCTCAGTGCGGACGGCCGCAAGGTCGCCTACCAGCGGGGCCACGGCTCCTACGTGCGCGACCTCGACACCGGCGCCATGACCCGGGTCGGCGGCACCCAGCCCTCGCTCTCGGGAGACGGCACCCGGGTGGCGTACACCTCCGGCCACTCCGTCCACCTGCTCGAACTGACCACGGGCAGGCACCAGTTGATCAGCGTCGACCGCTGGGGCGGCCGCAACGACCTCCCGGCCGGACACCCCTCGGTGAACGCCGACGGCACGGTCGTCGCGTTCGAGTCGGCGTCACCCGATCTGGTGGAGGGGGACACCAACGGGGTGTCGGACGTGTTCCTGAGGACAGTGCAATGACGACGACCGAACACGGGGGAACCACCATGCACAGCAGGAAACGACTCGCGGCCGCGCTCCTGGCGGCCCTCGCCACCGCTGCACTCACGGGACCCACGGCGAGCGCCGCACCCAGGGCCCCGTACACCGAGCCGGTCAGCGTCACCCCGGAGGGGAAGGCGGGCAACGGCGTCACACGCACCGCCGTCATCAGCCGCAACGGCCGCCACATCGCCCTGACTTCGGACGCCGATGACCTCGACCCCCAGGTGGCACACGCCGGGATGTACCTGCGCGACCCGCACACCGGCAAGCTCCGCTTCGCGGGCTTCGGCGGCCTGGTGGCGGTCCTGAACGACGGCCGCTACGTCTACGCCGAGTACGGCCCGGACTCCTCGGAGGTGTGGATCGCCGACATCGACGCGGGCAAGCGGGTCGGGTTCGGGATCGACGTTCCCCAGGGCTTCACCGGGCGCCCCGGCGAGATCTCCGTCAGCCCCAACGGCCGCTACGCCGTCTACACGCTCCAGGAGACCCCCGGGAACACCAGCGTGGTCTTCCTGCGCGACCGCATCAAGGGCACCACCGAGCGCATCAGCCACCCCCGGCCCACCTGGGAGCCGCGCAACGCCTTCCAGCCGACGGTCAGCGACGACGGGCGCCGGATCGTCTACCAGTACAACTACGCCAACGGCCCGCGCGGCGACGACTGGGGCGACGTCTGGATGTACGACCGCCGCACGGGCGAGCACACCCAGATCGACCGCTCCTACGACGGCTCGCAGACCGAGAAGGAGTCGCTGAACCCGTCCATCAGCGGCGACGGCCGCACGGTCGTCTTCGAGTCCCGGGACACCCACCTGGTCCCCGGCGACACCGACGCGAGTTGGAACGTGTTCGTGCACACCCTGCGCACCGGCACCAACCAGCGCATCCACGGCACCCAGGGCGGCCCCGGCGAGGTCTACACCCGGGGCGCGGCGATCAGCGCCGACGGCCGCTACCTCACCTTCACGTCGGAGGTGACCGAGCCCGGCAGCCGGTACGGCAAGGAGTATCCCGTCTATCTGCGGGACCTGAGGAAGGGCACCACCACTCTCGTCACCCCCGACACCACCGGCGGCACCGCGACGGCCGACGTCCTGCCGGGCCGGATCTCCGACGGGGCCCGCCGGATCCTCTTCCGGTCCTCCGACCCGACGCTGATCCCGGCCGGCGACACCAACGACGGCGCCGACGTTTTCGTACGGCACCTGCGATGACCACCAGAGTGCTCGCATCCTGAGACGGAGGGTGAGCACGGGGGCGGTCTGTGCCAGACTGCCCCCGTGCTCTCGTTCGCCATGATTATTGGCAGCAGGCGCGCCGGTCCGCAGTGACCGTCACGTACGACCAGGTACGGGCGGACACCGTCGTCTTCGACCCGCGCGCAGACCTCTCGCACCCGCGAGGGGTTTTTCGCTTTTTCTGGCCCACCCTCAGCCAGAAGCGAGAGCGCGAGGGAGTATGTGGAGGCGGTGGAGCCGGTCATTCCGGTACGACCGAGATCCAATCCTCAGGAGCCTTGAGACCATGACCGCAACCAGCGAGCTCGACGATCAGTTCCACGTCTTCGACACCACCCTGCGCGACGGCGCTCAGCGGGAGGGCATCAACCTCACCGTCGCGGACAAGCTGGCCATCGCACGGCACCTGGACGACTTCGGCGTGGGCTTCATCGAGGGCGGCTGGCCCGGCGCCAACCCGCGGGACACCGAGTTCTTCGCCCGCGCCCGCCAGGAGATCGACTTCAAGCACGCCCAGCTCGTCGCCTTCGGCGCGACCCGCCGGGCGGGTGCGAAGGCCTCGGAGGACCCGCAGGTCAAGGCCCTCCTGGACTCCGGCGCCGAGGTGATCACCCTGGTCGCCAAGTCGCACGACCGGCACGTCGAGCTGGCGCTCAGGACCACCCTGGACGAGAACCTGGAGATGGTCCGCGACACGGTGTCCTTCCTGAAGGAGCAGGGCCGCCGCGTCTTCGTCGACTGCGAGCACTTCTTCGACGGCTACCGCGCGAACCCGGAGTACGCGAAGGCCGTCGTACGGGCCGCGTCCGAGGCCGGCGCCTCCGTCGTCATCCTCTGCGACACCAACGGCGGCATGCTCCCGGCCCAGATCCAGGCCGTCGTCGCCACCGTCCTCGCCGACACCGGCGCCCGGCTCGGCATCCACACCCAGGACGACACGGGCTGCGCGGTCGCCAACACCCTCGCCGCCGTCGACGCGGGCGCGACCCACGTCCAGTGCACGGCGAACGGCTACGGCGAGCGCGTCGGCAACGCGAACCTCTTCCCGGTCGTCGCCGCCCTGGAGCTGAAGTACGGCAAGAAGGTCCTCCCGGAGGGCAGGCTGCGCGAGATGACCCGCATCTCGCACGCCATCGCCGAGGTCGTCAACCTCACCCCCTCCACCCACCAGCCCTACGTCGGCGTCTCGGCCTTCGCCCACAAGGCAGGGCTGCACGCCTCCGCGATCAAGGTCGACCCCGACCTCTACCAGCACATCGACCCCGAGCAGGTCGGCAACACCATGCGGATGCTGGTCTCCGACATGGCGGGCCGCGCCTCGATCGAGCTCAAGGGCAAGGAGCTCGGCATCGACCTCGGCGGCGACCGCGAACTGGTCGGCCGGGTCGTCGAGCGCGTCAAGGAACGCGAACTCAAGGGCTACACGTACGAGGCCGCCGACGCCTCCTTCGAACTCCTCCTGCGCGCCGAGGTCCAGGGCAAGCCCCTGAAGTACTTCGGGGTCGAGTCCTGGCGCGCGATCGTGGAGGACCGCCCCGACGGCACCCACGCCAACGAGGCCACGGTCAAGCTCTTCGCCAAGGGCGAGCGCATCGTCGCCACGGCGGAGGGCAACGGCCCGGTCAACGCCCTCGACCGCACCCTGCGCGTGGCCCTGGAGAAGATCTACCCCCAGCTCGCCAAGCTCGACCTCGTCGACTACAAGGTCCGCATCCTGGAGGGCGTCCACGGCACCCAGTCCACCACCCGCGTCCTGATCTCCACGTCGGACGGCACGGGCGAATGGTCGACGGTGGGCGTCGCGGAGAACGTGATCGCGGCGTCCTGGCAGGCCCTGGAGGACGCGTACACCTACGGTCTGCTCCGGGCCGGGGTCGAGCCCGCCGAGTAGGCCGAGGCGGTCGTAGCTCCCACCGAACGGGCCGTGCACATCGGCCCGTTCGGCGTCGAGGGTCCGACGCGGGGGCGGCAGGTCGGCGGTGCTAGACGTGCCCGTCCTGCCGGGCGAGCCCGAGGAATGCGCTCCAAGTGCCGGGTGCGACGGTGAGGTTGGGGCCGGTGTTCTTGGAGTCGCGGATGTGGACGGCGAGGGGGTGGGCGGAAACCTCGACGCAGTCGCCGCCCTGGCTGCCGCTGTAGCTGGACTTGAACCACTGGAGTGCGGTGCTCATCAGTCTCCTAGCAATCCGTGCAAGAGGCGCGCGCTCTCGCCAGTTGAGAGTGCCTGTGACCGCAGCATTCCATACTGGAGGTGATAGTCGCTGACCTCATCTGGAGCATCGACGAGGAAGCTGGCGCGCTGGACCTCCAGGTAGACGAGCGGCTCGTGTTCGGGTGTCTCCAGCAGCACCATGGGGCCGTCAAGGCAGGCGTGCGGTGCCCGATCCATAGGCATGATCTGAAAGCTCATGTGGACGGGCTCGGTGATCTCCAGAATCCGGCGGTACTGCTCCCGCATCACCTCCGGACCGCCGACCTGCCGTCGAAGAATGCTCTCCTCGATGATGAAGTGACATACGGGAGGCCGCTCGCGCTCGAAGACCAACTGCCGTTCCATACGGGCACTCACCCACTGCTCGGCCGTCTCGCTGCCGATGGCCGGGTACCGGTAGTCGAAGACGGCCCGGCAGTAGTCACGGGTCTGAAGCAGTCCGGGAATCGCCTGGCTCTGGTACGAGAGGATGCTGACCGCCTCCTGCTCATGATCCACCAACGACTGCGCGAACTGCACCACCCTCTCCCGCACCGGAATCTCGGCAACGAACACGGCCAACACCCCGCCCGTACCCAGCAGCTCATCGAACTGCTCAGCCCGGTCCGGCTGCAGTGTGAGCCGCCCCTGCTCGATGGACCTCACCAGGTCCACGCTGATCGCCGCCATCTCGGCGAACTGCTCCTGAGTCAGCCGGGCCTGCTTCCGGTAGTGCGCGAGCACCGCCCCCACCGCACGCCACGAACTGCCTTTCCCGGGCTTCTTCTTGGCCGTTTGCATGGCTGTCCCTTTCCCCCGCGCGCACGCGAATTCCTCGTAGCGAGGTCGTAGCAATCAGAACTACGACCTCACTCACTGCTCCAAGATAAACACTCCCTGTGACAGTCGCCCCGTGAACACCCAACCCCAACTCCTCCACGCCCGCACCGCCCTGTACCCCCGCGACCGCAGGTCAGTGGCCGTGGCCCGCGATCTCACGCGCATCACGCTCGCCGACTGGGGCCTGACCCGACGCGGCGACGACGTACTGCTCTGTGTGAGCGAACTCGCCGCCAACGCCCTCCTGCACGGCGTCCCGCCGGGCCGCTGCTTCCGGCTGGACCTGAGTCTCGACACCGGTGCTGTCCTCCGCGTCGAGGTCCAGGACAGCGGTCCTGGTGAGATCCGCACCCCGGACGTCGCGCCGGAGTCCGAGCGCGGCCGTGGGCTTCTGCTGGTCGCCGCGCTGTCCGACGACTGGGGCGTGCGGAACCGCGAGCCGGGCAAAGTCGTGTGGTGTGAGTTCCGTGGCTGTCGGACGTCTTGACGGTCCCTCGGGTCACCAGTTGGCTCACGAGGTGAACTAAGCCATTTGTGAGACAAGAGAGTTGAGGGAAGGTCATGCGAAGAACTGCCCTGCTCGTCTCCACCGCCCTGCTCACCGCCCTGTTGCCCCTCGCCGTCGCCCGAGCGGCCGACGACCCGGCCCCCGTCCCCGTCGACCGCTTCGAGGGCGAGGTCCCCTTCGCCGCCCAGCCCGCGGAGGGCATCTTCACCTGGGGCGGCGACAGCGACGACCCGCCCGCGCTGCAGCTGACCGCCGGACCCGACGCGCCCGAGGGCGCGAAGGTACTCACCGGCACCTACGACATCAGCGGCTACGGCGGCTTCACCCACGACTTCGCCGCGAACGCCCCCGCCCACGACTGGTCCGCCCACAAGGGCATCCGCTTCTGGTGGGACGGTCAGGACAACGGCAAGAAGGTCGCCTTCGAGCTCAAGGACGGCGGCGCGAACGGCGAGGCCTCCGAGCTGTGGACCACGTCCTTCACCGACGACTTCACCGGCTGGAAGCAGATCGAGATCCCCTTCACGGACTTCGTGTACCGGACCGACTACCAGCCCGTCGGAGGGATCGACCACGTCCTCGGGCTCACCGGCATGTGGGGCTACGCGGTCACCCTCCCCGTCGGCACGCCCGGCCGATTCGCCATGGACGGCGTCGAGTTGTACGGCAGGGCCGACCAGTCACTGCGCGCCTCGGTGCTCACCGACTCCGCCGTGTACCCGGTCGACGAGGGCGGCACCGCCACCGTGAAGGTCACCGTCGCCACCACCGGCTCCGCGCCGATCGACGAGCCCGTGACCGTCGCCTACGAAACGGCCGGCGGCACCGCCTCCGACTCCGACTACACCTCCCTCAAGGGCGAGTTCACCTTCCCCGCGGGCACCACCTCCGGCACCACCCGGACCATCCGGGTCCACACCCTCAAGGACAAGGCCGCCGCCGAGACCGCCGAGACCGTCCCCCTCAAGCTCACCGTCACCGGCGCCAAGGCCCCCGCCGAGACCCCGCAGGTCGTCATCGACGCGCACGGGCTGCCGTATCTGAACGACAAGTTGCCGGTGAAGAAGCGCGTCGCCGACCTCCTCTCCCGGATGTCCCTGGAGGAGAAGACCGGCCAGATGACCCAGGCCGAGCGCGGAGCCGTCGGGGCCGGGGCCGACATCACCGCCGAAGACCTCGGCTCGCTGCTCTCCGGCGGCGGCTCGACACCCACGCCCAACACCCCCGAGGCGTGGGCGAGGATGATCGACTCCTTCCAACTCCGGTCGCGGGCAACCCGGTTCCAGATCCCGCTCATCTACGGCGTAGACGCCGTCCACGGCCACAACAACCTGGTCGGCGCCACCGTCATGCCCCACAACATCGGCATCGGTGCCACCCGCGACCCCCAACTCGCCCAGCGCACCGGAGCGGTGACCGCCGCCGAGGTCCGGGCCACCGGCATCCCCTGGGACTTCGCGCCCTGCCTCTGTGTGACCCGCGACGAACGCTGGGGCCGTTCCTACGAGTCCTTCGGTGAGGACCCGGCCCTCGTGGAGTCCATGGAGACTGTCATCCAGGGCCTCCAAGGAGCCCGCGACGGAAGGGACTTGAAGGACGACGACAAGGTCCTCGCCACCGCCAAGCACTTCGTCGGAGACGGCGGCACCGCGTACGGCTCCTCCACCACCGGCACCTACACCATCGACCAGGGCGTCACCACGGTCACCCGGAAGCAGCTGGAGGCGATCCACCTCGCCCCGTACAAGAGCGCGGTGGACCGTGGCGTCGGCACGGTCATGCCGTCGTACTCCTCGCTCGACGTCGTCGGCGACGGCCTGGGCCCGGTGAAGATGCACGCCCGCGCCGACATGATCAACGGTGTCCTGAAGAACAGGCTCGGCTTCGACGGCTTCGTGATCAGCGACTGGAACGGCATCGACCAGATCCCCGGGGACTACGCCTCGGACGTCCGGACCTCCGTCAACGCCGGTGTCGACATGGTCATGGCCCCGTACGCCTACAAGGACTTCCGCACCGCGCTCATGGCGGAGGTGCGGGCCGGGCGGGTCAGTGAGCGGCGGATCGACGACGCGGTGTCCCGCATCCTCACGCAGAAGTTCAGGCTGGGGCTCTTCGAGAAGCCGTACGCCGACACGAGCGGCGCCTCGAAGATCGGTTCCGCCGGGCACCGGGCCGTGGCGCGTCAAGCGGTCGCAGAATCGCAGGTGTTGCTGAAGAACGACCAGGGCCTGCTGCCGCTCAAGAAGTCGCAGAAGGTGTACGTCGCCGGGTCCGACGCCGACGACATCGGCAACCAGTCCGGCGGCTGGACCGTCACCTGGCAGGGCTCCTCCGGCGACATCACTCCCGGTACGACGATCCTGGAGGCCATGCGCGAGAACGCGACCGCGCTGACGTACTCCAAGGACGCCTCCGCCCCGACGACCGGCTACGACGTCGGCGTGGTCGTCGTGGGGGAGACCCCGTACGCCGAGGGTGTCGGCGATGTCGGCAACGGCCATGACCTGGCGCTCTCCGCCGCCGACCGGGCCGCCGTCGACAAGGTGTGCGCGGCCATGAGGTGCGCGGTGCTGATCGTCTCCGGGCGGCCCCAGCTCATCGGCGACCAACTGGGCGAGATCGACGCCCTGGTCGCCTCCTGGCTGCCGGGCACCGAGGGCGACGGCGTCGCGGACGTCCTGTACGGCAGGCGGCCCTTCACCGGGCAGCTCCCCGTCACCTGGCCCAGGTCGCAGGGCCAGCTGCCGATCAACGTCGGCGACCCGTCGTACGACCCGCAGTTCCCGTACGGCTGGGGCCTGACCACGCTCACCAAGGTCCCGGAGGGCGGGGCGGCCACGCTCGAGGCGCTGGGGGCCGCGGCCAGGGCCGCCGAACGGGCGGGCGCCGACGCGACGGGCCGCGCCCTCGTCACGAAGGCCCGGCTGATCGTCCAGCGCAAGGGGATCACCGCGGGCTTCGCCAAGCCCTTCGCCGACGCCGATCACCTGCTGCTGACCGGCCACTACGGAGAGGCGGTGGCGAAGCTGGCTCTGGCGTACAGGTCCGCCTGAGAGGTGCCGAAGAGGCAGGTTTCGGGAGGCTTCGGGTAGCGTCGAGGTATGAAGGCCAGCGCGCAGGCCGCCGTACGGACCCGAAGCCTTCCGGGGCTGCTTCTCGCCCTGGCGGTCGCGGCTTTGGTCGTCCTGTCGCAGGGTGCCCCGACCGCCACCGCCTCGACGTCCGACACGAGCGTCTCGGCCATCGGCCAGGCCCTCCGCAAGAATCCCGTGTACGTCGATCCGGCCGCCGCGGCCCAGCTGTCCGCCAAGGACGCGGACGCCCTGGCGGACCGGATCACCAAGGCGGACAGGCCGCTGTTCGTCGCGGTGCTGCCCGTCGACTACCCGAAGCAGGACCTGTTCACCAAGTTGCGCACGGCGACCGGGATCACGGGCGTCTACGCGGTCCGCCTCGGCGACGCCTTCGACGCCCGGGCCGACTCCTCGGTCCTGCCGAAGGCGGCCGTACGGAACCTGGTCACGACCGTCCAGGGCGAGGACACCCGCGCCCAGCTGAACGACTTCACCGCCGCCGCGGTCACCAACATGGGCGGCTCGGCCCCCTCGACCTGGCACTCGGCGGACGACGGCGGCGGGGTGTCGGGCACGGCACTGATCACGGTCGGCGCGGTGCTCGTGGTGGGCGGCGCGGGCGCCTACACGCTGGTGCGGCGCAACCGGCGCCGGCACGCGGAGGAGCAGCGGGCCGCGCTGGAGAAGCTGCGCGTGGTGGTGGACGAGGACATCACGGCGTTCGGCGAGGAACTGGACCGACTGGACTTCCACCCCGCCGAGGCGGGCGCCGACGACGCGATGCGCGCGGACTACGAGCGGGCGCTGGACGCGTACGAGCAGGCGAAGTCCTTCATGGGGGCGGCCACCAGACCCGAGGACGTGCGGGCGGTCACCCAGGCCCTGGAGGACGGCCGCTTCTCGCTGGCCCAGCTCGCGGCGCGCCGCGAACGCCGGCCGCTGCCCGAGCGCCGGGTCCCCTGCTTCTTCGACCCCCGCCACGGTCCCTCCGTCACCGACGCCACCTGGACGCCACCGGGCGGTGCCCCGCGCGAGGTCCCGGTCTGCGCCGCGGACGCCACCCGCCTGGCCGACGGCCGCGACCCGGTGATGCGCGAGGTCGACACCGACCAGGGCCGCCGTCCCTACTGGGACGCGGGCCCGGCCTACGGCCCCTGGGCCGGCGGCTACTTCGGCGGCGGTCTCCTCCCCGGGCTGCTGGTCGGCACGGTCCTCGGCAGCATGATGGCCACGCCCGCCTACGCGGCCGACTACGGCTCCGGTTACGGCGACTTCGGCGGCGGTTACGAGGGCGGCGACCTGTCCGGCTCGGACTTCGACTCCGGGGACTTCGGAGACTTCGGTGGGGGCGGGGACTTCGGAGGCGGTGGCGATTTCGGCGGCGGGGGAGGGGACTTCGGGGGCGGCGGCTTCTGAGCGAAGGTCCACGGGCGAAACCGCGGGTCCGATGCACAGACGCACCGGACCCGCGGAAGACTGTATGAGACCCGCCGCACCTCACGGCAGCTGATCACCGAGGTCCGCGGCGACGGGGTCAGGCGTTCCGAATCGCGGAGATGTCGAAGTTCAGCTTGATCTTGTCGGAGATCAGGACGCCACCGGTCTCCAGGGCCGCGTTCCAGGTCAGGCCCCACTCGGAGCGCTTGATCTCGGCCTTGCCCTCGAAGCCCACGCGCTCGTTGCCGAAGGGGTCCTTCGCGGCGCCGTTGAACTCCAGGTCGATGGTGAGCGGCTTGGTGGTGCCGAGGATCGTCAGGTCGCCGGTGATGCGGTAGTCCTCGTCGCCGAGCGCCTCCGCCTTGGTGGAGCGGAAGGTCATCGTCGGGAACTCGTCGATCTTGAAGAAGTCCGCGCTCTTGAGGTGCCCGTCACGGTCCTCGGACCCGGTATCGATGCTGTCCATCTTGACGTCGATGGAGGCCGTCGACGCGGACGGGTTGCTGCCGTCCAGGTGCAGCGAGCCGCTGAACTCGTCGAACTTGCCCTTGACGTTGGTGACCATGGCGTGACGCACGGTGAAGCCGATTGTGGAGTGGGCGGCGTCGATCGTGTAGTCGCCGGTCAGCGCGGTCAGGTCGGTGTTCGTCATGACGTGGCTCCTTGAAGTGAGGATGTTGAACGTTGAACCACTCAACGCGAACGACCGTAGACCTATTCCATACAGGTTTCAACATCATCCGCGCAGTGTTGGCGTGATTGCCCCGCGGTGGTACATGCCCCGGTATGAACCCGCAGCGCAGAGCCCCCGTACGCCCCACTCGCAGAGCCGTCTTACTCGCGGCGGCGCTCCTCGCCACCGCCGCCCCGCCCGCCCGCGCCGACGCGCCCGACCCCTACGAAACTCTCCGCCGGCGCTGGCTCGACCTCGCCCTCGGCACCGGATACGACCCGGCGGCGGAGCCGTACGCCTCCCGTCTCGCCGAGACCGGCGAACTCGCCCGCGGCTTCCGCGCCACCATGGCCCCGACGCCCACCTCCCTCTGGACCGGCCTCCCCTACGACCCCCCGAGCGGTATCACCCAGAGCTACAGCCGCCTGTGGACCATGACCCAGGCCTACGTCCAGCAGGGCACCGGCTCGACCGGGGACGAGACCCTGCTCGCGGACGTCCTCCGCGGCCTCGACCACCTCTGCGCCACCGTCTACAACACCACCACCACCCGGTACGGCAACTGGTGGGAATGGCAGATCGGCAGCCCCCGCCTCCTCATGGACACCACGGCCGCCCTCCACGACCACCTCACGGACGCCCAGAGGGCCGCGACCTGCGCCGCCGTCGACCACTTCATCCCCGACACCATGCTCACCGACTACTCCGGCACCTCCACCGGCGCCAACCGCGTCGACCTGTGCCGCTCCGTGGCCCTGCGCGGCATCCTCGGCAGGGCCCCCGACCGGATCGCCCTCGCCCGGGACGCCCTCTCGCCGGTCTTCCCGTACGTCACGAAGGGAGACGGCCTCTACGCCGACGGCTCCTTCGTCCAGCACACCTGGGTCGCCTACTCCGGCACCTACGGCCAGGTCATGCTCGACGGTCTCGGCCGCCTCTTCGCCCTGCTCGCCGGCTCCGAGTGGGAGGTGACCGACCCGCACCGGCAGACCGTCCTGGACAGTGTCGAGCACGCCTACGCCCCGCTGATCCACGACGGGCTGGTGATGGACAGTGTCAACGGCCGTGCGATCAGCCGCGGTCACCTCAGGAGCGACGACCGCCACGTCATGCGCGGCGACCACTTCCACGGCCAGGGGATCATCGCCGCCATCGCGCTGCTCGCGGGCGGGGCGAGCGAGGAGGAGCGGACCCGCTGGCACGGCCTGGTGAAGGGCTGGATCGAACGGGACACGGTCACACCGATCCTGACGGCACGCCAGTTCGGCGTGGCCGACCTCGCCCGGCTGCACGCGGTGGCCGCCTCCCCCGTCCCGGCCGCCCCCGAACCCGTCGGGCACACGCTCTTCGCCGCCATGGACAGAGCCGTCCACCGCCGCCCCGGCTTCGTCGCGAACATCGCCATGGCCAGCGACCGGATCGCCGCCTACGAATGCGGCAACGGCGAGAACCCGCGCGGCTGGCACACCGGCGCGGGAATGCTCTCCTGGTGGGCAAAGGGCCGCAGCGACCAGTACACGGACTGGTACTGGCCCACCGTCGACTGGTACCGCCTCCCCGGTACGACCGTCTCCACCAGGCGCCTGGCCGACCGGGCCGGCGGCGAGTGGGGCGAGCCCAAGCCGGACGTCCGCTGGGTCGGCGGCACGACCGACGGCGAGTACGCGGCGATCGGCCAGCACCTGAAGGGAGTGGGATCGACGCTGCAGGCCCGCAAGTCGTGGTTCTGCGTGGCGGACGCGGTGATCTGCCTCGGCGCGGGCATCACCTGTACCGACGGCGTGCCGGTCGAGACGGTCGTCGACAACCGCAACCTGGGGGAGAGCGGCACGCAGTCCTTCGTACGGGGGCGGGGCTGGGCCCATCTGGAGGGGCACGGGGGCTGGCTCGTCCCCGAGGGCCTGCGCACCCTGCGCGAGGACCGCACCGGCGCCTGGTCCGACATCAACACCTCCAGTACGACCGAACGGCGCACCCGGCGCTGGCAGACCCTCTGGCTCGACCACGGCACCGACCCCGTGGACGCCTCGTACGCCTATGTCCTCATGCCCGGCGCCTCCCGCAGCACTGTCGCCGCCCGCGCCGCCGACCGGCACTGGCTGTCGGTCCTGGCCGACGACAGCGGGTGCCAGGCGGTCCGTGTCGGCAGCCTGGGCCTGACCGCCGCGAACTTCTGGCGGGCCGGCACCGCGGGCCCGCTCACCGCGTCGGCGGGAGCGAGCGTGCTGGTCCGCCGCAGCGGTCGTACCGCTACTCTCTGCGTGGCCGAGCCACCCCGTTCGGGCGAACCGCTGGAGATCGTCTGGAACCGGCCCGTGCGCTCGGTCGTGCGGGCCGACGACACGGTCGAGGTGCTTGCCACCGGCCGCCTGCTGCACCTGCGCATCACCCCGGGGACGGCATGCGCCACCCACCGATGTGAGGTGGCTCTCACACTCTGACTTTGTACGACCCCTACAAGGGGCAGGCCCCCTGAGCAGTCAGAACGCCTGCATGCTTCCAGGGTTCTGTTCGGTCGCACCAGGAAAACGGGCCGGAGACTGTGAGGAGTCGACGGCTCGCTTTTCTCGCGGGTGTTCGTATGGTCGCTACATGACCGTTTTGGATGAGGCGCCGAGTGAGTCGACGGGTGAGCCGACGGACGCGCGCGGGCGGGTGGCCGAGCTGCACGAGATCCGTGCGACGGCCCTGGCCGGCCCCAGCGAGAAGGCGACCGAGGCGCAGCACGCCAAGGGCAAGCTGACCGCACGGGAGCGCATCGAGCTGCTCCTCGACCCGGGGTCCTTCCAGGAGGTCGAGCAGCTGCGCCGGCACCGGGCGACGGGGTTCGGCCTGGAGGCCAAGAAGCCGTACACCGACGGTGTCATCACCGGCTGGGGCACGGTGGAGGGCCGTACGGTCTTCGTCTACGCCCACGACTTCCGCATCTTCGGCGGCGCACTGGGCGAGGCCCACGCCACGAAGATCCACAAGATCATGGACATGGCCATCGCGGCCGGGGCGCCGCTGGTGTCGCTGAACGACGGCGCGGGCGCCCGTATCCAGGAGGGTGTGAGCGCCCTCGCGGGCTACGGCGGCATCTTCCAGCGCAACACCAAGGCGTCGGGCGTCATCCCGCAGATCTCGGTGATGCTCGGCCCGTGCGCGGGCGGTGCGGCCTACAGCCCCGCCCTCACCGACTTCGTCTTCATGGTCCGCGAGACCTCCCAGATGTTCATCACGGGGCCGGACGTGGTGAAGGCCGTGACGGGCGAGGAGATCACCCAGAACGGCCTCGGCGGCGCCGATGTGCACGCCGAGACGTCCGGTGTCTGCCACTTCGCCTACGACGACGAGGAGACGTGCCTCGCCGAGGTGCGCTACCTGCTGTCGATGCTCCCGCAGAACAACCGGGAGAACCCGCCGCGGGTGGAGTCCACCGACGCGGCCGACCGGCGCGGTGACGTACTGCTCGACCTGGTCCCGGCGGACGGCAACCGGCCGTACGACATGACCAAGGTCATCGAGGAGATCGTCGACGACGGCGACTACCTGGAGGTCCACGAGCGCTGGGCCCGCAACATCATCTGTGCGCTGGCCCGCCTGGACGGCCAGGTCGTCGGCATCGTGGCCAACCAGCCCTCGACGCTCGCCGGCGTCCTGGACATCGAGGCATCGGAAAAAGCTGCACGCTTTGTCCAGATGTGTGACGCTTTTAACATCCCGATCGTCACTTTCCTGGACGTCCCCGGGTTCCTCCCGGGTGTCGACCAGGAGCACGGCGGAATCATCCGCCACGGCGCCAAGCTGCTGTACGCCTACTGCAACGCCACCGTGCCGCGGATCTCCCTGATCCTGCGCAAGGCGTACGGAGGGGCCTACATCGTCATGGACAGCCAGTCCATCGGCGCCGACCTCACCTACGCCTGGCCGACGAACGAGATCGCGGTGATGGGCGCCGAAGGTGCCGCCAACGTCATCTTCCGGCGCCAGATCGCCGAGGCCGAGGACCCCGAGGCCATGCGGGCCCGCATGGTCAAGGAGTACAAGTCCGAGCTCATGCACCCGTACTACGCGGCGGAGCGTGGCCTGGTGGACGACGTGATCGACCCGGCGGAAACCCGCGAGGTCCTGATCCGGTCCCTGGCGATGCTCCAGTCGAAGCACGCCGATCTGCCCTCCCGCAAGCACGGCAACCCTCCGCAGTAACCCCGCGGACCCTCCGCGACACCCTCGCGGAAACCTCTCTCACGGAGACTGTGACCTATGAGCACCCCTGACATCCGCGTCGAGAAGGGCCACGCCGAGCCCGAGGAAGTCGCCGCCATCACGGCGATCCTGCTGGCTCGCGCCGCGGCCCAGCCCTCCGAGGCCCCGGCCCACCGAGGCCGCCCCAAGGCCGGCTGGCGCCGCCTGGAGCGCGAGGGCGGCTTCCGAGCCCCGCACAGCTGGCACTGAGCCCGGACACGACGCCTAGGGCCCCCTCTCGCAAGAGAGGGGGCCCTAGGCGTTGTTCAGGGGCGCGGGGAACTGCGCGACAAGCCAAAGGGCTGCCGCAGACGGCATACAACCGTCCGTGGCAGCCCGGTAGCCGCAAGAACCACCTACCGCAGTCGAGCCATCAAAGCGTGCTCGACCAGCGTGATAAGAGCAGACTTCGCATCGGCCCGGTGCCGCGCGTCCGTCGTGATGATCGGCGTGTCCGGCCCGATCTGCAGAGCCTCCCGGACCTCGTCCGGGTTGTACGGCTGCTGGCCGTCGAAGCCGTTCAGGGCGATCACAAAGGGAAGCCCCGAGTTCTCGAAGTAGTCGACAGCCGGGAAGCAGTCGGCAAGGCGCCTCGTGTCGACGAGGACGATCGCGCCGATGGCGCCGCGGACCAGGTCGTCCCACATGAACCAGAAGCGGTCCTGGCCGGGTGTACCGAAGAGGTACAGGATCAGGTCCTGGTCCAGGGTGATGCGGCCGAAGTCCATGGCGACCGTGGTGGTCGTCTTGTCCCCGGTGTGGGTGAGGTCGTCGATGCCCGCTGACGCGGACGTCATCACGGCCTCGGTACGCAGCGGGTTGATCTCCGAGACGGCCCCGACGAACGTGGTCTTGCCCACGCCGAAGCCACCCGCCACCACGATCTTCGCCGAGGTGGTGGAGCGGGAAGGACCGCCGCTAGAGCTTGCGAAGTCCACTGAGCACCCTTTCGAGCAGTGTCACGTCTGGCTGGCCGCCGGCGCTCTCGTCGCCGCCGGGCTGATGGATGGCGACCAGGCCCGCCTCCGCCAAGTCGGCGACGAGGATCCTGGCCACGCCGAGGGGAATGGTCAGCAACGCCGAGATCTCGGCTACCGACTTGATCTCTCGGCAGAGATTGCAGATCCGCTGATGCTCGGGCAACTGGCCCTGCATCTGGTGCGGCTGTGCGGTGGTGTGCACCAGCGCCTCGATGGCGAGCTGGTAGCGCGGGCGAGTCCGGCCGCCGGTCATGGCGTACGGACGCACCAAGGGGTTGTTCGACGCCCCGGCGGGCGCCGGCTCGGAGCGCCGCTGCGGCTGCACGGGCTGGATGCGCGGGGCCGGCGGCTGGTCGTACGGCGACGGCCCGGGCCCCTGGGGGGCGTACGGCTGCTGGCGCCGCTGGCTGGGTGCGGAGGGGAAGTTGTAGCGGTTCGGGTTCTGAGAACCGTCGTTCTGACCCTGGCCAGGGCCGTACGACCAATTGCCAGATGAACCACCTGGGGGTGTTGCCACTTTCTCTCCTCCTCCGACTGTGCCGGGGCACCCATCACGCTGTGTGGAGCCGCGTCCCGAAACCTTACGGCCCCGGGACGCCAAAACGCACCGTCTGTCTGTCAGTTGAGCAGGCTGCCCTGGAGCTCGGCACGCAGATCCGGCGTCAGGACCGAACCTGCACGGTCCACCAGCAGAGCCATCTCGTACCCGATGAGACCGATGTCGGCCTCCGGATGTGCGAGAACCGCGAGGGAAGAACCGTCGGACACGGACATGATGAAGAGGAATCCCCGCTCCATCTCCACAACCGTCTGGTTCACCGCGCCGCCCTCGAAGATGCGCGAGGCACCCGCGGTCAGCGAGGTCAGACCGGAGGCGACGGCCGCAAGCTGGTCGGCTCGGTCGCGAGGAAAGCCTTCGGACATCGCCAGAAGGAGTCCGTCGGCGGAGACCACCACCGTGTGGGACACCCCCGGGGTGTTGTCCACGAAGTTGGTGATCAACCAGTTCAGGTTCTGCGCCGCCTGGCTCATCGGGCTCACACTAACGCTCCTGGTTGTAGGTGCTGTCAGAACCGAAGCCCTGACCGTTCGTTTCACTGCCTGCGTTGCGGCCCCGCTGGACACCGCGACGCAGGTTGCTCAGCCTGCCCCGGACGTCCTCCGGAGCACGGGAGACCGAGGGGCCTCCCTGGTGGGTGGCTTCGGCGGCTCCCTCGACCAGGTTGGCCTTGGGTACCCGCCGCGGCAGACCGGAGGAGGTGACCCCGCCCGCCTTGGGCTTCCGGAGCTGGGAGGCCTGCTGCCACCGCGCGTCGTTGGCCGAGCGCCAGCTGTCGCCGCCGCCGTTGCTCTCCGGCGCTGAGGGCGACGGCTCCTGGTTCGCGTTCCGCGTGCCGTTCGAGCCGTTCGCGCCGCTTCCGGTGAGGCCACGGCGGGGGAGCCCGGCGTCGGTCAGCTCGTGACCCACGGAGGCGGGGGCCGGCCCCGGACGGTCGAAGCCTACGCGGTCGCGCTCACTCACGTCAGCGGCCTGCGCAGATTCCGCTTCCGGAGCGTACTGGTCCGGGTAGCCGTTGCGGTAACCGTCCGACTGCGGCCAGTCATCCTGGTAGCGGCGCTCCTCGAAGCCCGAGAAGGTCTCCGGGGCGGCGGCGTGCACCGCCGCGGGCTCCTCCTGGACCGGCTCCGCATAGGAGGGCTCCGGGTAGCCGCCGGCGGGGGAGAAGGTGTCGTTCTGCGGCAGGCCGCCGTTCTGCGCGAAGTACGGCTCCTCGTACGCCGGACGGTTCGGCTCCTCGTACGCCGTCTGCCGCTGCTCCTCGTACGGCGCCTGCCGCGCCTCCTCGTACGACGTCTGCTGGTCGTACGAGGCGGGCTGCTGCTCGGGGTAGCCGTTGCGGCTGTTGTCGTAGCCGGTCTGCGGGGCGGCGCGGGAGGCGTCGAACGCCTCGGTGTACGACGGGTCCGGACCCTGCAGGGCCGGCGGCTCGTCCTGGCTCTGCGCCTCCAGGGCCGCGCGACGCTCCTCGCGCATCAGGGAACGGCCGACCGGGTCCAGCTCGCGTATGTCGTCCGGGACCTCGGAGTAGCGGCTGTCGTCGAAGCCGAGCTCCGCCGCCGTACGCATGGGCAGACCGTTGTTGAAGTCCTCGCCCTGGTACTGCTGCTGCTCCGGCATGATCTGCGAGACGGTGAACTCGTCGCCGGCCGGCTGGTGCTCGCCGCCACCACCATGGGTGATCGCGTCGGGCAGCATGACCAGCGAGGTGGTACCGGCCTGCTCGCCCGAGGGGCGCAGCTGGACGCGGATGCCGTGCCGGTCGGACAGGCGCCCGACCACGAACAGGCCCATGCGCTGCGAGATCGCCGCGTCCACGGTCGGCGGGTTGGCCAGCTTGTGGTTGATGTCCGCGAAGTCCTCGGCGGTGAGGCCGATGCCCTTGTCGTGGATCTCGATCATGATGCGGCCGTCGGGCAGCCGGGTCGCGGTGACGCGGACCTTGGTCTGCGGCGAGGAGAACGTGGTGGCGTTCTCGAGGAGCTCGGCGAGCAGGTGCACGAGGTCGGTGACCGCGCGGCCGTGGATCTCGGCCTCCGGGACGCCGGACAGCTCGACACGCTCGTACTGCTCCACCTCGGAGGAGGCGGCGCGCAGCACGTCGACCAGCGGGACCGGCTGGTCCCAGCGGCGGCCGGGCTCCTCGCCGGCGAGGACCAGGAGGTTCTCGCCGTTGCGGCGCATACGGGTCGCGAGGTGGTCCAGGCGGAACAGGTTCTCCAGCTGGTCCGGGTCGGCCTCGTTGTTCTCCAGGTCGGTGATCAGGGTCAGCTGGCCCTCGATCAGCGACTGGTTGCGCCGGGACAGGTTGGTGAAGATCGCGTTGATGTTGCCCCGCAGCAGGGCCTGCTCGGAGGCGAGTCGTACGGCCTCGCGGTGGACCTGGTCGAAGGCGCGGGCGACCTCGCCGATCTCGTCCTTGGTGGTGATCGGGATCGGGGCGACCCGGGTGTCGACCCGGCCGGGGTCGGTGCGCGAGAGCTGGTCGACCAGCATCGGCAGACGCTGCTCGGCGATACCGAAGGCGGCGTTGCGCAGCTGGCGCATCGCGCGGGACATCTGCCGGGCGACCGCGCCGGCCAGGATGAACGCGAGGAGCAGGGCGACCACGACGGCGGCACCCACGATGAAGGCGTCGCGCTTGGCGGTGTCGGCGATGCTCGCGGCCTCGTTCACCGCGGTGTCGGCCAGGTCGGTCTCGATCTGCCGGTACGCGTTGTACTTGAGGGTGTTGACCGCCCACCAGTTCTCGGCGGTGATGCCGCCCTTGGCGAGGGCCGCACGGGCGCTTTCGTCCATCGACGGCAGCTGGGCGATGCTGGAGACCATTTGCGTCGAGCTGGACGGCGGCGGGACGTAGTCCGGGTCCTTGGCGGCGGCCTCCTTGGCCAGCGCCGCTCCGTCCGTCTGGATCTGCTTCTTGGCCGCGTCGAGCTTCGCCGCGTCGGCCTCGGTGCCACCGCCGATGTACTCCTCGACGGCGATGCCCTCCAGGTACGCGTACGAGGAGAGGGCGACCTTCTGGCTGGCGAAGCTGCTCAGACCCGGGCCGGGCTTGATCAGCAGATGCATGCCGATGGAGCGCTGCAGCGACAGGGCCGCCTTGGTGAGCTCGATGGCGTAGACGGTACGGCCGTAGCTGGTGATGTTGCCGGTGCCGAGGCCGAGCTCGTTGGCGAACTCCGTCAGCGGGTGCGCGACCTGGGTGTAGCCCTCCTCGGTCTTCACACCGGTGAACTTGGAGGAGGTGTAGGCGCCCGCGCGCAGCGTCTGGAGGCCGCCCTCGCCGTCCCGGAACAGCTTCAGGCGGCGCTCGAGGCCCGCCTTCTGCGGCATGTTCTTGGCGGCCTCGTTGAAGGCGTCCGCGGCCTCGTCGGTCTTCTTGCGGGTGGCGACGACCGTGGCGTTGTCCTGGCCCTCGCCGCTCAGCAAGGGGGCGGCGGTGTTGTCGCGCTCGTTGTAGAGGGCGTCGGCGTAGGTGAGAGCGGCCCGCACCAGACGCGCGGTGTTCTCCGCGTCCTCGGCCTCCCGCCAGGTGTCGATCGAGCTCTTGACCTGGAAGCCGCCCATGACAAGGCCGACGATCACGGGTATGAGCAGGATCGCGTTCAGCCGGGTGGGCACCCGCCAGTTGCGCGGGGAGAACCGGCCGCCACCCGACGGCGGCGCGGCCGTCGGCTCCGGACCGGGCACAGGGGCGGACGCCGCTCCGCGCGGCGGCGGGGTGAAGTTGCCCCGGGCCGACGGCTCGGGACCGTTCTTGCTTCGCCTCACTCGACCAACAACCTCTCGGAGGGGTCGGCACCTAGGTTGTGCCGCAGTCTCTCAGAGCCCAGTACGTCATCGACTAGTGAGTACGTCATTGACTATTGGGCAGTTCAGGCATTCCAGCACGACGGCCTGCACACCTCCAAACAGTGGTACGCACGGATTCCGCGTGATGTAAGCCCCAGATAAAACGGTCATAAAGAGCGAGCCCCGCCAAAAGGCGGGGCCGTTGTGAGCGCAGCGAGACCGGTTGGCAACCACGCGTGGCCGTACCACCCGATTCCTCTGCCGAAACGTTATGAACCCCGGGGCCGACCGTGTCCAAGGCCACAGCCGACTCCGGGACATCTACGACAACTGCCGTATGACGCTGTTGATTTGGGAGCTGGTCGACACGTCCCTGGGGCGTTACCGCAGACGTGCCATCAGGGCGTGCTCGACCAGGGTGATCAGGGCGCTCTTGGCGTCCGAGCGGTGCCGGGCGTCCGTCGTGATGATCGGCGCGTCCGGCCCGATCTGCAGGGCCTCCCGGACCTCCTCGGGAGCGTACGGCTGGTGCCCGTCGAAGCCGTTGAGGGCCACGACGAAGGGCAGACCGCTGTTCTCGAAGTAGTCGACCGCGGGGAAGCAGTCGGCCAGACGCCGGGTGTCGACCAGGACGACCGCGCCGATGGCGCCGCGGACCAGGTCGTCCCACATGAACCAGAAGCGGTCCTGACCGGGCGTACCGAAGAGGTACAGGATCAGGTCCTGGTCGAGCGTGATGCGGCCGAAGTCCATGGCGACCGTGGTGGTCGTCTTGTCCCCGGTGTGGGTGAGGTCGTCGATGCCCGCTGACGCGGACGTCATCACGGCCTCGGTACGCAGCGGGTTGATCTCGGAGACCGCGCCGACGAACGTGGTCTTGCCCACGCCGAAGCCACCCGCCACCACGATCTTCGCGGACGTGGTGGCCCGCCCCGTGTCAGAGCTTGCGAAGTCCACTGAGCACCCTTTCGAGCAGCGTCACATCGGGAGCGCCGCCGTTGTTCTCGTCGCCGCCCGGCTGGTGGATGGCCACCAGGCCGGCCTCGGCGAGGTCCGCGACGAGGATCCTGGCCACCCCGAGCGGCATGGCGAGCAGTGCCGAGACCTCGGCGACCGACTTCACCTCACGGCACAGGTGGCAGATGCGCTGGTGCTCGGGGAGCAGTCCCATGAGCGCCGCCGGGTCGGCCGTGGTGCTGATCAGGGCCTCGATGGCGAGCTGGTAGCGCGGCCGGGTCCGGCCGCCGGTCATCGCGTACGGACGTACCAGCGGCTGGTCGCCCTCGTCCTCGTACGGCTCCGCGTACGGATCATGAGAGGCGGTGGGCGGGGTCATGAATCCTCCGGGCGGGACAGCAAGTCGGTCTGGCTAGCCGTCTGGTGAGGCCGGTGGGGGGATTGTGGCGGCCGGACGGTGATTTGGTGAGACGGGTGGATCCGGTGGGGTCAGTGGAGCAGACTGCCTTGCAGCTCGGCTCGCAGATCCGGCGTGAGGACGGCCCCCGCGCGATCGACGAGCAGTGCCATCTCATAGCCGACGAGGCCGATGTCGCATTCCGGGTGCGCGAGGACCGCGAGCGAGGAACCGTCCGAGACGGACATGAGGAAGAGGAATCCCCGCTCCATCTCCACGACGGTCTGGGCCACGCTGCCGCCCTCGAAGATCCGAGAGGCGCCCGCCGTGAGCGAGGTCAGCCCCGAGGCGACGGCCGCCAGCTGGTCGGCACGGTCGCGCGGGAAGCCCTCGGACATCGCCAGCAGAAGGCCGTCGGCGGACACGACGACGGTGTGGGACACCCCGGGGGTGTTGTCCACAAAGTTGGTGATCAACCAGTTGAGGTTCTGTGCCGCCTGGCTCATCGGGCTCAACTAACGCTCCTGCTGGTGAGTGGGGTTCGGGAAACTGCCCGTCTGGCCGTTGTTGCCGCCGACCTGACGACCTTGCGCGATACCCCGACGGAGATTGGTCAGCCGGCCGCGCACGTCGTCAGGCGCACGCGAGACAGCCGGACCGCTTTGGTGCTGTTGCTGCTGAGCCGTACCCGGGACGAGGTTCGCCCTGGGCACCCGGCGCGGCAGACCGGAGGTGGTGACACCGCCCGCGGCCGGCTGCCGGACGCGCTCCGCCTGCCGGACGAGGTCGTCGTTCGGCGAGCTGCGCCAGGCCGCGGAGGCCGCGGGCCGTTGCGGAGCGGCGGCGGAACTCTGTGATCCCGCCGGAGCCTGCTGCTGCCGCGGAGCCTGAGCCGGGGAGGAGCCGTTGCCGTTGGACGGCTGCTCCTGTCCCTGCTGCTGGCTGCCGTGGAACCAGTTGGTCTCCAACGTGTCGTACAGCGGCGTACGGCCGTCACCGGGACCCGCGGGCGGCAACGCCTCCGGCTCCTGGCGGACCGGCCGCTGCTGCGGCCGCGGCGGCATGGGCGGCCGCGGGGCACCGAAGTCGGCGCCGTTGGTCTGGGGGCGCTCGAACTGGCCCGTGGACGCGGGGTCCGGACGGCCCGGCAGGGAGTGCTGCCCGGTGGAGCTGCCCTCGTAGCCCGGCATCGCGAACTGGCCCGTCGAGCCGTTGTCGTACGCCTGCGGGGTCGCGAACTGCCCGGTCTGCGAGCCGCCGTTCTGCCCGGACGGAGTGCCGAAGACATCCGGTCGGACGAACTGGCCCGTGTTCTGCGGGTCGTTCGCGCCAGGGCGGGGGAACTCGCCCGTGTCCTGGGGGCCGTTGGATCCCGGCCTCGGGAACTGGCCGGTGTTCTGCGGGGCGTTCGCACCCGGCCTCGGGAACTGGCCCGTGTTCTGCGGGGCGTCGAAGTCCGGGCGGGGGAACTCGGAGGTGCTCGCCGGACCCCGGTGGTCCTCGATCCGCGGCATGCGCGCCGTGGCGGCGGGGTCCTGCTCGTCGTGGCCGCGCGGGACGTCGAGCGAGGCCCGCGGCACCGGCGGCTGGGCGTTCTCGTCGCTCCAGCTCGGCGTGCGGGGCTGCTGGTTGCCGCCCGGCAGCTCGGCTCGCGGACCACCGCGGCCCGGCAGCTGCGGCCGACGGCGCCGGCCGCCCGGCTCGGGAGCCTGGCCGGCGTTCGGGGCCTGCGCGGGCGGGGGCACGGCACCCCGGCCGCCGAAGGCGTCCTGTCCGCCGCCGAAAGCGTCCTGGCCACTGAAGGCGTCCTGGCCCGGACCACCCGTGCCCGCGGCCTGGAGGCCCTGCGGGGCACCCGGTGCCTGGCCGCCGAACCCGGCGCCGGCCGGAGCGGGCCGGCCCTGCGGAGGTATACCGGGGACCTGAGGTCCACGCGGCCCGCCCGGCGCACCGGGGCGACCGCCCTGGCCACTGCCGGGCAGCGCGGCCCGCGGTCCCTGACCGGCGTTGAGGCGCCCGCCCGAGGGGGCACCGGCGCCGAGAGCGCCACCGCCCGCGGCACCGGGGGCACCGCCGAGAGCGCCGCCGCCCTGGCCGTTGCCGCCACCACGACGGGCCGCGGCCACACCGGCGGCGGCCTGCGCCGCCGCGGGAGCACCGGGGGCGCCCTGACCGGGCTTGGGCTGGGGCTTCTTGCCGCCCTGGGCGACATCGACGGGCAGCATGACCAGCGCGGTCGTACCACCGGAGTCGGACGGGCGCAGCTGGATGCGGATGCCGTGGCGCTGGGACAGCCGGCCGACCACGAACAGGCCCATGCGGCGGGAGACGGAGACGTCCACGGTGGGCGGCGAGGCGAGCCGCTCGTTGATCGCGGCGAGGTCCTCGGGGGAGAGGCCGATGCCGGTGTCGTGGATCTCGATCAGGACGCGGCCGTCGGGCAGCGCGTGACCGGTGACCTTGACCTTGGTCTGCGGGGAGGAGAACGAGGTGGCGTTCTCCAGCAGCTCGGCGAGCAGGTGCACGAGGTCGTTGACCACACGGCCGGCCACTTCGGTGGTCGGCACGGCGGCCAGCTCGATGCGCTCGTACTGCTCCACCTCGGACGCGGCGGCACGCAGCACGTCGACCAGCGGGACCGGGCGGGTCCAGCGACGGCCGGGCTCCTCGCCCGCGAGGACGAGGAGGTTCTCACCGTTACGGCGCATGCGGGTCGCGAGGTGGTCGAGCTTGAACAGCGAGGACAGCTGGTCCGGGTCGGCCTCGCGGGACTCCAGTTCGGAGATGAGCGAGAGCTGACGCTGGATGAGGCCCTGGGAGCGGCGCGAGAGGTTGGTGAACATCGCGTTGACGTTGCCCCGCAGCAGGGCCTGCTCGGCGGCGAGGCGGACCGCCTCGCGGTGCACGTCGTCGAAGGCCGCGGCCACCCGGCCGATCTCGTCCCGGGAGTGCACACCGACCGACTCCACGGACGTGTCGACGTCCTGCGGGTCGGACTCGGACAGCTGCTTGACCAGCTCGGGCAGGCGGTCCTGGGCGACCTTGGTGGCGGTCTCCTGCAGACGGCGCAGCGAGCGGATCATGGACCGGGCGACGACGAAGGCGCCGACCAGGGACACACCCAGCACGATCAGGATCAGCGCACCGGCGATGATCGCGTCGCGCTCGGTGGCGCTGCGCAGCTCGCGGGCCTTCTGCTCCATGTCCTCGAGCAGCGTGTGCTCGATGTTGCCCATCTGCTGGATCTTGGTCGAGCTGTCGTCGACCCAGTCCTTGTAGGAGCGCCGGTCGAGGTCGGCGAGGCCCTCGGGCCGGCCGAAGGCGCGGCCGGCGTACTGGTCGGAGGCCTCGATCGTGGAGCTGCCGTCCTCGATGGGCTTGAGGAGTTCCTCGGCGCCGTCGTCGCCGTAGATGCTCCGGAAGCTGCTGAGGTCGGACTCCTCGCTCTCGAGGGCGCCCTGGGCGTACAGCCGGTCGTTCTCGGTGAGGTTGCCGAGGGACGTGTTGTTGGCCGGCAGGGCCGCGGCGAGGATCGCGCGCTGGATGGATGCGTACTCCTTGGCGGAGGAGAAGGCCGCCAGGGCGCGGGTGCGCTGGATCATGTCCGGGTTGCTGGTGGCCTCGGCCATGTCCTGGGAGAGGTCCAGCAGGTGGGTGATCAGCCGGTGGTACGACTCCACCGTCTGGGTGGCGTTGCCCTTGGTCTCGTAGGCGTCGCTGCGGATCTTGCTGAGCGTGTCCAGGTCGCGGACCAGACCGACGAGGCTGTCGCGGACACCCTGGAGGTTGCCGTCCTTGCTGGAGGTGTCGATGTCCTCGGCGGCGTTGATGAAGTTGGTCGCGGCCCGGTCCGTCTTGTCCCGGTAGCCCTTGACCGTGATGTTGCTCGCCGTGGAGTTGTGCGCCAGCGGGCCTGCCGACTGGTCGCGCTCCTCCTGGAGGGCGGCGGCCAGCTCGGTGGCCTGCTTGGTCATCTCCGTCAGCAGCTTCATGTTGTCGAGCTGCTGGATGTCGTCCATGGAGTCGTTGATGCGCAGCGCGCCCAGCGAGGTGGCCGCCACCACGGGAAGCGCGAGCAGCGACACCAGGCGCGTGGAGATGCGCCAGTTGCGCAGGGCTACGCGCGACCCCGGGCCGGGGCCCTTCGGCGGCTTCACCGGCGGCGTGGCCGCCGGGCCCGAGGACGCCGACGTGCCGGGGCGCCCGGGGCCGGAACCACCGTCGGCGGACGGGTTCGGGCCCGGGTTCTGGGCGTGCTGGGGGGAGGAACTGCCGACATTGGGGCCAGTCCCGCCGTGCCGCTCCGGCTCGGCCGAAGCGCTGCCATCCCTCTTGAAACGTCCCTGCACTAGCGTCGCAACCTCTGGACCAGGCGCTCCTCCGCAGGACGGCGGAGCACGGTGTCGGCGTTGTGGGGAGCGCCCTGAATACGCACCCCGGATGATCGTGATTGACCGGCGCTGGCTCCCCCTTCTCACCGCCGCTCGGCGCTTCTCAGCGCCCCCTGTGCGCCGGTTCGATCCCGCGGCGGTCCGTGGAATTCCAGCACAGTGCAGGATCTCCAACAAGGTCCGAGGGTCAGACCGTGACCTACGTGACACCACGTGAGGCAGGTGTCACCGGCTGTGGGAAGCGTTTTTGTCTATATCGGACATAGGCCCGCGAGTCACCCCGCGGGGGTGGGTGTCCCAGTCGCCATGATCAGGAGCGGAATGATGGCTTCAGGGAGTCAATGTCCGTTTCGTTGGGGTGGGTTGGGACCGTGAATTGTCCGGTTTGCCCATAGGTCAGTGAGCAAACTCACACGCCGATCATGAGGTCTTCGCGAGTTCGGAGGGGAATGCCATGTTTAGCCTGACGCTTTACAAGAAGGCCCCATCTGCCCAACCCACAACTGCCGAGGTCGAGTACAACCGTGAAGACGACGATGATGTTCCGCAACATTGCCAACCCGCGGCGCACGACGCTGGCGCACCTCGAGGACGCCGACGCACTGCGGACCCAGGAGCAGCCGGAGCACCCCCTCGACCTCCCCGCCCAGACCGCCAACCCCCGGCGCACGGTCCTGATGGAGATCCCGGTCTCCGCCGCGAAGTAACCGTAGCGCGCCCGGATCATCGCCCTTGCGGCAGGTGGCCCGGGCGCCGCGCGGTCCAGAGCCTCGGGGCACCCCTTCCCGCGTTAGCCTGGAGCGTCAGACTCCAGCCGGCCGAGTAGAGGGGCGCCCAGATCCCGTGCGCATCGCCAGATTCTCCATCGACGGGAACGTCGCCTTCGGCGCGGTCGAGGGCGACAGGCCGGACGAGCTCGTCCTCGACATCATCAAGGGCATCCCCTTCGCGGACTTCGAGCTCTCCGGTACGAAGGTCCCGGTCAACAAGGTGCGTCTGCTGCCGCCGGTGCTCCCCAACAAGGTCGTCGCGTACGGGCGCAACTACGCCGACCACGCGAGGGAACTCGGCAACGACGTCCCGGACGTCCCGTTCGCCTTCTTCAAGCCCTCCACCTCGGTGATCGGCCCCGGCGACGAGATCCAGTACCCGTCCTTCTCGGCGGACGTCCACCACGAGGCCGAACTGGCCGTCGTCATCGGCCGTATGTGTCGCGAGGTCCCGCGTGAGCGCGTCAAGGACGTGATCTTCGGGTACACCTGCGCGAACGACATCACCGCCCGGGACGTCCAGAAGCGCGAGAAGCAGTGGGCGCGGGCCAAGGGCTTCGACACCTCCTGCCCGCTGGGCCCCTGGGTGGAGACGGACCTGGACCTCGAAACGGCCGCGGACCTGACCATCCAGCTCACGGTCAACGGCGAACAACGCCAGCTCGGCCGTACCAGCGAGATGATCCACCCGATCGAGGATCTGATCGTCAACATCTCCGAGGCCATGACGCTGCTCCCCGGCGACGTGATCCTCACGGGCACCCCGGCAGGCGTCGGGCCGCTCACCGTCGGCGACGAGGTCGCCGTCACCATCGAAGGCATCGGCACTCTCACCAACAAGGTTGTCAAGCGTGGCTAGCGCACCCGTCCGCGTACGTTTCTGCCCCTCGCCCACCGGTAACCCCCACGTGGGCCTGGTCCGCACCGCCCTGTTCAACTGGGCGTTCGCCCGGCACCACCAGGGCACGCTCGTCTTCCGCATCGAGGACACCGACGCGGCCCGCGACTCCGAGGAGTCCTACAACCAGCTCCTCGACTCGATGCGCTGGCTGGGCTTCGACTGGGACGAGGGCCCCGAGGTCGGCGGCCCGCACACGCCGTACCGGCAGTCGCAGCGCATGGACCTCTACAAGGACGTCGCCGCCAAGCTCCTGGACGCCGGGCACGCGTACCACTGCTACTGCTCCCAGGAGGAGCTGGACACCCGCCGCGAGGCCGCCCGCGCCGCCGGCAAGCCGTCCGGCTACGACGGCCACTGCCGCGACCTGAGCGCCGAGCAGGTCGAGGAGTACAAGGCCCAGGGCCGCACTCCCATCGTCCGCTTCCGCATGCCCGACGAGACGATCACCTTCACGGACCTGGTCCGCGGCGAGCTGACCTTCACCCCGGAGAACGTGCCGGACTACGGGATCGTACGAGCCAATGGCGCGCCCCTTTACACCCTGGTCAACCCGGTCGACGACGCGCTGATGGAGATCACGCACGTCCTGCGCGGCGAGGACCTGCTGTCCTCCACCCCGCGCCAGATCGCCCTGTACAAGGCGCTGATCGAGCTGGGCGTCGCGAAGACCGTGCCCGCCTTCGGCCACCTGCCGTACGTGATGGGCGAGGGCAACAAGAAGCTCTCCAAGCGCGACCCGCAGGCCTCGCTCAACCTCTACCGCGAGCGCGGCTTCCTCCCGGAAGGCCTGCTCAACTACCTGTCCCTGCTGGGCTGGTCGCTCTCGGCGGACAAGGACATCTTCACCACCGACGAGCTGATCGCGGCCTTCGACATCGCCGACGTGAATCCCAACCCGGCACGCTTCGACCTGAAGAAGTGCGAGGCGATCAACGCCGACCACATCCGCCTGCTCGACGTGAAGGACTTCACGGAGCGCTGCGCCCCGTGGCTGAGGGCCCCCTTCGCCCCCTGGGCGCCGGAGGACTTCGACGAGACGAAGTGGCAGGCCATCGCCCCGCACGCGCAGACCCGCCTGAAGGTCCTCTCGGAGATCACCGACAACGTCGACTTCCTGTTCCTCCCCGAGCCGGTCTTCGACGAGCCGTCCTGGACGAAGGCGATGAAGGAGGGCTCGGACGCCCTGCTGCGCACGGCCCGCGAGAAGCTGGAGTCGGCGGACTGGACCTCGCCGGAGTCCCTCAAGGAGGCCGTCCTGGCCGCCGGTGAGGCCCACGGCCTCAAGCTCGGCAAGGCCCAGGCCCCGGTCCGCGTGGCCGTCACCGGCCGCACGGTCGGCCTGCCGCTCTTCGAGTCCCTGGAGGTCCTGGGCAAGGAGACGACGCTGGCGAGGATCGACGCGGCGCTGGCGAAGCTGGCCGCGTAGCTCACGCCCAGGTGAGGGGGCGGGACTCGGAACTCCGGGTCCCGCCCCCTCACGTATCGGCCGTACCCCGTACGCGCTCGAGGCCCCGGTGTGCGGGCGGCCGCCGCAGGCTACCGTCGGCACATGAGCATCCACGCCGTGGTCTGGGACGTCGACGACACCCTGTTCGACTACACGCGGGCCGACCGCATCGGAATGGGCCTGCATCTGGCGGCCGAGGGGCTGCTGGAGGCGTACGAGAGCGTCGAGCAGGCCATCGTGCGGTGGCGGGCGGTCACCGACGCCCAGTGGGCGCGGTTCTCGGCGGGGGAGGTCGACTTCCAGGGGCAGCGGCGGGACCGGGTGCGGGTGTTCCTCGGCGAGGAGCTGACCGACGCGCAGGCCGACGCCTGGTTCCAGCGGTACATCGCTCACTACGAGACCGCCTGGTCCCTCTTCCCGGACGTCCTGCCCGTCCTGGACGCGCTCGCCGCCAGCCACCGGCACGCGGTGCTGTCCAACTCCAGCATCCACGTCCAGGACCACAAACTGCGCGTCCTCGGCGTCCACGACCGCTTCGAGGTCATCCTGTGCGCCGCCGAGCTGGGCGTCTCCAAGCCCGAGGCCGGCGCCTTCCTCGCGGCCTGCGACGCCCTGGAGCTGGCCCCGCACCAGGTGGCGTACGTCGGCGACCATCCGGAGATCGACGGCCGGGGCGCCGCCGAGGCCGGACTGCTGTCGGTCTGGATCGACCGCGACGGCGGTGTGCACGCCCAGGTGCCCACGCCCGCCGGGCCGCGACGGATCGCCTCACTCGCCGAACTCCCCGCGGTCCTCGGCGCGGATACCCGTTTTGGAGCCCCGTCCACCTTCGGGTAATGTTCTTCCTGCGCCGCCGGGGAGCGGGCCGAAAGGCCGGGAACCGGAGGAGCGAACTAGAACAAAGTCCCCTGGGGGGCTTGCGTTCCAGTGGCCTATGGTGTAATTGGCAGCACGACTGATTCTGGTTCAGTTAGTCTTGGTTCGAGTCCAGGTAGGCCAGCTCGCAGAGCTCATCTGCAGGCGGAGATCAACTCCGCGAAGCCCCCGTTGTGTAGCGGCCTAGCACGCTGCCCTCTCAAGGCAGTAGCGCCGGTTCGAATCCGGTCGGGGGTACAGATCCTTCCCGGAGGGTCAGTCAGGGTCGCACCCGCTGGCTCTCATGCAGGATCGCTAGGGCCCCCGTTGTGTAGCGGCCTAGCACGCCGCCCTCTCAAGGCGGTAGCGCCGGTTCGAATCCGGTCGGGGGTACGCTTTACCTTGAATTACATTGGTCTATGGTGTAATTGGCAACACTACGGTTTCTGGTACCGTCATTCTTGGTTCGAGTCCAGGTAGACCAGCTCGGACCTGCGGCGTTGTAAATTAAACGCTTGCAGGATCGCTAGGGCCCCCGTTGTGTAGCGGCCTAGCACGCCGCCCTCTCAAGGCGGTAGCGCCGGTTCGAATCCGGTCGGGGGTACGAGACGAAGGCTCTTCGCTTTGGCGGAGGGCCTTCGCTGCGTTCCGGTGGGCCCGGCGCGCCAACCGTGCGTAAGGAACGGTTCGTTCACAAGTCCGGGACTGCAACTCCCCGCGTCCCGAGGTGGATCATCTGCCCGCCGGTCCAGGACCTGCCGCGGCGTTGAGGCCGGTCCCTTTCCGACGGGGGCATGACGATCCCGGGCGCCCTCAGCCTGTACGGCGCAGTGCCTCGGAGAGGCGGGCCGCCGCGTCGATGACCGCCTGGGCGTGCATGCGACCCGGGTGGCGGCTCAGGCGCTCGATGGGGCCGGAGACCGAGACGGCGGCCACCACGCGGTTGGAGGGGCCGCGTACGGGCGCGGAGACGGACGCGACGCCCGGCTCGCGCTCACCGATGGACTGGGCCCAGCCGCGGCGCCGTACCCCCGAGAGGGCGGTGGCCGTGAAGCGGGCGCCCTGGAGGCCGCGGTGCAGGCGCTCCGGCTCCTCCCAGGCCATCAGGATCTGCGCCGAGGAGCCCGCCTTCATGGTGAGCGTCGAGCCGACCGGGACCGTGTCCCTGAGGCCCGACAGGCGCTCCGCCGCGGCGACGCAGATGCGCATGTCGCCCTGGCGGCGGTAGAGCTGCGCGCTCTCGCCGGTGATGTCCCGCAGATGCGTGAGCACCGGGCCGGCCGTCGCGAGGAGGCGGTCCTCGCCGGCGGCCGCGGCCAGCTCGGCGAGGCGCGGGCCCAGAATGAAACGGCCCTGCATGTCGCGTGCCACCATGCGGTGGTGTTCCAGAGCCACGGCCAGCCGGTGGGCCGTGGGTCGTGCCAGTCCGGTCGCCGCGACCAAGCCCGCGAGGGTGGCCGGACCGGACTCCAGAGCGCTCAGGACAAGGGCTGCCTTGTCCAGAACGCCGACGCCGCTACTGTTGTCCATGAAACGATACTCACGTCTCACTCTGTGAAACGCAAGTTCCTTTTTTCGTGAGACGCGCAACCCTTGTAGGCACAGCGGCCCGCAGACCAACGGGCCTGGCGGCGGGTGCCCGGGAACAGGGGCCGAGGGCGTCGCCTCCACAAGAGCTTCTAGTTGGGTCGGCGCGGCTCTGGCCGACCGGAGGGAAAGCGATGGGTAGGACACTCGCGGAGAAGGTCTGGGACGACCATGTCGTCCGGCGCGCCGAGGGCGAGCCCGACCTCCTCTACATCGATCTGCACCTGCTGCACGAGGTGACCAGCCCGCAGGCCTTCGACGGTCTGCGCAAGAGCGGTCGCCAGGTGCGTCGGCTCGACCTGACCATCGCCACCGAGGACCACAACACCCCGACCCTCGACATCGACAAGCCGATCGCCGACCCGGTCTCGCGCATCCAGCTGGAGACGCTGCGCAAGAACGCCGCCGACTTCGGTGTGCGTCTGCACCCGCTGGGCGACGTCGAGCAGGGTGTCGTGCACGTCGTCGGCCCGCAGCTGGGTCTGACCCAGCCCGGTATGACGGTCGTCTGCGGCGACTCCCACACCTCCACGCACGGCGCCTTCGGCGGTCTGGCCTTCGGTATCGGCACCTCCCAGGTCGAGCACGTGCTGGCCACCCAGACGCTGCCCCTGGTCCGCCCGAAGACCATGGCCATCACGGTCAACGGCGAACTGCCCGACGGCGTCACCGCCAAGGACCTGATCCTGGCGATCATCGCCCGCATCGGCACCGGCGGCGGCCAGGGCTACGTCCTGGAGTACCGCGGCTCCGCCATCGAGAAGCTCTCGATGGAAGCCCGCATGACCATCTGCAACATGTCGATCGAGGCCGGTGCCCGCGCGGGCATGATCGCCCCCGACCAGACCACCTTCGACTACCTCGAGGGCCGCCCGCACGCGCCCAAGGGCGAGGACTGGGACGCGGCCGTCGCGTACTGGAAGACCCTCAAGACGGACGAGGACGCCGAGTTCGACGCCGAGGTCGTCATCGAGGCCGCCGAACTGTCGCCGTTCGTCACCTGGGGCACCAACCCGGGCCAGGGCGCGCCGCTTTCGGCCGACGTCCCCGACCCTGCTTCGTACGAAGACGCTTCGGAGCGCCTCGCCGCCGAAAAGGCCCTGGAATACATGGGGTTGGAGGCCGGCCAGCCGCTGCGCTCCATCAAGGTGGACACCGTCTTCGTAGGTTCGTGCACCAACGGACGCATCGAGGACCTGCGCGCCGCCGCCGAGCTCGTCAAGGGCCGCAAAGTCGCCGACGGCGTACGGATGCTGGTCGTCCCCGGCTCCGCGCGGGTGGGCCTGCAGGCCGTCTCCGAGGGCCTGGACGTCGTCTTCAAGGAGGCCGGCGCCGAATGGCGGCACGCGGGCTGCTCGATGTGTCTGGGCATGAACCCGGACCAGCTGGCCCCCGGTGAGCGCTCCGCGTCCACCTCCAACCGCAACTTCGAGGGCCGGCAGGGCAAGGGCGGTCGTACGCACCTGGTGTCGCCGCAGGTCGCGGCCGCGACCGCCGTGCTGGGCCACCTGGCTTCGCCCGCCGACCTGTCCGACGCCCCTGTCGCCGCTGGAGTCTGAGAGTCATGGAAGCATTCACCACGCACACCGGCCGGGCCGTCCCGCTGCGCCGTTCCAACGTCGACACCGACCAGATCATCCCTGCTCACTGGCTCAAGAAGGTCACGCGGGACGGGTTCGAGGACGGACTGTTCGAGGCCTGGCGCAAGGACGAGAAATTCATCCTCAACCAGCCCGAGCGCAAGGGCGCCACGGTCCTGGTCGCCGGTCCCGACTTCGGCACCGGTTCCTCCCGTGAGCACGCGGTGTGGGCGCTGCAGAACTACGGCTTCAAGGCCGTGATCTCCTCCCGCTTCGCCGACATCTTCCGTGGCAACTCGCTCAAGAACGGCCTGCTCACGGTCGTTCTCGACCAGAAGATCGTGGACGCGCTCCAAGAGCTCACGGAGAAGGACCCGGAGGCCGAGATCACGGTCGACCTCCAGGCCCGAGAGGTGCGCGCCGAGGGCATCACCGCGAGCTTCGAGCTGGACGAGAACTCCCGCTGGCGGCTGCTGAACGGGCTGGACGACATCTCCATCACCCTCCAGAACGAGCCCGACATCGCCACGTACGAGGCCAAGCGGCCCTCGTACAAGCCGCGGACACTGCAGGCGTGACCGCACCCCTCCTTCGGAGCAACTGAACAGGTCGAGTTTCGGCCAGCCCAACACCCCTGCCGTACCCCCGATCAGCCCGATCGGGGGTACGGCCGTGTCTGGGTCCGGACGGGCTCGCGCCGCGCGACACGCCCGTTCAACTTCCCACGTTACGGCGGGTGTTGTCGGGGTACGCGTCCCTTGTAGCCGTGACTCCCGGATGTGCCCGGAAGGCCGTTCGAGGCGGCAGTTGCACCCCTAGCAGGCGACAACTCGCCCCAGATGGCACAATCTGTGCATGGAACACGACGGCCAACTCGAGCTCTATGCGGCAGTCGCGGACCAACTGAAGGAAGCGCACGCAAGAGTGCGCGCACTGCAAGTCCCGGAGGGCGTACGGATGGCGCTGACCCGGAAGCTGCTGGTCATTACGGCCGCGGCCAAGCACGACGTCGTCGAAGCGACAAGGCGTCTGGAGGGGTTCATGACCGACCTCGACGCGGGTCGAATCCCGGAAGAGGAACGCTGAACAAGTCCAGAGCAGTCGAGTTCGTTGCGGCACAAGGGTGATAAGCCCGTTTCGTGTTTGATTTGCGGTATATATCTGCCTAACGTGCGAAAAAGCTTGAACAGTTTCGTTCTGGCAATGTCTCCGAAGGGGAAGACGTGAACAAGGCGCAGCTCGTAGAAGCGATTGCCGACAAGGTGGGCGGCCGCCAGCAGGCCGCCGACGCGGTCGACGCGGTCCTGGACGCCATCGTCCGCGCGACGGTCGCGGGCGACCGGGTCTCGGTCACCGGCTTCGGTTCGTTCGAGAAGGTCGACCGCCCGGCCCGTTACGCCCGCAACCCCCAGACGGGAGAGCGGGTTCGGGTCAAGAAGACCTCCGTTCCGCGCTTCCGCGCGGGCCAGGGCTTCAAGGACCTGGTGAGCGGCACGAAGAAGCTCCCGAAGAACGACGTCGCGGTCAAGAAGGCGCCCAAGGGCAGCCTGACCGGCGGAGCTTCGGCCACGGTCAAGAAGGCGGCCGCGAAGAAGGCCACCGCCAAGACCGCCGCGGCCAAGAAGACCACCGCGAGGAAGACGACGGCCAAGAAGACCACGGCCACCGCCAAGACGACGGCGAAGAAGGCCCCCGCCAAGAAGGCGACCGGCACCGCCGCCAAGAGCACCGCGGCCACCAAGACCGCCGCCAAGAAGACGACGGCCAAGAGCGCCCCGGCGAAGAAGGCGACCGCCAAGAAGGCGCCCGCCAAGAAGTCGGCCGCCCGCACCACCACCGCCAAGAAGGCCACGGCCCGCAAGAGGTAAGGGCACAGGGGCACTCACGCGCCGGGCCGGACTCCGTATCGGAGTCCGGCCCGCGGCGTGTGCAAGGGGGTTCAGAAGGTCTGGAGGGTCACCAGGGTGACCTTGTCCCCGGCCATCTCGATCCGCACGCGCTGTCCGGGACGCAGCAGCCTCAGACCGCCCGCGTCGAACGCCGGCGCCTCGAAGGGTACGGGGGTGCCGTCGTCGAGAAGCACCTGCCCGCTGCGGCTTTCGGGGTCGTACGTGTACGCGGTCGCCTGCATGTCCGCAGCCTACTGCCCGGGAATCAGCAACCGCGCCGCGGCGGCGGCCGTCCGGGGACCCACCCCGAGCGCGAGCGCGGCCCGCAGGTCATCGCCGGTGTCCACGTCCTGGCGTACGGAATCCACCGCGGTGAGCGGGAGTTCCACCGCTCCCGAGGCGCGATGCCGGGCACGCGAATCCGGGCCGAAGGCGGGACGCAATTCCTCGCCTTCCCCGGCCGCCAGCAGAGTGGTGCCTATTGCTGCGGCATCCGCGAGAAAAGCACGCGGGAATGCGGCGGCGGCGTCGAGGACCCGGGCCAATTCCAGCGGCCGTAGTGCCGGAAGGTCTGCGTTCAGGGCTGCGAGGGCGCTTTCGGGACGCGTCGACCGTACGAAGGCCGCCGCGTGCGCGAGGGCCGCGTTCAGGCCCCCCAGGGGCTCGTCGGGGACGATGCGGGCGCCCAGGGCCGCGAGCTCGCGGCCGGCCAGGGCGTCGTCGGTGACCACCGCCACATCCCCAACCGCCGGGCAGGCCAGCGCGGCCGCCACGGTGTCCTGGGCGAAGGCGAGGGCCAGACCCGGGCGCACCCCGTCGTTCGCGGTGTCCGAGAGCCTGCTCTTGGCCCGCGCCAGAGGCTTCAACGGGATGACCAACGTCCACTGCACGAGCGTTCCGTCCTTGTCTTCTGGCGGCCATTGTCACTCAGTCGTCACGCGCCCCATCTGGCGGTGTCGGTGGCGGGGCGTACGGTGTTCTCGACAGACAGACGGCCTGGGGCGACACTTGTGCGGCCCCCCAGGCTCTAGAGGAAGGTGTCCGAGTGCCCCGCCGCAGAATCGGCTTCTGGTACCGCCTGGCAGCGGTGATCGCCAAACCGCCGCTCATGGTTCTGCTCAAGCGGGACTGGCGTGGAATGGAGCACATTCCGGCTGACGGCGGATTTATCACCGCGGTCAACCACAATTCCCACATCGATCCCTTCGCGTACGCGCACTTCCAGTACAACACCGGCCGCGTTCCGCGATTCCTCGCGAAGAGCCCTCTTTTCAACAAGGGATTCGTCGGTGTCATGATGCGCGGCACCGGGCAGATTCCCGTCTACCGCGAGACCACGGACGCGCTCAGCGCCTTCAGGGCCGCCATCGACGCCGTGGAACGCGGCGAATGCGTCGCGTTCTACCCCGAGGGCACCATCACCCGGGACCCCGCCCAGTGGCCCATGATCGGCAAGACCGGCGCCGCGCGCGTGGCCCTGCAGACCAAGTGCCCGGTGGTCCCGGTCGCGCAGTGGGGCGCCAACGAACTGCTGCCGCCGTACGCGAAGAAGCTGCACGTCCTTCCGCGCAAGACCTCGCACGTCCTGGCGGGGCCGCCCGTGGACCTGTCGCCGTTCTACGACAAGGAGATGACCCCGGACCTCCTGAGGGAGGCCACCGAGGTCATCATGGCCGCCGTCACCGCCCAGCTGGAGATCGTCCGGGGCGAGAAGGCACCCGAGACGGCGTACGACCCACGCCGTGAGCGGATCGAGCAGCGGCGCCGGACCCAGGCCCAGAGCGGTCACGAGGGGGAGAAGAGCAAGTGAGCAAGCCCGTCAAGGCGGCTGTCTTCGGCACCGGTTCATGGGGCACCGCCTTCGGCATGGTGCTGGCCGACGCGGGGTGCGAGGTCACCCTGTGGGCACGCCGCCCCGAACTCGCGGAAGCGGTCAACTCCACCCGCACCAACCCGGACTACCTTCCCGGTGTGGAACTCCCGGAGAACCTGCGGGCCACGGCGGACGCCGCTCAGGCAGCGCGCGACGCCGAGTTGACGGTCCTCGCGATCCCCTCGCAGACCCTGCGCGCCAACCTCGCCGAATGGGCCCCGCTGCTCGCCCCCGACACCGTCCTCGTCTCCCTCATGAAGGGCGTCGAGCTCGGCTCCGCCATGCGGATGAGCGAGGTGATCGAGGACGTCGCGAAGGTGGGCGCCGACCGCATCGCCGTGGTCACCGGGCCCAACCTCGCGCGGGAGATCGCCGCCCGGATGCCGGCCGCCGCCGTGGTGGCCTGCACCGACGAGGCCGTCGCCCAGCGGCTCCAGGCGGCCTGCCACACGCCGTACTTCCGCCCGTACACCAACACGGACGTGGTGGGCTGTGAGCTCGGCGGTGCCGTGAAGAACGTCATCGGCCTCGCCGTCGGCATCGCGGACGGCATGGGACTCGGCGACAACGCCAAGGGCTCGCTCATCACGCGCGGTCTCGCGGAGACGACCCGGCTCGGCCTCGCCATGGGCGCCGACCCGCTGACCTTCTCCGGCCTCGCCGGTCTCGGCGACCTGGTGGCGACCTGCTCCTCGCCGCTGTCGCGCAACCACACCTTCGGCACCAACCTCGGCAAGGGCATGACCCTGCAGGAGACCATCGCGGTCACCAGGCAGACCGCGGAGGGCGTCAAGTCCTGTGAGTCCGTGCTGGATCTCGCCCGCAGGCACGGCGTCGACATGCCGATCACCGAGACCGTCGTCGGCATCGTGCACGAGGGCAAGTCCCCGGTGGTCGCCGTCAAGGAACTGATGTCGCGCAGCGCGAAGCCCGAGCGACGCTGAGCCACGACACCGCTTTTTGCCTCGTTCGCCGCGGGGGTGGACGCTGTATCACGGCACTACCAACGGGTACTCTCAACGCGATATGAGCACCGAGAACCTCCCCCAGAACCCTGAGCAGCCGCCTCGCAAGCCGCGCGTGGCCGTCGTGTTCGGCGGGCGCAGCTCCGAACACGGGATCTCCGTGGTCACCGCCGGCGCGGTACTGCGGGCCATCGACCGGACCAAGTACGACGTCCTGCCGATCGGCATCACCCGGGACGGCCGCTGGGCGCTCACCACCGACGAACCGGACCGCATGGCGATCACCGAACGCCGTACGCCGAGCGTCGATGACCTCGCCGAGTCGAGCGAGGGCGGCGTGGTGCTCCCCGTGGACCCCGCGAACCGCGAAGTCGTCTACAGCGAGCCCGGATCGGTGCCCAAGGCGCTCGGTGAGGTCGACGTCGTCTTCCCCGTCCTGCACGGCCCCTACGGCGAGGACGGCACCCTCCAGGGCCTCCTGGAGCTCTCCGGGGTCCCCTACGTCGGCTCGGGCGTGCTCGCCTCGGCCGTCGGCCAGGACAAGGAGTACATGAAGCGGGTGTTCACCTCCTTCGGGCTCAAGGTCGGCCCGTACGTGGTGATCCGGCCGCGCGAGTGGGAGCGGGACGAGTCCGCGGCACGAAAGAAGATCGTCGACTTCGCGGGCGAGCACGGCTGGCCGCTGTTCGTGAAGCCCGCGCGCGCGGGTTCCTCGATCGGCATCACCAAGGTCGACGACCTGTCCGGCCTGGACGAGGCGATCGCCGAGGCACAGAGCCACGACCCGAAGATCCTCGTGGAGGCGGCGCTGCGGGGCCGCGAGATCGAGTGCGGTGTCCTGGAGTTCGAGGACGGCCCGCGCGCGTCGGTCCCGGCCGAGATCCCCCCGCCGCAGGAGCACGCGTACTACGACTTCGAGGCGAAGTACATCGACTCGACCCCGGGGATCGTGCCGGCGCCGCTCACGCCCGAGGAGACGGCCGAGGTCCAGAAGCTCGCGGTCGACGCCTTCGACGCGGCCTCCTGCGAGGGCCTGGTCCGCGCGGACTTCTTCCTCACCGAGGACGGCGAGTTCGTGATCAACGAGATCAACACGCTCCCGGGCTTCACCCCGATCTCGATGTACCCGCAGATGTGGGAGAAGAGCGGGATCAGCTACCCGGAGCTGGTGGACCGGCTCATCGAGGCGGCACTTCGCAGGTCGACGGGGCTGCGGTAGCCGGTCGGCAGTCAGTCAGTCTGTCTGTCGGTCTGTCGGTCAGTCGGCGATCCCTTCGGGGATCGCCTTCTTTATGCCGGACGCCAGGTCCACCAGCGGCGCCAGGCCGTCCGCGGTGCGGCCCTCGGGGATCGTCACCTCGACGTACGCCTTGCGCAGGGTCGTGGTGAAGCGGAACGAGCCGTCGTCCCGCTTCTCCAGCAGCCACCCGACTCCGTCCGCCTCGACCCCGTCGGCCTCCGGATCGTCCATCTTCGAGGGCCGCGCGACACCGCACCGCAGTATGATCGCCGGGTCACCCCAGCCCGCGGTCAGCGCGGACGCGGGCTCGGGATCCCGACGGTCCTGGTCGTCGACCTTGGACGGCAGTACCCGGTCCAGTTCTCGGCACAGCTTCGTGACGCCCGCCCCCGGCGAGGGAACCGCCGCCGACGCGCTGTCGTCTGCGGAGGAGCAGCCCGCGACCGTGATCAGCAGGGCGAGCGCGGAAAGACCGAGAGGCCGGTGACGGAAGAAGTTCACCGGCCAAGGTTAGACGGGGGCTACAGATGGACGACCGGGCAGGTCAGGGTGCGGGTGATGCCGTCCACCTGCTGGACCTTGGCGACCACCATCCGGCCCAGGTCGTCCACGGTGTCGGCTTGTGCGCGGACGATCACGTCATACGGTCCTGTCACGTCCTCGGCCTGGATGACTCCAGGGATCTTGCTGATCGTCTCGGCGACGGTCGACGCCTTGCCGACCTCCGTCTGGATCAGGATGTACGCCTGTACCACGGAACCTCCAGGGCGGCCACGAGGATCATGTGGGGAAAAGGAACGCCACGGTATCGCGTCGCCCCTCGTCGCGGGGAGACCCGCGGGGACGCGGACACCCGCGCCGGGGTGCGGAGACGACAGAAGTTCACGGTCCCCTCGACCGTATCGAGGACACTGATGACGCGCGACCGGGCACGGCACGGCACAGAAGGGGCGTAAGGGCCATGAAGGGCACTGTTGGTGAGCTCGGCGAGTTCGGGCTCATCAGGGAGCTCACCTCCCGTCTCACCACCACCCCGGCGGTCCGGGTGGGCCCCGGCGACGACGCCGCGGTGGTCGCCGCGCCCGACCGCAGGGTCGTGGCGAGCACCGACATCCTTCTGGAGGGCCGGCACTTCCGCCGCGACTGGTCCACGGCCTACGACGTCGGACGCAAGGCGGCCGCGCAGAACCTCGCGGACATCGCCGCCATGGGTGCCGTGCCGACCGCCCTGCTGCTCGGCCTGGTGGTGCCCGCCGAACTCCCCGTCACCTGGCCCTCGGAGCTCATGGACGGCCTGCGCGACGAATGCCAGGTCGCGGGCGCCTCGGTGGTCGGCGGGGACGTCGTACGCGGGGACACGATCATGGTCTCGATCACCGCCCTCGGCGATCTGCGGGGCCAGGAGCCGGTGACCCGGGCGGGCGCCCAGCCCGGCGACCTCGTGGCGGTGACCGGCTGGCTGGGCTGGTCGGCGGCCGGGTACGCGGTGCTCGCCCGCGGCTTCCGCTCGCCCCGGGCCTTCGTGGAGGCGCACCGGCGCCCCGAGCCGCCGTACCACGCGGGCCCGGCCGCCGCGGCGCTCGGCGCGACCGCGATGTGCGACGTGAGCGACGGGCTGATCGCCGACCTCGGGCACATCGCCGAGTCCAGCAAGGTCCGGATCGACATCCGCTCCGGCGCGATCGACATCCCGACCCAGATGAACGACATCGGGCAGGCCGTCGGTGTCGATCCCATCCAATGGGTGCTGACCGGGGGAGAGGACCACGCGATCGTGGCGACCTTCCCGCCGGACGTGAAGCTCCCGGCCCGCTGGAAGGTGATCGGCGAGGTCCTCAACCCCTCGGCGCTGCCCCAGGTGACCGTCGACGGGGCGCCCTGGACCAGCAAGGGCGGCTGGGACCACTTCGGCGGGGACATCGAGTCGTGAGGCCCCTGGTGCTCACGGTGGCCGGTTCGGACTCCGGCGGAGGCGCCGGGATCCAGGCCGACCTGAAGACCATGCTCGCGCTCGGCGTGCACGGCATGAGTGTCGTCACGGCCGTCACCGCGCAGAACTCCCTCGGCGTACAGGGCGCCTGGGAGCTGCCGGTGGAGGCGGTGCGGGCCCAGTACCGCAGTGTCGTGGACGACATCGGCGTCCAGGCCGTGAAGACGGGGATGCTCTCCTCGGCCGAACTCGTGGAGACGGTGTCCGAGTTGATCGCCGGCACGGACGCTCCGGCCGTGATCGACCCGGTCGGCGTATCCAAGCACGGCGACTCGCTGCTGGCGTCGTCCGCCCTGGACTCCGTACGCCGACGACTGCTCCCGGTGGCGACCGTCGCCACCCCGAACCTCGACGAGGTGGCCCAACTCACCGGCGTCCGGGTCGAGTCGGAGAGCCACCTGCGAGAAGCCGCCGACGCCGTCCTGTCGTACGGACCGAAGTGGGTGCTCATCAAGGGCGGCCATCTCCCGGGTGACGCGGTCGACCTGCTCAGTGACGGCTCCGAGGAGCACTGGCTGCGCGCGTCCCGCCACGACAACCGGCACACCCACGGCACCGGCTGCACCCTCGCCTCCGCGATCGCCTCGCAGCTCGCGAAGGGCGGGTCCGTCCCGGAGGCGGTGACGGCCGCCAAGGAGTACGTCACCGGGGCGATCGCCGCCGGGTTCGCGCTCGGCGGCGGGATCGGGCCCGTGGACCATGGATGGCGGTTCCGTCGGCAGACGGGCGCGTAGACGCGGGCACGGCAAAAAGCCGGCCCACCTCTCGGTGGACCGGCTCAGTGCAGCGAACCAGCAGTGGCCGCGCGCTTAGCTGTGCGTCAGCGCGAGACCTTGCCGGCCTTGATGCACGAGGTGCAAGCGTTCACGCGCTTCGGCGTCCCGCCCACCACGGTACGGACGCGCTGGATGTTCGGGTTCCAGCGACGGGACGTACGGCGGTGCGAGTGCGAGATGTTGTTGCCGAAGCCCGGCCCCTTGCCGCAGACGTCGCAGTTGGCAGCCACGGGTCACTCCAAAGACTTCAGATGCACTTACGGTCGGATCCCGGCGGGCCGGGATCGAGATCGTAGGATCAAAGATCTGAGTGGCGCTGCCAGGGGGATTGGCCCGATCTGCATCGGGCAACCGGAGCAGCATACAACGACTGCGCCAGCAGAACGAAACTACCATGGCTGATCAGGCACCCGCTCCCGGCCCTTCTCCGGCAAAGACCCGCCCGGGGTCTACGCTGCGTCCAGTCCAGCAGCCCGAGGAGGCGCAGGTGGCGCAGGTGCCGCAGACATTCTTCGATGCTCTCGCGGTGCGCACCTGGTGCGGTCTCGCGCTGCGGGCGCTGGGCCGGGCCCGCGAGGAGATCGACGCGATCAACGTCTACCCGGTCGCCGACGGGGACACCGGCACCAACCTGTACCTGACGGCGGAGTCGGCGGCCGCGGCCGTGGAGGCCGTCTTCGAGGCCCATGACGCCCATGGCGAGGGGAAACCGGCGCTCGCCGACGCCGCGCGCGCGATGGCGCACGGGGCCCTCATAGGCGCCCGCGGCAACTCGGGCACGATCCTCGCCCAGCTGCTGCGCGGCATGGCCCAGGTGCTCGCCGCCGAGGGTGAGACGGCTCACACGGACGGCGAGGGACTCCGGATCGCCCTGCGGCACGCCGCCGAATCCGCCCGCGAGGCCGTGGCCCACCCCGTCGAGGGCACGGTCCTCACGGTCGCCTCGGCCGCCGCCGACGCGGCCGGGGCAGCGCAGGGCGACTGCGGGACGGTCGCCCGGGCCGCCTACGACGGAGCGCGCGCCGCTCTGGCCGCGACACCCGGGCAGCTGGACGTCCTGGAGCGGGCGGGAGTGGTGGACGCCGGCGGGCGGGGACTGGTGGCGGTGCTCGGGGCGCTGGTGGAGACGTTCACGGGGGAGGTGCCCAGAGCGGTGCCGGTGGTGAGCGGGGCGTCCCGGGAAGTGCCGGCGGGCTCCGTCGAGATCTTCGCGGCCTCCCCCGAGGACTGCGCCGACGCCCCGGCCGCCGGAGGCCCCGCCTTCGAGGTGATCTACCTCCTGGAGGCCGACGACACCGCCGTCGCGCGACTGCGGCAGCGCCTCGACGGGCTCGGGGACTCCCTCGTGGTGGTCGGCGGCGACGGACTGTGGAACGTCCATGTGCACGTCGACGACGCGGGCGCCGCCGTGGAGGCGGGCGTCGAGGCCGGGCGGCCGTACCGGATCCGGATCACCCACTTCGGCCTCGGTGACGTGCACACCACCGGCGCCGAACGGCCGCCCCGCGAGCCCGCCCAGCGGGCCGTCGTCGCCGTCGTGCCCGGCGAGGGCCTGGCCGGGCTGTACACCGAGGCCGGCGCCACTGCCGTACTCGCCCGTCCCGGCGAGCCGCCCGCGAGCGGGGAGCTCGTGGAGGCCGTACGACGGGCCCACGCGCGCGAGGTCGTGCTGCTGCCCAACGACGCCGACCTGCGCCACACCGCGGCCGCCGCGGCCGAGCAGGCCCGCACGGAGGGCATCCGGGTCGCGCTGATCCCGACCCGTTCCGCGGTCCAGGGCATCGCGGCGCTCGCCGTGCACGAACCGGAGCGCCGGTTCGACGAGGACGTCGTCCAGATGACCTCGGCGGCCGGCGCGACCCGCTACGCCGAGGTCGCCGTCGCCGAACGGCAGTCCTGGACCATGGCCGGCATCTGCCAGGCCGGTGACGTCCTCGGGCTCATCGACGGGGACGTGGCGGTGATCGGCTCGGACGTCATCGTCACCGCCGAGGCCGTCCTCGACCGCATGCTCGCGGCCGGTGGCGAGCTGGTCACCCTCGTCCTCGGCGACCAGGCCCCCGAGACCGTCGCCGACCACCTGGAGGCGCGCGTACGGGAGTCGTACCTCGCCGTGGACACGGTGGTGTACCGGGGCGGCCGGCAGGGGGCCGTGCTGCTCATCGGGGTCGAGTAGGACCCCTCGCGATCAGCTGTCCTGCCCCTCCACGAGCCCCAGCAGCTGCTCCGCCTCGGCACGTCGCGCCCGCGCCGTGTCATCGGCCCCGTCCGCGTCGCCGTAGGCGTCGAGCACCGCACGCGCGCGTGCCGCTGCCTGAGCCGGCCGGCTCAGGTCGGCCGCGAGCCAGCCCGCCGCCAGCTCGGCACCGGTCCGGGCGTCCAGGGCGCCGTCCCCCAGCGAGGCGAACACGACGATCGCCTCCGCCACCTCGGCCAGCGCCTCCTCCAGCACCGCCCGGATCGAGTCGTCCTCGGCGTCCTCGGGCCCGGAACGGGCGAGCAGGTCCCCGAACTGCCGGTGGGTGTGCCCGAGTTCGCCGACCAGCCGCTGCCGCGCCTCCTCGTCGTCCCGCACCTCACCCAGCGCTGCCTCGCACTCCCGGACCGCGCCCGCCATCAACTCCCGTGCCGCGTCCGCCCCGTCGTCCACGCGCAGCGCCAGCCACGCGCGGGCGCGCAGGGAGCGGACGAGACCGTGCACGTTGCCGAGCTCGCGCCACAGGGCGCCCGCGCGTGCGTACGCCCGGTCGGCCTCGGCAGGAAGCCCCGCGGCCCCGAGGGACTCGGCGGCGAGGTGGGCGAGGGTCGCGTGGTCGTGCTGCTCGGGCCATTGCCGGGCGATCTCGGCGGCCTGGAGGCGCCGCTCGGCCGCCTCCCGGTGCTCGCCCAGCTCGCTCAGACAGTCGCCGAGCCACCACTGCGTCTGAACGACCGCCCCCTCGCCGTGCCGCTCCGCGCTCAGGTCGGGCAGCGCCGACTCCAGCACCTCCGCGGCCTCGGCCCACCGGCCCAGGCGCAGCAGGAACCCGCCCAGCTGGTGCCGGGCCAGGGCACCCAGCGTCGGCCCCTCCCCGGCCTCGTCGGCCCAGTGAGCGGCCTCCAGGGCATGCTCGGCGGCCTCCTCGGCGAGCCCTCGGCCGCCGACGACCTCCGCGAGCTGGAGATGCAGCTGGGCGCGTCCGACAGCCTCCAGATGCGGCCCACCGTGCTCCAGGGCCGCCCGCAGCGCCCGTTCCGTCCCGGCCGGGTCGCCCAGGTGGTGCATCAGACCGGCCAGCCGGGCCTCGTACTCCACCGCGAACCACGGCAGGCCCGCCGCCACGAACCGGGCCGCGGACCCCGCGAACAGCTCCGCGGCGGCCTCCAGTTCCCCGGCCCGCGCGGCCAGCTCCGCCAGCATCGCCTGCGCCTCGGCGATCCGCGCGGCGAGCCGTACGTCGTCCCCGGCCCGCCCCTCGACGAGGGCGAGCACCTCCCTGACGGCGGACTCGGCGTCGGCCAGGAACGTCTCGTCCTCGCTCTGGTGCACCCCTCGCATCAGGATCCGCGCCCGGGACATCAGCACCGACGCCGTCTGCGGTACGCCGGTCTCGTCCGCGGAGTAGAGCGCGAGGACCTCGTCGTACGGCCCGGCGACCGCTGTGAGCGCCTCGTCCACGCCGCCCGCCAGCGCGCGTACGTACGCGGCACGCGCGTGTGCGGCCAGCGACTCGCCGGGGTCGCCCGCCTCCGCGTACAACTCGGCTGCCCGCTCGAACAGTTCGAGACCCTCTGGGCCCAGATCCATCGCCTCGTGGTCGGCGATCTCCGCCCGGTCGCGCGGGTCCAGCTCGACGCCCTCGGCGGCCCGTGCGACCGCCGCCCACGCTTCCACGGCGTTCGGCCGGAGGGTGTCCGACAGTCGCCGGGCCTCGGCGACCAGCGCGGGCAGATCGGGCTCCCGCGCGGGCGCGGGGGCCGCGGGCGCCACCACGGGCGCGGCGACCGTCCGGACCGCCCGAACCCCCAGCGGCAGCCGCTCCACCAGCGGCCGCTGCGCCATGCGCGCGCGTGCCTGCTCGCTGACGTGGGCCGTGCCGTTGCGCTCGTCGAAGCGGGCGGCCAGCGTGAGGGCCTCCCCGCGCGCGTGGGCGGCGAGCTCGGCCGCCGTCCAGGACCGGCCCGCGGGCCCCGGCACCGGCCGCTCGCCGAGGCCCAGCCCGGTCAGCCGGTCCATCAGCAGGGCCACCACCGCCATGAAGTCCAGCCTGCTGCGCGGATGACCGTCGTCCGTGAAGTACGCGGGACGCTCCGCGAGCAGCTCCAGCGCGCGTGCCTCGTTGCCGCTGAGCGCGCAGAACTCGACATGGTCCGCGTAGGCGCCGCGCATGCTCTCCATGGACCGTACGAGCCGGAAGCCCCGCAGGTGGTTGGCGCGCGCCTCGTCGAGACGCCCCAGGCGCAGCAGCGGCCCGAGGGAGGACGCGAGGACCGCGTGCGGCTCGTGGGCGCAGGTGAACTCGCCCTCCAGGACCGGCGCCCACAGGTCGAGCGCCTCCTCGTGCCGCCCGCGCTGCGACTGCCACCAGCCCTGCTCGTGCAGCTCGCAGGCATGGCAGTCGGCCATGCTGTCGCGGTCGGCGGCCAGCCACGCGGCGTACGCGCGCTCGGCCCGCTCCAGGTCCCCGACGTGCGCGGCCACGCTGTACTCGGCGCTGCGCACGGCCCGTTCGGAGTGCCCGGCCAGCCGGTAGCGGTGCTCCATCTCGCCGAGCCACTTCTCCATGGCGGAGAGCGGGATGTGCGGCTGGTCGAGCATGCCGGTCGTCATCCACTTGAAGACCCAGTGCAGCGAGTGCGTCTCGTACTCGTCGAAGTCCTCGGGGCGCTCGTCCCACATGCGCAGCAGCCGCGCGAAGGGGACGAACATCTTGGCCTTCTCGGAGCTGTAGTTGTAGACCTTCAGCTGGTGTCCGAGCGCCTCGATCACCGCGAGCGGGATGTTCAGCTTCTCGGCCTCGGCGAGCAGCTGCTCCGCGCGCGCGTTGCGGGCGGGCCCCTCCGGCTCCTCGGCGTTCTCCGCCATCGCCCGGCGCAGCGCGTCGAAGGCCGCACCCCCGTCGACCCCGCTCATCAGCGGCCCTCCTCGCCGTTCGTGGCCCACTCCAGCAGGCCTATGAAGGCCCGGTTCAGCAGCGCCGAGTCCGCGGGCCTGAGCGGCCGCTGGGCCATCAGCAGCGCCTGCCCGTACAGGGACTCGGTGGCGGTGCCCATCAGCTCCGGATCGCCCAGCGAACCGATCCGCCGTACCAGCGGGTTGAGATGGTTCAGCACGAGACGCGCGCGTGGGGCGCTCCCGCGCAGTGAGCCGAGGATGCCCGCCCACAGGTCGTCGGCCTGGTCCTCGGCCTCCGCGCGGGCTTGTTCGTGCCGGCCGTCCCGGTCGTCCAGGTGCAGCGCGGGCACGGACAGCGGCCGGAAGGCCCGCAGGACGACATCGCAGCCCAGCGGGTCGAGCCTGGCCCGCGCGGCCGCCAGGAAGCCCGACAGCGCCAGCTCCTCGGCCGGATCGACCAGGTTCATGTGGGCGGTGACGGTGTCCGCGTCCAGCTCGGCGACGACCGTCCCCGGCCGCACCGAGGGCAGCGCTTCGACCAGGTCGCTGTCGTAGGTGTAACCGCCGTTGACCACCCCGACGCCCTGCGCGGAGGCGATCGGCGCGACCTGCCGGTACTCCTCCACGGTCCGCGTGAAGTGCACCACCGGGTGCCGCTGCGCGAACTCCTCCAGCGACAGCCGCCCGTCGGTCGTCTCGAACGGCAGCCACGGCAGCATCGTGCGCAGCATGTCCTTGTCGTGCCGCGCGAGCGACTTCACACCCAGGTGATGCACGGACAGGAAGGCCGCGAGCCGTTCCGGATCCCCGGCGGCGAGGCCGGTCAGCCAGGACCGGATCCGCTCCCCGAGCGCCTCCCGCACGGCCGCCAGCGTCTCGTCCTCGTACAGCGACTCGCGCGAGGCCGTGGGCCGCAGGCTGTCGGTGTCCAGGACACAGCGCACGAAGAACGCCCAGTCCGGCAGCAGCTGTTCGGCCCGCTCGGTCAGCAGCATGCCCTTGAGGTGCACGCGATGGGTCGCCCGCTGGGCGGGACTGACCGCCGCGGGAAGGACGTACGCCACGCCCCGGATCCCGGCGAGCGGAACGTTCAGCTCGATCGAGTCCAGCGGGGTGAAGCCGAACTGCTCGTGACAGTGCCGGGCCAGGGCCACCCTGCGGGTGGCGGGGGAGGGGTACGGACGGTCCCAGGGCGCGGGCAGATCGGTGACCGCCTCGTCGCCGACCCGGACGTCGTACGGCAGCAGCGAGCCGAAGTCCCGGGCGAGCCGGAGGACCCGCTCGGGCGCGAGCCATTCACCGGCACCCGCCCGCGCCACCAGGTGGACGGTGGTCCCCGGCTCCGGACGGGCGTCGTGCGGCAGCGTCCGCACCCGGTACGACCCGTCGTCGCTCGCCGTCCACTCCACGGGCTGCGCGTCCGGCGTACGGGCGCTGCGGCTGACCACGCGGATCCGCTCGGCGACCACGAAACAGGCGAGCAGCCCGATGCCGAACTGCCCGAGGAAGTCGGAGCGCACCTCCTGAAGTCCCTCGGCCCGCTTGGAACTGCGTCCGATGGTGGCCAGCAGGTCGTGCACGTCCGCCTCGGTGAGCCCGACCCCCGAGTCCTCGACCCGCAGGGTGCCGTTCTCGGCGTACAACCGCACGCGGGCCGGGGCGTCCGGCTGTTCGGCCCGCCGGGCCGTGATCGCGTCCACCGCGTTCTGGAGGAGCTCGCGGAGGTAGACCTTGGGGCTGGAGTAGAGGTGATGGGAGAGGAGGTCCACCAGACCGCGCAGGTCGACCTGGAACGTATGAGGTTGCTGGGGTACCTGGGGTGTCTGTGATGACTGTGAGGTCTGGGAATCCATCGTCGCAGCGCCGGTGGGGGGAACGTTCGCGCGGCGCGGGGTCGGGCGGTCCCGGGTGGGGCGGTGACCGCGGGCGGATGGCCGGAGCGCGCCATCGTATGCCCCCAACCAGCCGTCTGACCAGGGGTTTCCCGGTATGTATACGGCAATGTCAGTGGTGTGGTGTGCAATGGATCTCGTGCCCGCGCTGGAAGAACCACTGAAGAAGGTGCTCGGCCCCGCCACCGCGAAGGTGATGGCCGAGCATCTCGGCCTGCACTCCGTCGGCGACCTCCTGCACCATTACCCGCGCAGATACGAGGAGCGGGGGCAGCTGACCCACCTCGCCGACCTGCCCATGGACGAGCACGTCACCGTGGTCGCCCAGGTCGCCGACGCCCGTCTGCACACCTTCGCCTCCGCCAAGGCCCCGCGCGGCAAGGGGCAGCGGCTGGAGGTCACCATCACGGACGGCAGCGGCCGCCTCCAACTGGTCTTCTTCGGCAACGGCGTCCACAAACCCCACAAGGACCTCCTGCCGGGCACCCGCGCGATGTTCTCCGGCAAGGTCTCCCTCTTCAACCGCCGCCTCCAACTCGCGCATCCGGCCTACGAGTTGCTGCGCGGTGACGCGGAGGAGGCGGTGGAGACCTGGGCGGGCGCCCTGATCCCCATCTACCCCGCCACCGCCAAACTGGAGTCCTGGAAGATCGGCAAGGCGATCCAGACGGTCCTGCCGAGCGCGCAGAAGGCGGTGGACCCCCTTCCGGAGTCCCTCCGCGAGGGCCGCGGCCTGGTCCCCCTCCCCGAGGCCCTCCTCAAGATCCACCGCCCGCACACCAAGGCAGATGTCGCCGACGCCCACGCCCGCCTCAAGTGGGACGAGGCCTTCGTCCTCCAGGTGGCCCTCGCCCGCCGCCGCCACGCGGACGCCCAACTCCCCGCGGTGCCGCGGAAACCCGCCCCGGACGGCCTCCTCACCGCCTTCGACGACCGCCTGCCCTTCACCCTCACCGACGGCCAGCAGAAGGTCTCCAAGGAGATCTTCGACGACCTGGCGACGGACCACCCGATGCACCGGCTGCTGCAGGGCGAGGTCGGATCGGGAAAGACCTTGGTGGCCCTGCGCGCCATGCTCGCCGTCGTCGACGCCGGTGGACAGGCCGCCATGCTGGCCCCCACGGAAGTGCTCGCCCAGCAGCACCACCGCTCGATCGTGGAGATGATGGGCGAGCTCGCCGAGGGCGGGATGCTGGGCGGTTCCGAGCACGCCACCAAGGTCGTGCTGCTCACCGGTTCGATGGGCACGGCCGCGCGCAGGCAGGCGATGCTGGATCTGGTCACCGGTGACGCCGGGATCGTGATCGGCACGCACGCGCTGATCGAGGACAAGGTGCAGTTCCACGACCTGGGCCTGGTCGTGGTCGACGAACAGCACCGGTTCGGGGTCGAGCAGCGGGACGCCCTGCGCGGCAAGGGAAAGCAGCCGCCCCACCTCCTCGTCATGACGGCCACCCCCATCCCGCGCACGGTCGCCATGACGGTCTTCGGCGACCTGGAGACCTCCGTCCTCGACCAGCTCCCGGCCGGCCGCTCGCCCATCGCCAGCCATGTCGTCCCCGCCGCCGACAAGCCCCACTTCCTCGCCCGCGCCTGGGAACGCGTCCGCGAGGAGGTGGAGAACGGCCATCAGGCGTACGTCGTCTGCCCCCGCATCGGCGACGAGGAGGACGACCCCAAGAAGTCCGCCAAGAAGAAGTCCCCGGAGGACGAGGCCGAGAAGCGCCCGCCGCTCGCGGTGCTCGACGTGGCGGACCAGCTCACCAAAGGCCCGCTGCACGGCCTGCGGGTCGAGGTCCTGCACGGCCGTATGCACCCCGACGACAAGGACGCGGTCATGCGCCGCTTCGCCGCCGGCGAGACCCACGTCCTGGTGGCCACCACGGTCATCGAGGTCGGCGTCAACGTCCCCAACGCCACGGCGATGGTCGTCATGGACGCCGACCGCTTCGGCGTCTCCCAGCTCCACCAGCTGCGCGGCCGGGTCGGCCGGGGCTCGGCGCCCGGCCTGTGCCTCCTGGTCTCGGAGATGCCCGAGGCGAGCCCGGCCCGCCAGCGCCTGAACGCGGTGGCGTCGACCCTGGACGGCTTCGAACTGTCCCGCATCGACCTGGAACAGCGCCGCGAGGGCGATGTCCTCGGCCAGGCCCAGTCCGGCGCCCGGACCTCCCTGCGCGTCCTGGCCGTGATCGAGGACGAGGAGATCATCGCGGAGGCCAGGGAAGAGGCGACGGCGGTGGTGGAGGCGGACCCGGAGCTGACAGCACTTCCCGGCCTGCGCACGGCCCTGGACGCGCTCCTGGACGAGGAGCGGGAGCAGTACCTGGAAAAGGGCTGAGAAACTGGACCCGCAGCCATCCCCGAACAAGGACCGAAGATGACCCGCGTGATCGCCGGCAAGGCCGGTGGGCGCCGCCTGGCCGTCCCGCCGGGCAACGGCACCCGTCCCACCTCCGACCGCGCACGCGAAGGACTCTTCTCCACCTGGCAGTCCCTCCTCGGCGGCCCCCTGGCCGGGGAGCGGGTCCTCGACCTCTACGCCGGATCAGGCGCGGTCGGTCTGGAGGCACTCTCCCGCGGCGCGGGCCACACCCTGCTCGTCGAGGCCGACGCCCGCGCCGCCCGCACCATCCGCGAGAACGTCAAGAACATCGGCCTCCCCGGTGCCGAGGTACGGGCGGGCAAGGCGGAACAGATCATCCGGACAGGGGCGCCGGCAGAGCCGTACGACCTCGTCTTCCTGGACCCCCCGTACCGAGTCACAGATCACGATCTTCGCGAGATTCTCCTCACACTCCGTGCGGAACACTGGCTCGCGCCGGAGGCCCTCGTCACCGTGGAGCGCAGCACCAGAGGTGGAGAATTCAAGTGGCCGCCCGGTTTCGACGCGGTCAAGGCCCGTCGCTACGGCGAGGGAACGTTTTGGTACGGTCGCGCCGCCTCTACGTGCGAAGACGCACGATGACCGGACCGGAGAGCGAGGGATCTCAAGTGCGCCGCGCCGTCTGTCCCGGGTCGTTCGACCCGATCACCAACGGACACCTCGACATCATCTCCCGCGCCTCCAGACTGTACGACGAGGTCTATGTCGCGGTGATGATCAACAAGTCCAAGAAGGGCCTCTTCGAGATCGACGAGCGGATCGACCTGATCCGCGAGGTCACCGCCGAGTACGGCAACGTGATCGTGGAGGCCTTCCACGGCCTGCTCGTCGACTACTGCAAGGAGCGCGACATCCCGGCCATCGTCAAGGGCCTGCGCGCGGTCAGCGACTTCGACTACGAGCTGCAGATGGCCCAGATGAACAACGGCCTGAGCGGAGTCGAGACCCTCTTCGTGCCGACCAACCCCACTTACAGCTTCCTGTCCTCCTCGCTCGTCAAGGAGGTCGCGACCTGGGGCGGAGACGTCTCCCACCTGGTTCCCCCGAGGGTTCTGGAAGCGCTGAACGAGCGTCTCCGCAAAGGCTGATGGGGCTACAGTCGTCCCGTCCGTCTCCAACACGGCTGTAGAGAGTGGCGAGCACAGGTGGACGTGCAGAAGAAGCTCGACGAGATCGTGGCCACGGTCTCCGGTGCCCGGTCGATGCCCATGTCGGCCTCGGTGATGGTCAACCGCGCCGAACTGCTCGCGATGCTGGAAGAGCTGCGCCAGGCCCTGCCCGGCTCCCTCGCGCAGGCCCAGGAGCTGATCGGTGACCGTGAGCAGATGGTCGAGCAGGCCCGCCAGGAGGCCGAGCGCATCATCTCCACGGCGCACGCCGAGCGCGGCTCCCTGATCTCCGACACCGAGATCGCCCGCCGCTCCCAGGCCGAGGCCGACCGGATCCTGAACGAGGCCCGCCAGGAGGCCGAGGAGGTCCGCGCGGAGGCCGACGACTACGTCGACTCCAAGCTCGCCAACTTCGAGGTCGTCCTCACCAAGACCCTCGGCTCGGTCGGCCGCGGCCGCGAGAAGCTCCTCGGCACCGGTCCCGGCCTCGACGAGAACGGCTACGAGGACGAGGACGCCCCCGAGCGCAGCCACGACCCGGAGACGCTGCGCAAGGACGCCGACTCCTACGTCGACGCCAAGCTCGGTGCCTTCGAGGCGGTCCTCGCCAAGACCCTGGAGGCCGTCGGCCGCGGCCGCCAGAAGCTGCACGGCCGAATCGCCAGCGACGACCTCGGCGCCCTCGGCGACCACACCTCCACCGTCCAGCACTCCAGCGACGCCGACTACCTGGCCGACCTCACCGCCCTCGCGGAGCAGGACGCCCGGGCCCAGGCCCGGAACCAGTCCGAGCAGCAGGACTACGCCCAGCAGCCGGCGTACGGCTACCAGCAGCAGACCGACGCCTACGCCGGCTACCAGCAGCAGCCCGACCCCTACGCCCAGCAGGACCCGTACGGCTACCAGCAGGCCGACCCCTATGCCTACCAGGGCTACGACCAGCAACAGGCCGCGTACGACCAGCATCAGGCCCAGCAGGCCCAGCAGCCGCAGCAGCCGCACCAGCCCCAACAGGACTACGCCCTCGACGAGACGAGCCTCTTCGACACCGGCATGATCACGCCGGAGCAGTTGAGGGCGTACGAGCAGGGTCGCGGCCAGTAGGAGACCACCGGATTGGGCCGTGAGCGAAAGGTCCAGTATCCTGGCCCTTCGGTCGCGTGTACGTCCGCGATCAACGCTGCCCGGGAACACCGAAGGGCAGCGTCCCCCAGAGCTCGAAGATCGAAAGCAGGAATGGCCCTGAACGCCCGCCTCGACCACCGCAACCCTCTCGTGTTCGACACACACGAGCTGGGTCGGCGTCCTGGCGCGCTGCAGCGCCTGACCCGTGAGATCGACGCTCCCAAGGATCTCGGTATCCAGGGAGTGATCGGAGTGCCGGAAGGCGCCCCGGTCGTGCTCGAACTCCGGCTCGAGTCGGTCATGGAAGGGGTGCTTGTCACAGGCACCGCCCGTGCACAGGCCGAGGGGGAGTGCGTAAGGTGTCTGGAGCCGCTTGAGCTGGCGCTCGAAGCGGACTTCCAGGAGATGTTCTCGTACCCTGACGCCGACGACCGTGGCCGCGTGAAAGCGGAACCGGCCGACGACGCCGAGGAAGACGAGGACAGGCTCTTCATCGAGGACGGCCTGTTCGACCTCGAGCCCGTGCTGCGCGATGCGGTGGTGCTCGCACTGCCGATGCAGCCGGTGTGCCAGGACGACTGCCTGGGCCTGTGCTCCGAGTGCGGAGAGCGGCTCACGGACGACCCGGACCACCACCACGACGCCGTCGACATCCGTTGGGCGGCACTGCAGGGACTCGCCGGTTCACTCGAAGACGGCGAGAAGGACGAGATGAGTGGCGAAGCGCCTCGATCGGCGCCCGCCAACGAGAAGCAGGAGAAGTAGCCGTGGCTGTTCCGAAGCGGAAGATGTCGCGCAGCAACACGCGCCACCGCCGGTCGCAGTGGAAGGCTGCGGTCCCCACCCTGGTTGCGTGCGAGCGCTGCCACGAGCCCAAGCTGCAGCACATCGCGTGCCCCGCTTGTGGCACCTACAACAAGCGCCAGGTCCTCGAGGTCTGAGCGGCTGGTGAGAGGCACTGTGTCCACGCCGAAGAAGAACTCGGGCGACAACCAGGCCTCGTCCCACACGCTGTTGGAAGGGCGGCTCGGGTACAAGCTCGAGTCCGCCCTTCTGGTGCGTGCGCTGACCCACCGTTCCTACGCGTACGAGAACGGCGGCCTGCCGACCAACGAACGCCTGGAGTTCCTCGGGGACTCCGTGCTCGGCCTCGTGGTCACGGACACGCTGTACACCACCCACCCGGACCTGCCCGAAGGCCAACTGGCCAAGTTGCGGGCCGCGGTGGTCAACTCGCGTGCGCTGGCGGAGGTCGGTCGCGGCCTGGAACTGGGCTCCTTCATCCGGCTCGGCCGTGGTGAAGAGGGCACAGGCGGCCGGGACAAGGCGTCCATCCTTGCCGACACCCTGGAAGCGGTGATCGGCGCGGTCTATCTCGACCAGGGCCTGGAGGCGGCGAGCGAACTCGTTCACCGGCTCTTCGACCCTCTGATCGAGAAGTCCTCCAACCTCGGTGCCGGCCTGGACTGGAAGACCAGTCTCCAGGAGCTCACCGCGACCGAAGGACTCGGCGTGCCCGAGTACCTGGTCACGGAGACCGGCCCCGATCACGAGAAGACCTTCACTGCTGCCGCCCGCGTCGGAGGCGTCTCGTACGGCACCGGCACCGGCCGCAGCAAGAAGGAGGCGGAGCAGCAGGCCGCGGAGTCCGCCTGGAGGTCCATCCGGGCCGCCGCGGACGAGCGCGCCAAGGCGGCGGCCGAAGCGGCTGTCGAAGCCGTGGAGGCTGCCGAGGACGACGACGAAGGTCCGTCGTCCGTCTCCGCCTGACGCCTGGAAGTTCCAGCGCGTCCGGAAGAACAGCGCAGCCGAGCGCCTGCCCCTGAACACCGGGGCGGGCGCTCGGCTCATACACCGTCCGTGACGGGGGAGCCCCATGCCCGAGTTGCCCGAGGTCGAGGTCGTACGGCGGGGTCTTGAGCGGTGGGTCGCCCACCGCACGGTCGCCGAGGCCGAGGTGCTGCACCCGCGTGCGGTCCGCCGGCACCTCGCCGGTGCCGACGACTTCGCGCACCGCCTCAAGGGCCGCCGCGTCGGCACCCCGAGCCGCCGCGGGAAGTACCTCTGGCTGCCTCTGGAGGACACGGACCAGTCGATTCTGGCCCACCTCGGGATGAGCGGCCAGCTGCTGGTCCAGCCGCACGCGGCGCCCGACGAGAAGCACCTCAGGATCCGGGTGAGGTTCGCCGACGAGGTCGACACCGAACTCCGCTTCGTCGACCAACGCACCTTCGGCGGGCTGTCGTTGCACGACAACACCCCCGACGGCCTGCCCGATGTCATCGCGCACATCGCGCGCGACCCCCTCGACCCGCTCTTCGACGACGAGGCCTTCCACCAGGCCCTGCGCCGCAAGCGCTCCACCATCAAACGGGCCCTGCTGGACCAGTCGTTGATCAGCGGAGTCGGCAACATCTACGCGGACGAGGCCCTTTGGCGCTCCCGCATCCACTACGAGCGCCCCACCGCGAACTTCACCCGCCCGCGCACGACCGAACTCCTGGGCCACGTCCGGGACGTGATGAACGAGGCCCTCGCGGTCGGCGGCACCAGCTTCGACAGCCTGTACGTCAACGTGAACGGCGAGTCCGGGTACTTCGACCGGTCCCTCGACGCGTACGGCCGGGAAGGGCTGCCGTGCAAGCGCTGCGGTACGCCGATGCGCCGACGGCCCTGGATGAACCGGTCCAGCTACTTCTGCCCGAGGTGTCAGCGGGCGCCGCGCGTCACGTCGTAACGCTCGCGGGCGGCCAGGACGTCGTCCATGCGGCCCTCGACGAAGTGGATCAGGCCCAGGAGGCGCTCGGCGAGCTCGTGGCCCAGCGGGGTCAGCTCGTAGTCGACCCGGGGCGGGTTGGTGGGCTGGGCCTCGCGGTGCACCAGGCCGTCGCGCTCCAGTGCCTGGAGCGTCTGGGAGAGCATCTTCTCGCTGACGCCGTCGACCCGGCGGCGCAGCTCGTTGAAGCGCAGCGAGCCCTCGTACAGGGCGCCGAGGGTGAGTGCGCCCCAGCGGCCCGTCACGTGCTCCAGCGTGCCGCGCGAGGGGCAGGCCTTGGCGAACACGTCGTACGGGAGGTCCCGCGCCTCCGGGGGCTGCTGCGTGGTGTCCATATCACGAGCCTACTGGAAGAGAGCACTAACCGACAGGTCGCACTAACCATAAGTTAGCGCGACCGTCGTCCGTGGTGTCTAGTACCCGAAGTCCTGGGTCCACCAGGGGCCGCCCGTACCGAACTGCACACCCACGCCCAGGGTCTTGAAGTCGCAGTTCAGGATGTTGGCCCGGTGGCCGGGGCTGTTCATCCAGGCTTCCATGACCGCGGCCGGGTCGGCCTGGCCCCGGGCTATGTTCTCGCCGCCGAGCGTGGTGATCCCGGCCTTCGCCGCACGGTCCCACGGCGTGGCGCCGCTCGGGTCGGTGTGGTCGAAGAAGCCCTGGTCGGCCATGGCCTTGCTGAAGGCACCGGCCAGGTCGGCCAGCGCGCTGTTGGCGGCGACCGGGCTGCAGCCGACCTTCGCCCGCTCGGCGTTGACGAGCTCCAGCACCTGGGCCGCGGCCGCGGCCTCCGTGGAGACCTCCACCGGCGCGGTGGTCTCCTGCTTGGCCGGCTCCCGCTCCTTCTGCGAAGGAGTCGTCTCCGGCTTCTTGCTCGGCGTGGCCGCCGGCTTCTTCGTCGGCTTCTCGGTCGGCGCGGTCGGCGAGGCCGAGGTCGAGGTCGACGGGGCCGGCGAGGGCGAGGAGGCGCGCTCGGCGTCCCGGCTCGTCGAGGAACCGTCCTCGCGGCCCTCGGCACTGCCGGAGGCGCCGCCCTGCTCGGCCGGGGAGTTGGTCGGCGAGCCCGCTGCCTGCACGTCACCGCCGGTGGTGCTGCCACCGCCGATCTTGTAGTTGTCGAGGCCGGGCACCACGCCCGCGGCGACGGCGACCGTGCCGATCGCGACGGCGGCGGAGACCCCGAGCAGACCGGTCTTGACCGGCGTCACGAGGTTCTTCCTGCGCCGGCGGTGCGAACCGCGACGCGGACCGTCGGCGGGCGTGTAGCCCTCGCCGCGGTACAGCGCGTACTCCTCCTCCGACGCGAACAGGTAGGCGTCACTGCGCGCGTAGGGGTCGGGGTCCTCGTGGCCCAGGTGGGTGGGGGGACCCACCGAGGTGAAGTCGTACGAGTCCTGCGGGTCGTGTCCGCTCCCGTAGGAGCTGTACGTCTGTGTGACCCCCGTGGCGCGGCCCGTGGCGGCGCGGCCGGCGGCGGAGCGTCGGTGGCGTCCCATGTCCTTGCCTTCCTCGTCTGTTCTTGAGGTCGACGCGTCCCCCCGGTCAACCAAAGTCACAAAACCCACACGATCAAGTGAGTTTCGTATGAGATTCATTGGCAGCGGACAGTACCGCATTGCGCCAGATGGAGGAGTGTCGGAAGAGACATTGGCCGGTTAGGTTGCACCCATGAGCGAGGATGTGCGGCTGGTCGCCTGGGTGCGAGGACGCGTCCAAGGTGTGGGTTTCCGCTGGTTCACGCGGGCCAAGGCCCTCGAGATCGGTGGCCTTAGTGGTTTTGCTCTCAATCTGGACGACGGACGCGTGCAGGTGGTCGCGGAAGGGGCGCGGAAGGGCTGCCACGAGCTCCTCGACTGGCTTCTGGGTGACGACACGCCCGGCCGCGTCGACGGGGTCACCGAGATCTGGGACACACCTCGCGGGGGTTACGACGGCTTCGCCATCCGATGAGCCGTTTCTGTAAAACGGCCCAGGCGGGAGCGGAGGGACATGCCACTGGCACCTGCCGGAAGCAGAAAGGCCCAGGTGGTTGCCAAGAAGCCCGTGCCGTGGCAGGCTCCCGGGCTAAGAATGATCGTCACGCCCCCGGGGTCCCGAGGGAGTCGCAGCGCCGCCGTTCCGAGGCCGCGCCGGTGCGGGTTGCCACCAATACGGGGCGTGATCGTGTTGACCGTCAAACTTTTTGGTGAGACGCTGAAAGCACCCCGCGCACCTTAGCTGTTTGGCATGGAAGAACGGCAGCACGAACTAAAGAGTGTCAAGCACCGCGGGTGCGAATCCCTCACGACCCACACCGCATCGGTCGGTCACTCAGTGTGGAGGACCATCCATCATGGCAAAGGCGCTTCTCGGTTACGTCGGCGGCTCGGACCCTCGACTCCTCGCCGAGATGCGACGGCTCCAGCAGCGCGTCCAGGACCTGGAATCCGAGCTCGTACGGATCCAGGCTGAGAACGACGCGCTCGCGGCTGCCGCTTCTCACGACAGGATCATGGAGAGCATCGACGCACACCAGGCGGAGCCTGCGCTCACCTGATCACTGCATCGCTCCACGACAGCTCACGCAGTGGTCGGGCGGCAGTATCAACCGCTAACCCGTATCAGCCGCTAAGTTGTCAGAGTTTGCAAGGGACGCTTCGGCGTCCCTTCTTTCTTGCCCCCGTGCACCCTTTCACTCTCTTAACGTTTGGTGTGCCCTCCACGTTCAACGGTGAAACCGCGGGCAACAGCGCGTTCATGGAGTGAGACACCCCCGGAAGGTAGAGTCCAGCGGCGTGCACCTCAAGGCCCTGACCCTCCGAGGGTTCAAGTCGTTCGCCTCGGCGACCACGCTCCGGTTCGAGCCGGGGATCACGTGTGTGGTCGGCCCGAACGGCTCGGGCAAGTCCAATGTGGTGGACGCGCTCAGCTGGGTCATGGGGGAGCAGGGTGCCAAGTCGCTGCGCGGCGGCAAGATGGAGGACGTCATCTTCGCCGGCACCACCGGGCGCCCGCCGCTGGGCCGCGCCGAGGTGTCCCTGACCATCGACAACTCCGACGGGGCCCTGCCCATCGAGTACGCCGAGGTCACCATCACGCGGATCATGTTCCGCAACGGCGGCAGCGAGTACCAGATCAACGGCGACACCTGCCGTCTCCTGGACATCCAGGAACTCCTGTCCGACTCCGGCATCGGCCGCGAGATGCACGTGATCGTCGGCCAGGGTCAGCTCGACTCCGTCCTGCACGCGGATCCGACGGGCCGCCGCGCCTTCATCGAGGAGGCCGCCGGCGTCCTCAAGCACCGCAAGCGCAAGGAGAAGGCGCTGCGCAAGCTGGACGCGATGCAGGCCAACCTCGCACGCGTGCAGGACCTCACCGACGAACTCCGGCGCCAGCTCAAGCCGCTCGGCCGGCAGGCCGCGGTCGCCCGCCGGGCCGCCGTCATCCAGGCCGACCTTCGCGACGCCCGCCTCCGGCTGCTCGCCGACGATCTCGTACGGCTGCGGCAGGCGCTGCAGGCCGAGGTCGCGGACGAGGCCGCGCTGAAGGAGCGCAAGGAGAGCGCCGAGCAGGAACTGAAGAAGGCCCTCCAGCGCGAGGCCCTGCTGGAGGACGAGGTACGGCAGCTCACGCCCCGGCTCCAGCGCGCCCAGCAGACCTGGTACGAGCTCTCCCAGCTCGCCGAGCGGGTGCGCGGCACGATCTCGCTGGCCGACGCGCGCGTGAAGAGCGCGACCTCGGCGCCGCCCGAGGAACGGCGGGGCCGTGACCCCGAGGACATGGAGCGCGAGGCCGCCCGTATCCGCGAGCAGGAGGCCGAGCTGGAGGCCGCCCTGGAGGCGGCCGAGCACGCTCTGGAGGACACGGTCGCGCACCGCGCCGAACTGGAGCGCGAGCTCGCACAGGAGGAACGGCGTCTGAAGGACGTGGCCCGGGCCATCGCCGACCGGCGTGAGGGCCTCGCCCGCCTCAGCGGCCAGGTCAACGCGGCCCGGTCCCGTGCCGCCTCCGCCCAGGCCGAGATCGACCGTCTCGCCGCCGCGCGGGACGAGGCCCAGGAGCGGGCGTTCGCCGCTCAGGAGGAGTACGAGGCGCTGAAGGCCGAGGTCGACGGCCTCGACGCGGGCGACGCGGAGCTGGCGGAGCAGCACGACGCGGCCAAACGGCAGCTCGCCGAGGCGGAGGCCTCGCTGACCGCCGCCCGCGAGGCGGTCACGGCGGCGGAACGCCGGCGCGCGGCGACCCAGGCCCGCCATGAGGCGTTGGCGATGGGGTTGCGGAGGAAGGACGGCACGGGAGCACTGCTGGGGGCGAAGGACCGTCTCTCGGGCTTGTTGGGTCCGGCGGCGGAGTTCCTGTCGGTCACTCAGGGCCACGAGGTGGCCCTGGCGGCAGCCTTCGGAGCGGCGGCGGACGCCCTGGCGGTCACCTCCCCCTCGGCGGCGGCGGACGCGATCCGCCTGCTGCGAAAGCAGGACGGAGGCAGAGCGTCCCTGCTTCTCGCCGGAGCACCGGACTCACCTGGGGGCGCGGGGCTGCATGAGTCTGCGGCTCCGCCGCGGGGCGCGACCAGCCACGGCGGACCCGCGGACGCCACCCATCAGCACGCGGCAGATCTCGTCCGCGCCCCCTCCGAACTGATGCCCGCAGTAAGGCGCCTCCTCCACGGCATCGTCGTCGTCGGCACCCTCGAAGACGCCGAGGACCTCGTGTACGCCAACCCTCACCTCACCGCCGTCACCGCCGAAGGCGACCTCCTCGGCGCCCACTTCGCCCACGGCGGCTCCGCGGGCGCCCCGAGCCTGCTCGAAGTACAGGCCTCCGTGGACGAGGCCGCGGCCGAACTCGAAGAGCTGGCCGTGCGGTGCGAGGAACTCACCGAGGCCCAGCGCACCGCCGTAGAGCATCGCAAGGCAGCGGCCGCCCAGGTCGAGGAGCTCGGCGAGCGCCGCCGCACCGCCGACCGCGAGAAGTCGGCCGTGGCCCAGCAGCTCGGCCGGCTGTCCGGTCAGGCGAAAGGCGCCGCCGGTGAAGCCGAGCGGTCCACGGCCGCGGCCGCCCGGGCGCAGGACGCGTTGGAGAAGGCCCTCGAAGAGGTCGAGGAACTCGCCGAACGGCTCGCCGTGGCCGAGGAGATGCCGGTGGAGGAGGAGCCCGACACCTCTGTACGGGACCGTCTCGCCGCCGACGGGGCCAACGCCCGCCAGACCGAGATGGAGGCCCGCCTCCAGGTCCGTACCCACGAGGAGCGGGTCAAGGGACTCTCCGGCCGTGCCGACTCCCTCGACCGCGCCGCCCGTGCGGAGCGGGAGGCACGCGCGCGTGCCGAACAGCGGCGGGCCCGGCTGCGGCACGAGGCCGCCGTGGCCGAGGCGGTCGCTTCCGGTGCGCGGCAGCTGCTCGCGCACGTCGAGGTGTCCCTCGCGCGCGCGGACGCGGAGCGCACCGCCGCCGAGGCGGCGAAGGCGCTGCGGGAACGGGAGTTGACCGCCGCGCGGAACACCGGCCGCGATCTCAAGGCCGAGCTCGACAAGCTGACCGACTCCGTCCACCGGGGCGAGGTGCTCGGCGCCGAGAAGCGGATGCGGATCGAGCAGCTGGAGACCAAGGCGCTGGAGGAACTGGGTGTCGAGCCGGCGGGTCTCGTCGACGAGTACGGCCCCCACCAGCTGGTACCGCCCTCTCCGCCCGCCGAGGGCGAGGAACTGCCCGAGGACCCGGAGCATCCGCGCAACCAGCCCAAGCAGTTCCACCGGGCCGAGCAGGAGAAGCGGCTCAAGGCGGCCGAGCGGGCCTACCAGCAGCTGGGCAAGGTCAATCCGCTCGCGCTGGAGGAGTTCGCGGCGCTGGAGGAGCGGCACAAGTTCCTCAGTGAGCAGCTGGAGGACCTGAAGAAGACCCGCGCCGACCTGCTTCAGGTGGTGAAGGAGGTGGACGAGCGCGTCGAGCAGGTCTTCACCGAGGCCTACCGGGACACGGCCCGTGAGTTCGAGGGCGTTTTCAGCCGGCTCTTCCCGGGCGGTGAGGGGCGGCTCATCCTCACCGACCCGGACAACATGCTCACCACGGGCGTGGACGTCGAGGCGCGACCGCCGGGCAAGAAGGTCAAGCGGCTCAGCCTGCTCTCCGGTGGCGAGCGCTCACTGACGGCCGTAGCGTTGCTGGTGTCGATCTTCAAGGCGCGGCCCAGCCCGTTCTACGTCATGGACGAGGTCGAGGCCGCCCTCGACGACACCAACCTCCAGCGGCTGATCCGCATCATGCAGGAGCTGCAGGAGGCCTCGCAGCTCATCGTGATCACGCACCAGAAGCGGACGATGGAGGTCGCCGACGCGCTGTACGGCGTCTCCATGCAGGGCGACGGGGTGTCGAAGGTCATCAGCCAACGGCTGCGTTGACCTCCCCTTACTTCAAGAAGTGAACGCATGTGACGGTCACCTGTCTAAGTTCTCACAATTCAGCGCGTTTGAATTTGAGACTTGAAGGCATAAGGTCAGCAACGTTGGATTTACCTTCAGGTACCACCTACCTGGGGGCTGACCACACCGACAGCGTTGCCGGTGGCCCGAGGAGTAAACGTGACCAGCACAGCACAGGCGTCCGAGCCAGGAGCCCGTACGGCTCACCCCGACCATCTCGGGCATGTCATCTTCATCGCGGCGGCGGCCGCGATGGGCGGATTCCTCTTCGGCTACGACAGTTCCGTGATCAACGGCGCGGTCGAGGCCATCCGGGGCCGCTACGACATCGGCTCCGCGGCCCTGGCGCAGGTCATCGCCATCGCCCTGATCGGCTGTGCGATCGGCGCGGCCACCGCCGGACGCATCGCGGACCGCATCGGCCGTATCCGGTGCATGCAGATCTCGGCCGTCCTCTTCACGATCAGCGCCGTGGGGTCCGCCTTGCCCTTCGCGCTGTACGACCTGGCGTTCTGGCGGATCGTCGGCGGCTTCGCCATCGGTATGGCCTCGGTCATCGGCCCCGCCTACATCGCCGAGGTGGCCCCGCCCGCCTACCGCGGCCGTCTCGGCTCCTTCCAGCAGGCCGCGATCGTGATCGGCATCGCCGTCTCGCAGCTGGTCAACTGGGGCCTGCTGAACGCCGCCGGCGGCGACCAGCGCGGCAAGCTGATGGGCCTGGAGGCCTGGCAGGTCATGCTCGGCGTCATGGTGATCCCGGCCGTCCTCTACGGGCTGCTCTCCTTCGCCATTCCCGAGTCCCCGCGCTTTCTGATCTCCGTCGGCAAGCACGAGCGGGCCCGGGAGATCCTTGCGGAGGTCGAGGGCGACAAGATCGACCTCGACGCGCGCGTGGCCGAGATCGAGCACGCTATGAAGAGCGAGCACAAGTCGACCTTCAAGGACCTGCTCGGTGGGAGCTTCTTCTTCAAGCCGATCGTCTGGGTCGGCATCGGCCTCTCGGTCTTCCAGCAGTTCGTCGGCATCAACGTCGCGTTCTACTACTCCTCGACGCTGTGGCAGTCGGTCGGCGTGGACCCGACGGACTCGTTCCTCTACTCCTTCACGACGTCGATCATCAACATCGTCGGCACCGTGATCGCGATGATCTTCGTGGACCGCGTCGGCCGCCGCCCGCTCGCCCTGATCGGCTCGGTCGGCATGGTGATCGGTCTCGCGTTGGAGGCCTGGGCGTTCTCCTTCGACCTGGTCGACGGCAAGCTGCCGGCCGCGCAGGGCTGGACCGCGCTGATCGCGGCCCACGTCTTCGTCCTCTTCTTCGCCCTGTCCTGGGGTGTGGTCGTCTGGGTCTTCCTCGGCGAGATGTTCCCGAACCGGATCCGCGCCGCCGCGCTCGGTGTGGCCGCGTCCGCGCAGTGGATCGCCAACTGGGCCATCACCGCGAGCTTCCCGTCGCTGGCCGACTGGAACCTGTCCGCGACCTATGTGATCTACACGGTCTTCGCCGCGCTCTCCATCCCGTTCGTCCTCAAGTACGTCAAGGAGACGAAGGGCAAGTCGCTGGAGGAGATGGGCTGACGGCCCCCGCGAACCCGGGGGGAGGGGCCAACACCCCGCTGCCCTTCTCCCCGTACCGTCCGCCGCCCCCGTTCCGGCAACCGCCTGGACCGGGGGCGGCGGTGTTGTCCGTGTGGGTCACCAGATGAGGACGCCTCCGCCGATCTCCAGGGCCTTGCGGATGCTCTCCTCGATGATCTGCAACCGAGTCTCGATCTGGTGCCGGTGCTCCTCGACCGTCCGTGGCCGCTGCGTGCCGTGGGCGACCTCGTCCAGGCGGGAGCGCAGCAGGGCCACCTCGCGCTGGAACTCCGGCAGGCCCTCGGCCTCGACATAGAGGTCGTCCTCGGCCAGTACGGGCAGGAAGCGCGCACCGAGTGAGCGCACGAACTCCGAGCCCCACACCGTCGTACGCCAGGACTCGAAGCCGCCGGACTGGTACACGCCGTCCGGCACGTCGAGTATCCGCCGCGTGCCGTCCGGCTCCCGGACGAACACTTCCACCAACAGACTCATGGGCTCAGTCGAGCATCGCCGAGTCCTCGTCCACCACCGGATATCGCCGGCTCGGCCATTCAGCCGCCCAGTGCCGGAAGCACCCGTTCCGCGAACAACCGCAGACTCCGCCACCCCTCCTCCACCGGCATCCCGCCCGCCAGCGGATGCAGGACGAGGTTGTCGAGCCCCTGCTCCACGCACTCGTCCGGTGTCAGGATCCGGTACACGCCTTCCGCGCGCAGCTCCTCCACGCTCACAGCCGCCGACCGCACCGCCGAGCGGATGTCACCGGACTGCCAGGAGGCGTACGTCCGGGCCTCGTGCAGGAAGTGTTCCCCGTGCCGTGCCCACACCTCGTCCGGGTTCTCGGCGATGTGCAGCAGCGGCGTCTCGGCCGTCGGCATCATGGTCCAGCCCTCGGTGCCGTACTCGACGAGGCGCTCCTTGTAGTACGCCTCGAGCTCCGGCAGATGCGCGCTGGGGAAGAAGGGGAGGCCCAGGCGGGCGGCCCGGCGGGCGGCGGCCTTGGAGGAGCCGCCGACCAGGAGGAGGGGGTGCGGGTCGGTGAAGGGGCGCGGGGTGACCCGTACCGTACGACCGCGGTACTCGAACTCCTCGCCGGTCCAGGCCTTGAGGAGGGTCTCCAGGAGCTCGTCCTGCAAGCGGCCGCGCCGCCTCCACTCCACGTCGAACAGCGCGTACTCCTCCGGCCGGTACCCGATCCCGGCGACCGTCACCAGGCGGCCGCCGCTCAGCAGGTCCAGTACGGCGATCTCCTCGGCCAGGCGGAGCGGGTCGTGCAGCGGGCCGATCACGGCGGAGACGGTGACCGCGATCCTGCGCGTCGCGCCGAAGACCGCGCCCGCGAAGGCGAACGGCGACGGCAGCCAGTTGTTGTCGACGCCATGGTGCTCCTCGGTCTGCACGGTGGTGATCCCGTGCTCGTCGGCGTACGCGGCCATGTCCAGGGCGGCCCGGTAGCGGGCGCTGAGGGAGGCGGGCGTCGCGCCGGGCTCGACGAGGTTGAAACGGACGACCGTGACGGGCATGGGAGGTCCCCCTTCGCCGGACGGGTGGTGCGGGGACGGTAGCTGACGGAGCGTCAGATTGCCATGGGGGTGGCACGCACGACCGTGGGGAGGGAACCGTCGCGGCCGGGTGCGTCCCGTTCGGCCGTCCGCCCGGCCGGTTCCTGCCCGATCGGCGCACCGGTCCGTACGACACGATCGGCGCCGCGACGCCGACGGCCAGGGCCTGCCGGAAGCCGAGGCCGTACGAGCAGGGTCCGCTCCCGGCCGATCTGCTCGCTCGCCCGAGCGATGCGGCGCAGTCGCCGCGGCGAGGGTGGGATGGATACTGGACGGGTTATGGAAACCGTCATCCTTGCTGTAGTCATCGCCGTGGTCGTGCTCGGTGTGCTCGGCGGGCTCGTCGTCGGCAGCCGACGCAAGAAGCCGCTGCCCCCGCCGCCCCCTTCCGCGCCCGACATCACCGCCCCTCCGGCCGAGCCGCACGTCGGCGACGAGGCCGAGACCCCGCGCGACGAACCGCGCCGGACCATAGAGGAGGTCGATCTCCCGGACGGCTCGGCGCCGCCCGTCACAGAAGAGCTCCCCCCGACCGAGATCGAGATCCCCGAGCCCACGGCCGGACGCCTGGTCCGACTGCGTGCCCGGCTCTCCCGCTCGCAGAACGCGCTCGGCAAGGGGCTGCTCACACTCCTGTCGCGCGAGCACCTCGACGACGACACCTGGGAGGAGATCGAGGACACCCTCCTCACCGCCGACGTCGGCGTGGCCCCCACCCAGGAACTGGTCGACGGGCTGCGTGAGCGGGTGAAGGTGCTCGGCACCAGGACCCCCGACGAACTGCGCGGACTGTTGCGCGAGGAGCTGCTGAAGCTGGTCGGCACCGAGGTCGACCGCACGGTGCGGACCGAGCCCGAGGAGCGCAAGCCGGGCATCGTGATGGTCGTCGGGGTCAACGGCACCGGCAAGACCACCACCACCGGCAAGCTCGCGCGCGTGCTCGTGGCCGACGGGCGGACCGTCGTCCTGGGCGCCGCCGACACCTTCCGGGCCGCAGCCGCCGACCAGCTCCAGACCTGGGGCGAGCGGGTGGGCGCCCACACCGTGCGCGGGCCCGAGGGCGGCGACCCCGCCTCCGTGGCCTTCGACGCGGTGAAGGAGGGCAAGGAGATGGGAGTGGACGTGGTCCTCATCGACACCGCGGGCCGCCTCCACACCAAGACCGGTCTCATGGACGAACTCGGCAAGGTCAAGCGGGTCGTCGAGAAGCACGCCCCGCTCGACGAGGTACTGCTGGTGCTGGACGCCACGACCGGGCAGAACGGCCTGGTGCAGGCCCGCGTCTTCGCCGAGGTCGTCGACATCACCGGCATCGTCCTGACCAAGCTGGACGGCACCGCCAAGGGCGGCATCGTGGTCGCGGTCCAGCGTGAGCTGGGTGTGCCGGTCAAGCTGATCGGCCTGGGAGAGGGCGCGGACGACCTGGCGCCGTTCGAGCCGGAAGCGTTCGTGGACGCGCTGATCGGGGACTAGGTCACCGGTCACCGATACAGGTGCGAAGAAGCGCCCGCCCCCGAGGTGCAGTCGGGAGCGGGCGCTTCGCTGTGTACGTCTACGCCTGTGACCGGTGTGCCACGTACGCCAGCGTCCCCAGCAGCAGGCGGGCCGCCGGAGGTTTCGTCGCCGCGTCCAGCGAAGGCGGCCGCAGCCACCGCACCGGCCCCAGACCGCCCCGGTCCGACGGCGGAGCCGTGATGTACGTGCCGGGGCCCAGGCCGCGCAGGTCCAGGGAGGCGCTGTCGTCCCAGCCCATGCGGTAGAGGAGTTCGGCCAGGTCGGACGCGGCACCGGGGGCGACGAAGAACTGGGCGCGGCCTTCGGGCGTCGCGATCACCGGCCCGAGGGGCAGGCCCATGCGCTCCAGGCGGACCAGGGCGCGGCGCCCGGCCGGCTCGGCGACCTCGATGACGTCGAAGGCCCGGCCGACCTGCAGCATCACCGAGGCGCCGGGGAACTCGGACCAGGCCTTGGTCACGTCGTCGAGCGTGGCCCCGGCCGGCACCGCGGGCGCGAAGTCGAGGGGGTGGGCGCCGGGGTGACGACAGTCCGCGCGGCCGCAGGAGCAGGCGCCGGCCGAGGCCCGCGCGCCCGGGACGACGTCCCAGCCCCAGAGTCCGGTGAACTCGGCGACGGCGGTGCACTCCGAGGAGCGGCCGCGCCTGCGCGTGACGGAACGAATCTCCCGAATGCCGCCGATCGTGAAACCCATGCCCCCTCCAACGGGTCCAGCGTGCCGGTGGTTACGAGGCGGACGCGAACAGTCACTCTCCGTTGCCACTTCCGGGCGATGGCGGCGCTCGGCAGTGTCCCGGGTGGTGTGCTGGGTCATGTGCGCCCCTGAGTGCACCGCTCCGCCCACCGCGCTCGGTCTATGTCAAGTGAATCGTGTGGGGGCGACGGTGAGTTCATTCGAAGGGGTGGCGAATGGTGGCGTTTCCGGGATCGCCATGGCTGGACGCGTGATCGTAGGATTACGCTGAGTGCACGAGTCCTGGAGCGCATGCACTCATGGGTATGCCGGAGGCAAGTCGGTTCCCCGTTCGAAGGCTGACAACCGCCGGACGAACGGCCGTATTTACCGGCATTCTGATAAGGCTTGGCGCACTCGGCGACAAGTGGTCTCAGGGATGGGGGCGTTCCAGTGGGCGGCAACAGCGGAAGCGGGACGGGCGCCGGGAGTGCAGCGCAGAGCTCCTCTTCGGTCGACAAGCGCCCCAACGAGCTGCTGACCTCCTGGTTCGTGCGCAGCGGCTGGTCGAAGGGCGAGCTCGCCCGCCAGGTCAACCGCAGGGCCCGCCAGTTGGGCGCCAATCACATCTCCACCGACACCTCGCGGGTGCGCCGCTGGCTGGACGGCGAGAACCCCCGCGAACCCATCCCGAAGATCCTCTCCGAGCTGTTCTCCGAGCGGTTCGGATGTGTCGTCTCCGTCGAGGACCTCGGACTGCGCGCCGCCCGCCAGTCACCGTCCACGACCGGGGTCGACCTGCCCTGGACGGGCCCGCAGACCGTGGCTCTGCTCAGCGAGTTCTCGCGCAGCGACCTCATGCTGGCGCGGCGCGGCTTCCTCGGGAGCTCGCTGGCCCTGTCCGCGGGCCCGTCCCTCATCGAGCCCATGCAGCGCTGGCTGGTCCCCGGCCCCGCCGCCCCCCCGCACCGGGAGCCCGACCCCGCCGCGGCCCGCCGCGTGGGCCGGCTCTCCAAGCCGGAACTCGACCTCCTCGAGTCGACGACCGTGATGTTCCGTCAGTGGGACGCCCAGTGCGGCGGCGGCCTGCGCCGCAAGGCGGTGGTCGGCCAGCTGCACGAGGTGACGGACCTCCTCCAGGAGCCCCAGCCCGAGACCACCACCCGCAAGCTGTTCAAGGTCGCCGCCGAGCTGGCCGAGCTCGCGGGCTGGATGTCGTACGACGTAGGGCTCCAGCCCAGCGCGCAGAAGTACTTCGTGCTCGCACTGCACGCCGCCAAGGAGGCCGGCGACAAGCCGCTCGGCTCCTATGTCCTGTCCAGCATGAGCCGCCAGATGATCCATCTCGGGCGGCCCGAGGACGCCCTGGAGCTGATCCACCTCGCGCAGTACGGCAGTCGGGACTGCGCGAGCCCGCGGACCCTGTCGATGCTGTATGCGATGGAGGCCCGTGCCTACGCCAACATGGGCCAGCCCGGCAAGTGCAAGCGGGCGGTCCGGATGGCCGAGGACACCTTCGCCGAGGCGGACGAGTGGGACGAGCCGGACCCCGACTGGATCCGCTTCTTCTCCGAGGCGGAGCTGTACGGCGAGAACTCCCACTCCTACCGCGACCTGGCCTACGTCGCCGGTCGCAGCCCGACCTACGCCTCCCTGGCCGAGCCCCTCATGCAGCGGGCGGTGGAGCTCTTCTCCGGCGACGGCGAGCACCAGCGGTCGTACGCGCTCAACCTCGTCGGCATGGCCACGGTGCATCTGCTGCGGCGCGAGCCCGAGCAGAGCACCGTGCTGGTGGAACAGGCCATGCACATCGCCAAGAAGGTCCGCTCCGAGCGGGTCAACACTCGTATCCGAAAGACGGTCGACACGGCCGTACGCGATTTCGGTGCTCTCGCCGAGGTCGTGGCTCTCACCGACAAGCTCGCAGCCGAACTCCCGGAGACCGCGGAAGCCGTCTGAATCCCCGGAACCCCGGCCGCGGCCGGCCCTCCCGAACTGCCCGACTCGGCTCCCCCATGCCAGGTCGTCGGAAGGCCGACCGTGGCCGGTTTCTCACCTTCTCCGAAGGTTGCGCCACGATAACGATCGACGCGGCCCATATCCGCCAGTTCATCGACGCGTAACACGCAAGGCGTCTTCGTCACGGCGGCGAAACAACGAGGGGCTTCCACCGAAACCGCGCTGCGCGAATCTCATGGCGCATAACCGGCCCACCCCTCAATCCGCTCTGGCTTCCCGCACGGGGCCGTACCTACGACGAGGAGACGCCGATGGCACCAGCCATCACGCTCGCCGCAGACAAGCTGTCTGTGGCGAACACAGGCTTCATGTTGATCTGTTCCGCCCTGGTGCTGATCATGACCCCGGGCCTTGCCTTCTTCTACGGAGGCATGGTCCGCGTCAAGAGCACCCTGAACATGCTGATGATGAGCTTCATCAGCATGGGTATCGTCACCATCCTGTGGGTGCTCTACGGCTTCTCCATGGCGTTCGGTACGGACCACGGCTCGCTCATCGGCTGGGAGAACGACTTCTTCGGCTGGACCGGCATCGACAAGGGCGACATCTGGTCCGGGTACACGATCCCGGTCTTCGCCTTCGCGGTCTTCCAGATGATGTTCGCCATCATCACGCCCGCCCTGATAAGCGGTGCCCTCGCCGACCGCGTGAAGTTCAGCGCCTGGTCGCTGTTCGTCGTCCTGTGGGCGACGGTCGTCTACTTCCCGGTCGCCCACTGGGTCTGGGGCACCGGCGGCTGGGCCTTCGAGCTCGGTGTGATCGACTTCGCCGGTGGTACCGCGGTCCACATCAACGCGGGTGCCGCGGCGCTCGGCGTGATCCTGGTCATCGGCAAGCGCGTCGGCTTCAAGCGCGACCCGATGCGCCCGCACAGCCTCCCGCTGGTCATGCTCGGCGCGGGCCTGCTGTGGTTCGGCTGGTTCGGCTTCAACGCCGGCTCGTGGCTCGGCAACGACGACGGCGTCGGCTCCCTGATGTTCGTCAACACGCAGATCGCCACCGCCGCCGCCATGCTGGCCTGGCTCGCCTACGAGAAGATCCGCCACGGCGCGTTCACCACGCTGGGCGCCGCCTCTGGCGCGGTCGCCGGTCTGGTCGCCATCACCCCGTCCGGTGGCGCGATCACCCCGATCGGCGCGATCTGCATCGGCGCCATCGCCGGTGTCGCCTGCGCCGCGGCCGTCGGCCTGAAGTACCGGTTCAACTACGACGACTCCCTGGACGTCGTCGGTGTCCACATGGTCGGCGGTGTCATCGGCTCCCTGCTGATCGGCTTCTTCGCCAGCGGCAAGGGCCAGTCCGACGTCAAGGGCCTGTTCTACGGCGGCGGCCTGGACCAGTTCTGGAAGCAGTGCGCCGGTGTCTTCGCGGTCCTCGCCTACTCCCTGATCGCCTCCGCGATCCTGGCCTTCCTGCTCGACAAGACGATCGGCATGCGGGTCACTGAGGACGAGGAGATCTCGGGCATCGACCAGGCCGAGCACGCCGAGACCGCATACGACTTCAGCGGTGCCGGTGGCGGCGCCGCCCGGACCTCCGCCACGGCCCCGACCGCCGACGCGGGCAAGAAGGTGGACGCATGAAGCTCATCACCGCCGTCGTCAAGCCGCACCGGCTCGACGAGATCAAGGAAGCCCTCCAGGCATTCGGCGTCCACGGCCTGACGGTCACCGAGGCGAGCGGTTACGGTCGTCAGCGGGGCCACACCGAGGTCTACCGCGGTGCCGAGTACACCGTGGACCTGGTGCCGAAGATCCGCATCGAGGTCCTCGCCGAGGACGACGACGCCGAGCAGCTGATCGACGTCATCGTCAAGGCGGCCCGCACCGGCAAGATCGGTGACGGCAAGGTCTGGTCCCTGCCGGTCGAGACCGCCGTACGGGTCCGGACGGGCGAGCGCGGCCCGGACGCGCTCTGAGCGAAGTACAGAACAGGAGCTGCTGGGTGACGAGCACGAACGTGCACAAGGACGTAGAGGACTCGGGACCCAGCGGCTATGCGGCGGCCCGGCTGCGCCTCCTCCAGGAGGGGGCGCGGTCCGGGCCGCCGCGCCGTTCCGCCCTCTCCGCGCTGACCGACGACTGGCTCTCCGGGCTGTTCAGCGCGGGCGCCGAGCAGCTGCGCGGGGTCTCCCTGATCGCCGTCGGCGGCTACGGCCGCGGCGAGCTGTCGCCCCGCAGCGACCTGGACCTGGTCCTGCTGCACGACGGCAGCGACTCGGACGCGGTCGCCGCCCTGGCCGACCGCATCTGGTACCCCGTCTGGGACCTGGGCCTCGCCCTCGACCACTCCGTGCGCACGCCCGCCGAGGCCCGCAAGACGGCCGCGGAGGATCTGAAGGTCCAGCTCGGCCTCCTGGACGCCCGCCACATCGCCGGTGACCTGGGGCTCACCGCGGGATTGCGTACGACCGTCCTCGCCGACTGGCGCAACCAGGCCCCCAAGCGCCTTCCCGAGCTCCAGGAACTGTGCGCCGAGCGCGCCGAGCGCCAAGGTGAGCTCCAGTACCTCCTGGAACCCGATCTCAAGGAAGCCCGCGGTGGTCTCCGGGACGCCACCGCCCTGCGCGCCGTCGCCGCCTCCTGGCTGGCCGACGCCCCGCGCGAGGGCCTCGACGACGCCCGGCGCCGGCTGCTCGACGTCCGGGACGCCCTGCACCTGGCGACGGGCCGTGCGACCGACCGGCTCGCGCTCCAGGAACAGGACCAGGTCGCCGCCGAACTCGGCCTGCTCGACGCCGACACCCTGCTGCGGCAGGTCTACGAGGCCGCGCGGGTCATCTCGTACGCCAGTGACGTCACCTGGCGCGAGGTGGGGCGGGTGCTCAGGTCGCGGGCGGTGCGGCCACGTCTGCGCGCCATGCTCGGGGGCGGCAAGCCGGTGGCCGAGAGGTCGCCCCTGGCGGAGGGGGTCGTCGAGCAGGACGGCGAGGTGGTGCTCGCCCGCGCCGCGCGCCCCGACCGGGACCCCGTGCTCCCGCTGCGCGCCGCGGCCGCCGCCGCCCAGGCCGGACTCCCGCTCTCCCTGCACGCCGTCCGGCGCATGGCGGCCGGTGTGCGCCCGCTGCCCACGCCCTGGCCCGCCGAGGCCCGCGAACAGCTCGTGACCCTGCTCGGCTCCGGCCAGCCCACCATCGAGGTCTGGGAGGCGCTGGAGGCCGAGGGGCTGATCACCCAGATGCTGCCCGACTGGGAGCGGGTGCGCTGCCGTCCGCAGCGCAACGCCGTGCACATCTGGACCGTGGACCGGCATCTGATCGAGACGGCGGTCCGCGCCTCGGAGTTCACCCGGCGCGTTCACCGTCCCGACCTGCTGCTCGTCGCCGCGCTGCTGCACGACATCGGCAAGGGCTGGCCGGGTGACCACTCGGTGGCCGGCGAGATCATCGCGAAGGACGTCGCCGCGCGTATCGGCTTCGACCGCGACGACGTCGCCGTACTCTCCACGCTCGTACGGCACCACCTGCTGCTCGTGGACACCGCCACCCGGCGTGACCTGGAGGACCCGGCCACCGTGCGCTCGGTCGCCGACGCGGTCCGGTCGCAGGGCACCCTGGAGCTGCTGCACGCGCTGACCGAGGCGGACGCCCTGGCCACCGGACCGGCTGCCTGGTCGTCCTGGCGGGGTTCGCTCGTCGCCGACCTGGTCAAGCGGGTGGCCGCGGTGCTCGCCGGGGACGACCTCGACGAGCCCGAGGCCGCCGCGCCCACCGCCGAGCAGGAGCGGCTCGCCATCGAGGCGGTCGCGACGGGCGGCCCGGTGCTGTCCCTGCGCGCACAGACCGAACCGCCCGTGGACGCCCAGCCCTCGGCCGACCCGGAACCGCTCGGTGTGGAGCTGGTGATCGCCGTACCGGACCAGCCAGGGGTGCTGCCCGCGGTCGCCGGAGTGCTGGCCGTGCACCGGCTGACCGTCCGCACCGCCGAACTGAGCACCCAGGATCTGCCCGATGGCGTCGAAGGTGCCGTGCTCCTGCTGAACTGGCGGGTCGCCGCCCAGTACGGCTCGCTGCCCCAGGCGGCCCGGCTGCGCGCCGATCTCGTACGGGCCCTGGACGGGTCGCTGGACGTCGCCGGGCGCCTCGCCGAGCGGGACGCCGCGTATCCGAGGCGCCGGGGTGTCGTCGCGCCCCCCGCGCGCGTGACGGTCGCCCCGGCCGCCTCCCGGCACGCCACGGTGATCGAGGTGCGCGCCCAGGACGCCCCCGGACTGCTGTTCCGCATCGGACGCGCCCTGGAGGACGCCGGGGTGCGGATGCGCAGCGCACATGTGTCGACGCTGGGCGCCAACGCGGTGGACGCCTTCTACGTCACCGACGGCAAGGGAGCCCCGCTCGGGGTCGGCGAAGCGGCTTCCGTGGCCCGGAAGCTGGAGGAGACCCTGCGGGGCTGACCGGGGGATCCCGGCCACGTGTGTCGCCGGGATACCCTGGAGGGCGATTCCCAGCTGCCACCGACCCCGAGGACCGCGAGCGCCGTGTTCGATACTCTTTCCGATCGCCTCTCAGCGACTTTCAAGAACCTGCGCGGCAAGGGACGGCTCTCCGAGGCGGACATCGACGCCACCGCGCGCGAGATCCGTATCGCGCTCCTCGAGGCGGACGTGGCCCTGCCGGTCGTCCGGTCGTTCATCAAGAACGTCAAGGAGCGGGCCCTCGGTGCCGATGTCTCCCGGGCGCTGAACCCCGCCCAGCAGGTTCTGAAGATCGTGAACGAGGAGCTCGTCACGATCCTGGGCGGCGAGACCCGGCGCCTGCGGTTCGCCAAGAACCCGCCCACCGTGATCATGCTGGCGGGTCTCCAGGGTGCCGGTAAGACCACCCTCGCGGGCAAGCTCGGCCACTGGCTGAAGGAGCAGGGCCACTCGCCGCTGCTCGTCGCCGCCGACCTCCAGCGCCCCAACGCCGTCAACCAGCTGAGCGTCGTCGCCGAGCGCGCCGGGGTCGCGGTCTACGCCCCCGAGCCGGGCAACGGCGTCGGTGACCCGGTCAAGGTCGCCAAGGACTCCATCGAGCACGCCAAGGCGAAGGTCCACGACATCGTGATCGTGGACACCGCCGGCCGTCTCGGTATCGACCAGGAGCTGATGCAGCAGGCCGCGGACATCCGCGACGCCGTCAGCCCCGACGAGATCCTCTTCGTCGTCGACGCGATGATCGGCCAGGACGCGGTCAACACCGCCGAGTCCTTCCGCGACGGCGTCGGCTTCGACGGCGTGGTGCTCTCCAAGCTCGACGGCGACGCCCGCGGTGGTGCGGCCCTGTCGATCCGGCAGATCACCGGCAAGCCGATCATGTTCGCCTCCAACGGCGAGAAGCTCGAGGACTTCGACGCGTTCCACCCTGACCGGATGGCCTCCCGCATCCTCGACATGGGTGACCTGCTCACCCTGATCGAGCAGGCGGAGAAGACGTTCAGCCAGGAAGAGGCCGAGAAGATGGCCTCCAAGCTGGCGTCCAAGAAGGGCGAGGACTTCACCCTCGACGACTTCCTGGCCCAGATGGAACAGGTCCGGAAGATGGGCAGCATCTCCAAGCTGCTCGGCATGCTCCCGGGCATGGGCCAGATCAAGGACCAGATCAACAACCTCGACGAGCGGGACGTCGACCGCACCGCCGCCATCATCAAGTCGATGACCCCGGCCGAGCGCGCCGACGCCACGATCATCAACGGCTCGCGCCGCGCCCGTATCGCCAAGGGTTCCGGTGTCGAGGTCAGCGCGGTCAAGAACCTCGTCGAGCGGTTCTTCGAGGCCCGCAAGATGATGTCCCGCATGGCTCAGGGTGGGGGAATGCCGGGTATGCCCGGGATTCCGGGCATGGGTGGCGGTCCCGGCCGCGCCAAGAAGCAGCCGAAGAAGGCCAAGGGCAAGCAGCGCTCCGGCAACCCGATGAAGCGCAAGCAGCAGGAGGCCGAGGAGGCCGCGCGCAAGGCCGCGGGCGCCCAGGGAGGCAACGCCTTCGGGGTGCCCGGCCAGCAGGCCCCGCAGGACTTCGAGCTGCCGGACGAGTTCAAGAAGTTCATGGGCTGAGTTCATCTCCGCGTGTGCCGGGGGTGGGTGTTTGTCGTAACGTCCGGATATGACCAACCCCGCCCCGCCGCGCAAGTCTCCCGAGCAGCCCTGGCGTACCGAGGGCACCCCCGAGGAGCCGCCGAAGCCGCCGTCGGGCGGGCGCAGGCCGCGCGGCGGCTGGTGGAGCCTGGTCGTCACCGCGCTGGTCGTGTACCTGATCGCCAACCTCGTGCTGTCCTTCTTCAACGAGGGCGACGAGCCGACGATCTCCTACACGGAGTTCAGCAAGCAGGTCGACGCCGGCAACGTCAGCAAGATCTACGCCAAGGGCGACGCGATCCAGGGGCAGCTCAGGAAGAAGCAGGACAACCCCGAGGGCGACGGCACCTACACCAAGTTCAACACCGAGCGGCCGACCTTCGCGGACGACCAGCTCTGGGAGGACCTGACCAAGAACGACGTCACGGTCACCGCGGAGCCGGTCGTCCAGCACCGCAGCTTTCTGGCCAACCTGCTGATCGCGCTGGCCCCGATGCTGCTCCTGGTCGTGCTGTGGATCTTCGTCGCGCGGCGGATGCGGGGAGCGTTGGGCGGCGCCGGCGGCATGCTCGGCCGCAAGGCCCCGCCCAAGCCGGTCGAACTGGAGGAGGGCACGAGGCGCACCACCTTCGAGGATGTGGCCGGCATCGACGAGGTCGAGGGCGAGCTCAACGACGTCGTCGACTTCCTGAAGAACCCCGACGCGTACCGCCGCATGGGGGCCAAGATGCCGCGGGGTGTACTGCTCGCCGGTCCGCCCGGCACCGGCAAGACGCTGCTCGCGCGAGCAGTGGCCGGGGAGGCCGGCGTGCCCTTCTTCTCGGCCTCCGCGTCCGAGTTCATCGAGATGATCGTCGGCGTCGGCGCCTCACGCGTGCGTGAACTGTTCGCCGAGGCCCGCAAGGTGGCCCCGTCGATCATCTTCATCGACGAGATCGACACCATCGGCCGGGCCCGCGGCGGCGGCGCCGGCATGGGCGGCCACGACGAACGCGAGCAGACCCTCAACCAGATCCTCACCGAGATGGACGGCTTCTCCGGCTCGGAGGGCGTCATCGTCATCGCGGCCACCAACCGCGCCGACGTCCTGGACCCGGCCCTGACCCGCCCCGGCCGCTTCGACCGGGTGGTCATGGTCTCGCCCCCGGACCGCGGCGGCCGCGAGGCCATCCTGGAGATCCACACCCGCGAGATCCCGCTCGCCGACGACGTGAACCTCGCCCAGGTCGCCCGTACGACCCCGGGCATGACCGGTGCCGAACTCGCCAACCTCGCCAACGAGGCCGCGCTGCTGGCGGTCAAGCGCAAGCAGGAGAGAGTGACCCAGTCCGACCTCTCGGAGGCCCTGGAGAAGGTCCAACTGGGCGCCGAACGGCCCCTGGTGATGCCCGAGGAGGAGCGCCGCAGGACGGCCTACCACGAGAGCGGACACGCCCTCCTCGGCATGCTCCAGCCCGGCGCCGACCCCGTCCGCAAGATCACCATCGTCCCGCGCGGGCGGGCGCTCGGCGTGACCCTCTCGACGCCGGACGCGGACAAGTACGCGTACACCGAGCAGTACCTGCGCGGCCGGATCATCGGCGCCCTCGGCGGCATGGCCGCGGAACAGGTCGTCTACGGCGTCGTCACGACCGGTGCGGAGAACGACCTCGAACAGGTCACCAACATCGCGCGCGGGATGGTCGCGCGCTGGGGCATGAGCGAACGGGTGGGCCGGCTCTCCGCCCTCCCCGGCGACGCCCAGCAGGCGTACGGCCTCGCCGCCGCGCCCCAGACCCTCGATGTGATCGACGGCGAGATGCGGCGGATCGTCGACGAGTGCTACGAGGAGGCGTGCCGCAAACTCACCGAGCACCGCGACCAACTGGACGCCCTCGCCGAGGCGCTGCTGGAGCGGGAGACGCTGGAGGAGACCGACGCGTACCGCATCGCGGGCATCACACGGCTGACGAAGGAGACCGACGGCTAGGGCACGCGCGCGACCAGGTACCGGAAGACGTTCGGCATCCACACCGTGCCGTCCCCGCGCTGGTACGGATGCAGGGCCTCCGTCACCTCCTTGTCCACCTGCGCCTGGTCGGTCGCCTCGATGGCCGCGTCGAAGAGGCCCGTCGACAGCAGCCCCTTGAGCGCGCTGTCGAGATCGGCGTAACCGAAGGGGCAGGAGACCCGGCCCGAGCCGTCGGGCCGCAGGCCGGCCCGCTGGGCGACCTCCTCCAGGTCGTCGCGCCGGGCCGGGCGCCAACTTCCCGTACCGCGCAGCGGATCCGCCAGTCTGGTGGCCACCCGCAGCACGGCCGCCGTGGCGCACCGCTCCGGGGGGCCCCAGCCGACGAGCGCCACGGGTGCCCCGCGCTCGGCGAGCGGGGTCGCCGAAACGAGAAGCTCACCGAGCCCCTCCGAGTCGCCCGCGAGACACCCGATCGGCTCGAAGGCCGTCACGAGGGTGTACGGGGTGGTCCCGGCGTCGGCGGCGTCCCCGGGCGTTCCCTCGACGACCCGCGTGCCGGCCCGCGCGCGTGTGCCCCACGCCTCCGGCTGCAGCCGCTCCCGCGCGAGCGCCAGCCGTTCCGGGGAGGCGGGCTCTACACCGGCGACCGCGGCGCCTCTGGAGGCCGCCATCAGCAGGGCGAGCCCGCTGCCGCAGCCAAGGCCCAACAGCCGTGTCGCGGGGCCCACTTCCAGTCGCTCGTAGACGGCCTCGTACAGCGGAACCAGCATTCGCTCCTGGATCTCGGACCAGTCACGCGCGCGTGCACCGAGGTCCCGACGGGATGTCTCTCCTGTCGAAGGCAGGTGCTGCCGCACGAGCGTAGGTGTCATGGATAAGCGCCCCAATCCGCCGAGAGTTGACTTGGTGCCCGATTCCGTAGCCCCCGTGACGTGCGCTCGCAGTTCCCCCGTATGCCAGGTAACTCCGCACTCGACCGCGCGTCCAGAGGCAGAAGGGCCCTGCTTGCGGGTTGGCATGTGCCGGGGAAAAGAATTCACATCCCGGCAATCTGGGCCCGTAACATCGCGCCATGGCAAAGGCACCTGTTCTCACACCCCGGGCGGACGACTTCCCGCGCTGGTACCAGGATCTGGTCAGCAAGGCCGAACTGGCCGACAACGGTCCGGTGCGCGGCACCATGGTCATCCGACCGTACGGGTACGGGCTGTGGGAGCGGATGCAGGCCGAGATGGACGCCCGGATCAAGGAGACGGGCACGCAGAACGCGTACTTCCCGCTGCTGATCCCGCAGTCGTACCTCACCCGTGAGGCCGACCATGTCGAGGGCTTCGCGCCCGAGCTCGCGGTCGTCACCCACGGCGGCGGCAAGGAGCTGGAGGAGCCCGCGGTCGTCCGCCCCACCTCCGAGATGATCATCAACGACTACTTCTCGAAGTGGGTGCAGAGCTACCGCGACCTGCCCCTGTTGATCAACCAGTGGGCGAACGTGGTGCGTTGGGAACTGCGGCCCCGGCTCTTCCTGCGCACGTCGGAGTTCCTGTGGCAGGAGGGCCACACCGCGCACGCGACCCAGGAGGACGCGCGCGCGTTCGCCTCGCACATCCACCGGCAGGTCTACGAGGACTTCATGACCAACGTCCTCGCCATGGACGTCGTCCCCGGCCGCAAGACCGTCAAGGAGCGCTTCGCCGGCGCCATCAACACCCTCACGCTCGAAGGCATGATGGGCGACGGCAAGGCCCTCCAGATGGCCACCAGCCATGAGCTGGGCCAGAACTTCGCCAAGGCCTTCAACACCTCGTACCTGTCGAAGGACGGCACCCAGGAACTCGTCTGGCAGACCTCCTGGGGCTCCACCACCCGCATGATCGGCGCCCTGGTGATGATGCACGGCGACGACAACGGCCTGCGCGTCCCGCCGCGGCTCGCGCAGACCCAGGTCGTCGTCCTCGCGATCAAGGGCGACGAACCGGTTCTGGCCAAGGTCCGCGAGATCGGCGACCGGCTGAAGGCAGCGGGGCTGCGCGTCCACGTCGACGACCGCACCGACACCCCCTTCGGCCGCCGCGCGGTCGACTGGGAGCTCAAGGGCGTGCCGGTCCGCGTCGAGATCGGGCCCCGTGACCTGGAGAGCGGCACCGCGATGGTGGCCCGCCGCATTCCGGGCGGCAAGGAGGCGATCGCCGTCGACGATCTCGTACGACTGCTCCCGGCCGTCCTGGAGGAGGACCAGGCGCTGCTGCTGGCCCAGTCCCGCGAGCGCCGTGAGTCCCGGACGACCGAGGTGTCGACGTTCGACGAGGCCGTCGAGGCCGCCGTCGGCGGCGGCTGGGCGCGGATCCCGTGGGCCGCTCTGGGCGAGGAAGGCGAGGCCAGGCTGGCCGAGCACGCGGTGACCGTACGGTGTCTGGTCGCGGAGGACGGGTCGGTGCCGGGAACCGACGACGCCCCCGGTAACGTCGCAGTGGTCGCGCGCGCTTACTGAGGCAGGGCCCTTCCGGTGCGAGAGCGACCGAAACGCCTCTTGCGCACCTGCGGATCACAACCGCACCGGCGCGTGGACACGATCTACGCGCCGGGGCGTACCTCACACTACGTACCGGCTTGGTATGAGCTGTGAGGCTTCTCCGCAGATCAGCGCACCCGCCCTCGTCTCCACGCATCAGCGGCAACTGACGGGTACGTGCAAATTATTTGGGATGCCCCGGAATAGGAACACCGGGGCACCCTGGCTCGTTGTCATTACGTGAGCACGACACAGACACCACCTGTTCTCGCCGCAGAGCTGGCCGAGGCGTGGGCCGACATTCAGCGGTACCACCCCGAGCTGCCGGATCTTGCCGCGCCAGAGTCCCTGATCGGGGAGTCGTCGTCCGCTTGCGGTCACGAGCTCTCCTTCGAGCGACTGCTTCACGAGGCAGTCCACGGCATCGCCGCCGCGCGAGGCATTCGAGACACCTCCCGCGCCGGCCGCTACCACAACCGCAGATTCCTCGCGATCGCCGAGGAGATGGGCCTGGACCACCCCGAGGAGCCGCACCCGAGCAGCGGCTTCTCACTGGTCACGCTCACCCCCGAGGCGAAGCGCCGCTACCGTCCGACCATCGAGCGGCTCCAGCGCGCGCTCAAGGCCCACACGGCAGCGACCTCCGCCGACACCGCCCGCTCCTTCCGGGGTCCGGCGGCGCGTCACGGCTCCTCCGGAGGCGGGGTCCGGGTCAAGGCGGTCTGCGACTGCGGCCGCAATGTGAGGGTCGTTCCCTCCGTACTGGCCCAGGCGCCGATCGTCTGCGGGGGCTGCGGGAAGCCGTTCCGCATTCCCGAGATCGTCGCCGCGGCGAGCTGAGATCGCGGCTGCTCGTGGCAGTCGCGGTCCTGCCCTGGGGCACCTGGAGTGCCAGGTGCCCCTCAGGCATGCTCGTGCGCGGCCTCGGTCCGAAGAGAGCCCCGGGGTGTGGCACAATGGCTAGCTGTACTCGACAGCCGCACAGGAACCCTCTCGCCTCCGGCTGACGCGTCCATCGGGCACTCGGGTACCGCAACCCCACGCGGCAGTCTCGCCGTGCCCAACCACGTCAAATCCAGGAGAACCCACTCCCGTGGCAGTCAAGATCAAGCTGAAGCGTCTGGGCAAGATCCGTTCGCCTCACTACCGCATCGTCGTCGCCGACTCCCGCACCCGTCGTGACGGCCGTGCGATCGAGGAGATCGGCCTGTACCACCCGGTGCAGAACCCCTCGCGCATCGAGGTCGACTCGGAGCGTGCGCAGTACTGGCTGGGTGTCGGCGCGCAGCCGACCGAGCCCGTGCTCGCCATCCTGAAGAAGACCGGCGACTGGCAGAAGTTCAAGGGCGAGCCCGCCCCGGCTCCGCTGCTCCAGCCGGCCGAGAAGGCCGCGCGTCCCTCGTTCGAGGCCCTCGGTGGCGACGACGAGGGCAAGGGTGAGGCCATCACCCAGAAGAAGAAGGCTGAGAAGAAGGACGAGGCTGCGGCTGAGTCCGAGTCGACCGAGGCCTGAGCATGCTCGAGGAGGCTCTCGAGCACCTCGTGAAGGGCATCGTCGACAACCCCGATGATGTGCAGGTCGCCTCGCGCAACCTGCGTCGCGGGCGAGTGCTCGAGGTCCGGGTCCATCCCGACGACCTCGGAAAGGTGATCGGCCGCAACGGCCGCACCGCACGCGCCCTGCGGACCGTCGTGGGCGCCATCGGCGGCCGCGGTGTCCGCGTCGACCTCGTCGACGTCGACCACGTCCGCTGACGTCAAACGCAGCACCGGCTCGGGCCGGGGAGGGCCTACGGGCCGTCCCCGGCCCGTAGTCGTATGACAGGAGAGCAAGCACAGTGCAGCTGGTAGTCGCACGGATCGGCCGCGCCCACGGCATCAAGGGCGACGTCACCGTCGAGGTACGAACCGACGAGCCCGAACTCAGGCTCGCCCCCGGCGCCGTCCTGGCCACCGACCCGCCCTCCACGGGGCCGCTCACCATCGAGACCGGCCGCGTCCACAGCGGCCGCCTCCTCCTGCGCTTCGAGGGCGTGAAGGACCGCACCGCCGCCGAGGCCCTCCGCAACACCCTCCTGATCGCCGAGGTCGACCCGGAGGAGCTGCCGGAGGAGGAGGACGAGTACTACGACCACCAGCTGATGGACCTCGACGTGGTCACCGCGGACGGCGTCGAGGTCGGCCGGATCACCGAGATCTCGCACCTGGCCTCCCAGGACCTCTTCATCGTCGAGCGGCCCGACGGCAGCGAGGTGATGATCCCCTTCGTCGAGGAGATCGTTGCCGAGATCGACCTGGCGGAGCAGAAGGCGGTCATCACACCACCGCCCGGGCTGATCGACGACCGCGCCGAGATCGCCTCCTCCCGGGATTCCGAGGACGAGTCCTGATGCGCCTCGACGTCGTCACGATCTTCCCCGAGTACCTCGATCCCCTGAACGTCTCCCTCGTCGGCAAGGCACGCGCGCGGGGGCAGCTGGACGTGCACGTCCACGATCTGCGCGAGTGGACGTACGACCGGCACAACACCGTCGACGACACCCCGTACGGCGGCGGCCCGGGCATGGTCATGAAGACCGATCCCTGGGGGGACGCCCTGGACTCGGTGCTGGCGGACGGCTACGAGACGGGCTCTCACGCGCCCGCTCTCATCGTCCCCACCCCGAGCGGCCGCCCCTTCACCCAGGAACTCGCCGTGGAGCTGTCCGAGCGCCCCTGGCTGATCTTCACGCCCGCGCGTTACGAGGGCATCGACCGCCGGGTGATCGACGAGTACGCCACGAGGATGCCGGTCCACGAGGTGTCCATCGGCGACTACGTCCTCGCCGGCGGCGAAGCGGCCGTACTGGTGGTCACCGAGGCGGTGGCCCGGCTGCTGCCCGGCGTCCTCGGCAACGCCGAGTCGCACCGGGACGACTCCTTCGCGCCCGGAGCCATGGCGAACCTGCTCGAAGGCCCCGTCTACACCAAGCCGCCCCAGTGGCGCGGCCGCGGCATCCCGGACGTCCTGCTCAGCGGCCACCACGGCAAGATCGCCCGCTGGCGCCGCGACGAGGCGCTCAGACGTACGGCGGCCAACCGGCCCGACCTCATCGAGCGCTGCGACCCGGCGGCCTTCGACAAGAAGGACCGCGAGATGCTCTCCATCCTGGGCTGGGCGCCGGACCCGGCGGGGGAGCCGTACGGCCGATTTTGGCGCAGGCCAGAAGGCGTGGAACAATAGGCCGCTGTTGTGCGTCGTCCGGCGTGCGCCCCTGCCACAGGGGGACACGACGCCCGCCCCGACACGGACAGCCTCCTCACGAACCTATCTACCGCCGATGACCTGTGGCATGGGCGAAGAAAGCAGACGAAATGTCTCACCTGCTCGACACCGTCGACTCCGCGTCGCTGCGCACCGACATCCCGGCCTTCCGCCCGGGTGACACCGTCAACGTCCACGTCCGCGTCATCGAGGGCAACCGCTCCCGTGTGCAGCAGTTCAAGGGCGTGGTGATCCGTCGCCAGGGCGCCGGTGTCCGCGAGACCTTCACGGTCCGCAAGGTCTCGTTCTCCGTCGGCGTCGAGCGCACCTTCCCGGTGCACACCCCGATCGTCGAGAAGATCGAGCTCGTCACCCGCGGTGACGTGCGTCGCGCGAAGCTGTACTACCTGCGCGAGCTCCGCGGCAAGGCCGCGAAGATCAAGGAGAAGCGCGACAACTGAGCGCCTTTCGGACGTCACAGCGGGGCCGGATAGCATCTGGCTCCGATGGACACCGAAGCACAGCCGACGGAGCGCGACCGCTCCTCCCGCCCCGCACCAGGGGCCGCGGAGGGCCGGTCGCGTTTCGCGTTGGTGTCGAGAATCACCCAGCAGCTGCCCGGCGGCCGGATCTCCCTGGCCCTGCTGCTCTGCCTGGTCCTTCTTCTGCTGATCAGTACGTTCGTGGTCAGACCTTTCCTGATTCCTAGCGGATCCATGGAAAACGGATTGAGGATCGGGGACCGCGTTCTCGTAAATAGGTTGGCGTACCGTTTCGGTGCCGAGCCGCGGCGGGGAGATGTGGTCGTGTTCGACGGAACCGGGTATTTCGGGGACGGGGACTACATCAAGCGGGTTGTGGGTGTGGGGGGAGACCATGTGGTCTGCTGCGACAAGAAGGGGAGGGTCGAGGTGAACGGCCGGTCGGTCGACGAGTCGGGCTTTCTGTACCCCGGCGACAGCCCCTCCTCGGTGCCCTTCGACGTCGAGGTGCCCGACGGCGACCTGTTCCTCCTCGGCGACCACCGCAGCGTCTCCAGCGACTCCCGGGACCATCTGGGCTCACCGGGCGGCGGCATGATCCCCGTGGAAGTCGTCCTCGGGCGGGCCGACTGGATCATCTGGCCCGCCGGCCACGCCACTCGCCTGTCCCGTTCCGCCGCCTACGCGCGCGTGCCCGCGGCGGAGGGCGCGCATGGGTAACCGCGGAAAACCGCGCGGTGTGTCGGGCACCGCGGCCGACAATCTGCTGCCCACCGGCGTGAGGCGCTCCGCCAGCCCGGCGGGCGGCCGCTCGCGCGCGGAGCGACGCAAGCTCCAGCGCAAGGTCAAGCGGCGCAGAAGGCGCGGGGCGGTCAAGGAGATACCTCTCCTCGTCGGCGTGGCCGTCCTGATAGCCCTGGTCCTGAAGACGTTCCTGGTCCAGGCGTTCGTGATCCCGTCCGGCTCGATGGAGCAGACGATCCGGATCGGCGACCGCGTCCTGGTCGACAAGTTCACCCCGTGGTTCGGCTCGGAGCCGAAGCGCGGGGACGTCGTCGTCTTCAAGGACCCCGGGGGCTGGCTCCAGGACGAGCAGACCACGACGAAGAAGGACGACCCCGTCGTCGTCAAGCAGGTCAAAGAGGGGCTCACCTTCATCGGCCTGCTGCCGTCCGATAACGAGAAGGACCTGATCAAGCGGGTCGTCGGGGTCGGCGGCGACCGCGTGAAGTGCTGTGACACCGAGGGCCGGGTCACCGTCAACGGCGTCCCTCTGAGCGAGACGGACTACCTGTATCCCGGGAACGCCCCGTCCACCCAGCAGTTCGACATCACCGTCCCCGAGGGGCGGCTGTGGGTGATGGGCGACCACCGTGCCAACTCCGCGGACTCCCGCTCGCACCAGGACACCGACTACGGCGGCACCGTGTCCCTGGACTCGGTGGTGGGGCGGGCCAGGGTCATCGCATGGCCTTTCGGCCACGCGACCATGCTGGACGAACCGAAAACTTACTCTTCCGTTGCCGACTCGGCGTCCGGGACGACCGCAGCTTCCCGGGCGTCGCTTAGGGTTGCTCCCGAGGATCCGAACGAAGCGATCCAACTCCCGAGCCCTGCGGAACTCCCGCTCGTTATGGGAGTGGTGGGCCTGCGCCGTACTTGGGGCAGGCGGCGGCACAGAGTGAGGAGTTGGCGTGGGGGATGTGGCGGTTGGCGCACGGTCCGGGCACGACGGCGAGGAGCACCGCGGACGCCCCGTGGAAGCAGCCGACCCGGCCGCGGACAGCGCCGTGACCTCCGGGAGTGACTCCGGGGTGACCGAGGACGGTACGACGACGGATGCTCGGGGAGGAGGGTCCGGCGATTCGGCCCCTGGGGCGAGGAAGCAGCGCTCCTTCTGGAAGGAGCTGCCCATCCTGATCGGCATCGCGCTCGTGCTGGCGCTGCTGATCAAGACGTTCCTGGTGCAGGCCTTCTCGATCCCGTCCGACTCGATGCAGAACACCCTCCAGCAGGGTGACCGGGTGCTGGTCGACAAGCTCACCCCGTGGTTCGGCTCCGAGCCCGAGCGCGGCGAGGTCGTCGTCTTCCACGACCCCGACAACTGGCTGGCGGGCGAGCCGACGGCGAACCCGAACGCCGTACAGACGTTCCTCTCCTGGATCGGCCTGATGCCCTCCGCCGAGGAGAAGGACCTCATCAAGCGCGTCGTCGGCGTGGGCGGTGACACGGTCTCCTGCGAGGGCACCGGCCCGCTGAAGGTCAACGGCAAGGCGCTGAGCGAGTCGTCGTACGTCTACGCGGGCAACACCCCGTGCAGCCAGGACGACCAGGGTGGCCAGTTCACCGTGAAGGTCCCCAAGGGCTACATCTGGGTGATGGGCGACCACCGGCAGAACTCCCGTGACTCGCGCTACAACCAGTCGGACAGGCACCACGGCATGGTCCCGGTCGACGACGTCGTGGGCCGCGCCATCGTGAAGGCCTGGCCGATCAACCGCTGGGGCACGCTGCCCAAGCCGGACACCTTCGACCAGGCCGGCATCAACGACAAGTCGTCGGCCTCCGCGGCTCTGACGGTCGCGCCGCAGGGGATCGCCCTCGTCGGTGCGGTGCCGGTGGCGCTGTGGCGCCGCAGGAAGGCCGCCGTCGAGCGGACCCGCTGAAGCACCGCACGGCCGACTGGGCTGCCACCGGACCGCCACGGGCCTGGTGAAAGCTTTGCGGAGCTTGGGGCTCCGGCCGGGCGGGAGGGGCTGACCCGCTCAGGTACCGCCGGGTAGGGTGCGGGTCCATGGGTGGCGAGAGCACTACACGTACGGCCCCGCACAGCGGGGGCAAAAGCACGGGCCCGGTGGGCAGCCGGACCGGACAGCGACTGTCCGGACTGGCCGTCGCGCTGGGCCTGGTGCTGTTCCTCGGGGGATTCGCCTGGGGAGCGGTGCTGTACCGGCCGTACACCGTGCCCACCGGCTCGATGACGCCCACGATCGACGCCGGCGACCGGGTGCTGGCACAGCGCGTCGACGGCGACGAGATACGCCGGGGCGACGTCGTCGTCTTCACCGACGAGACCTGGGTGTCCAACGCCTCCGTGGTCAAGCGGGTCGTCGCGGTCGGTGGCGACACGGTCTCCTGCTGCACGGACGGGAAACTGACCGTCAACGGCAAGAAGATCGACGAGACCTATCTCAAGGGCGGCGTGGTGGAGGACAAGTCCATCCCGACCGTGAAGGTGCCCAAGGGCCGCCTGTTCCTGCTCGGTGACGAGCGCCAGGGCTCGCTGGACTCCTCCGCGCACCTCACCGACGCCGCCCAGGGCACCGTGGCGCGCTCGGCCGTGACCGCCCGCGTGGACGCCGTCGTCTGGCCCATGAAGGGCATGCTGGAGCGTCCCACCGCCTTCGAGTCGCTCGGCGCGCCGTCCTCCCCGGGCCCACTGCGTACGATCTTCTTCCTGATCGTCGCCGGCGGGGTGCTGGTTCTGGGCGGCGGGGCGTACGGCCCCGTGGCCAAGCTGTTCGGCGGGCGCTCCCGCGTCCGGACGGAGCCCGTCGGTGCCCGCTGAGGCGTCGGACGGGCCCGAGGGCGGGTTGCGCAAGGTGGCCCGGGTGGTACTGCTGGATCCCGAGGACCGCATCCTGCTGCTGCACGGGCACGAACCGGACGATCCGGCAGACGACTGGTGGTTCACGCCCGGCGGTGGACTGGAGGGCGACGAGACCCGTGAAGAGGCCGCCCTGAGGGAACTCGCCGAGGAGACCGGCATCACCGAGGTGGAACTCGGGCCGGTGCTCTGGCGGCGGACATGCTCGTTCCCGTTCGCGGGCCGTCGCTGGGACCAGGACGAGTGGTACTACCTGGCCCGTACGACGGTGACGGCCATCGGGGCCACGGCCCTGACCGAGCTGGAGCGGCGCAGCGTCGCCGGAGCGCGCTGGTGGACGTGTCAGGAACTGAGCCAGGCACATGAGACGGTGTATCCGACCAGACTCGCCGAGCTGCTGCGCAGGCTGCTCGACGAAGGTCCCCCCGCCGGGCCCGTGACCCTCGACACCGAAATCGTCTAGGTGCTGACGGGACTGGCGCACAATGGTGGGATCGCACGGCTGAAGGGGAACATGCCATGAGCGCCGAGGACCTCGAGAAGTACGAGACCGAGATGGAGCTCAAGCTCTACCGGGAGTACCGCGATGTCGTCGGTCTGTTCAAATACGTGATCGAGACCGAGCGGCGCTTCTACCTGACCAACGACTACGAGATGCAGGTGCACTCGGTCCAGGGTGAGGTGTTCTTCGAGGTGTCCATGGCGGATGCGTGGGTGTGGGACATGTACCGGCCTGCTCGCTTCGTGAAACAGGTCCGGGTGTTGACGTTCAAGGACGTGAACATCGAGGAGCTGAACAAGAGCGACCTGGAGCTGCCGGGCGGGTGACCCTTGTGGGTGACCCGGTTTTCCACAACCGCTGAGTAGTCCACCAAGATCAACTCGGTGGGCGGGGTTGCGTGATCGTTGGCGCCGGAGGTGGTGCCGACATGAACGCACGCAGTGCACTCGGCAGGTACGGCGAGAGTCTGGCCGCGCGGCGGCTGACCGAGGCCGGGATGACGGTCCTGCAGCGCAACTGGCGCTGTGGCAGGACGGGCGAGATCGACATCGTGGCGCGGGACGGCGAGGTCCTGGTCGTCTGCGAGGTCAAGACACGGCGGGCGGGTGCCTTCGAGCACCCGATGGCCGCGGTGACCCCCGAGAAGGCGGAGCGCCTGCGGTGCCTCGCCGCCTGCTGGATCCACGCCCACGGAGGGGCACCACCGGGAGGCGTCCGCATCGACCTGGTGGGCGTCGTCCTGCCCCAGCGCGGCGCGCCCGTGGTCGAGCACGCACGGGGGGTGGCCTGAGATGGGTTTCGCTCGTACGTGCTCGGTGGCGCTGGTGGGCGTCGAGGGGGTCGTGGTCGAGGTCCAGGCCGACCTGGAGCCCGGGGTCGCGGCCTTCACACTGGTGGGGCTGCCCGACAAGAGCCTGACGGAGAGCCGGGACCGGGTCCGGGCGGCCGTCGTGAACTCGGGCGGTGAATGGCCTCAGAAGAAGCTCACGGTGGGGCTCAGTCCGGCGTCGGTGCCGAAGGCTGGTTCGGGGTTCGACCTGGCCGTCGCGAGCGCCGTGCTGGGGGCCTCGGAGAGGATCGACCCGCGCGTGCTCGCCGACATCGTGATGATCGGCGAGCTGGGCCTGGACGGGCGGGTGCGTCCGGTCCGGGGCATCCTGCCCGCGGTGCTGGCCGCCGCGGACGCCGGCTACGTACAGGTCGTCGTACCGGAGTGCGCCGCGGCCGAGGCGTCGCTGGTGCCCGGCGTCTCCGTGCTGGGAGTGCGCACTCTGCGGCAGCTGATCGCGGTCCTCGCGGACGAACCGGTGCCCGACGAGGAACCGCACGAGCCGGGCCGCCCCGATCCGCTGCTCGCCGGACTGCGCGTGCCGGGCACGGGGGCCGCCACCGGCATGCACAGCACCGGGGCCGCTCAGCAGGACCACGGACACGACCTGGCCGACGTCGTCGGTCAGACCTCGGCGCGGACGGCCGTGGAGGTCGCGGCGGCCGGGGGCCATCACCTGTTCCTGGAGGGACCGCCCGGCGCCGGCAAGACGATGCTCGCCGAGCGGCTGCCCGCGGTGCTGCCCCGGCTGGCCCGGGAGGAGTCGCTCGAGGTCACGGCGGTGCACTCGGTGGCCGGCCTGCTGCCACCGGGCAAGCCCCTGATCGACGTCGCCCCCTACTGCGCCCCGCACCACTCGGCCACCATGCAGGCCCTCGTCGGCGGCGGACCCGGCATCGCCCGTCCCGGGGCGGTGTCGCTCGCGCATCGAGGCGTCCTCTTTCTGGACGAGACACCCGAGTTCAACACCCGGGCCCTCGACGCGCTGCGACAGCCCCTGGAGGCAGGACACGTCGTGATCGCGCGCAGCGCGGGTGTCGTACGGTTCCCGGCGAAGTTCCTGATGGTGCTCGCGGCCAACCCGTGCCCCTGCGGTCGCTTCTCGCAGACCGACGACTTCTGCGAGTGCGCTCCCTCGGCCGTCCGCCGATACCAGGCCAGGCTCTCCGGCCCGCTGCTCGACCGGGTCGACCTGCGGGTACAGGTCGACCGAGTCACGCGGGACCAGCTCGCAGGCCGCGGTGCCCGGGGCGAGTCGACCGCCGTGGTCGCCGACCGGGTCCGGGCCGCCAGGGAAAAGGCCGCGACGCGCTTCACCGGTACGCCGTGGCGGACCAACAGCGAGGTGCCCGGACGCGAGCTGCGCAGCCGCTGGCACGCCGTGTCCGGGGCGATGGACGAGGCCGAGCGCAATCTGGAGCGGGGCGTCCTGACCGCCCGGGGCCTCGACCGCGTCCTGCGCGTCGCCTGGACCGTCGCGGACCTCGTCGGACACGACCGCCCGGACACGACGGACGTCGCCCTGGCGCTGCAACTGCGCACCGGAGTGCCCCGGGGCGTGCCCATGGCCATCGGGGCGCTGACATGACCGGCGACGGACCCGGTGACGAGCTGTTCGACCGCGTCTTTCTCGCCCGGGTCGCCGAGCCCGGCGACGAGGCCGCGGGGCGCTGGGTCCGTGAGCGGGGGGTGGCGGAGGTGGCCTCGCGGTTGCGCGGATGCGGGGAGCCGTTGCCGGGGGTGAGCGAGAAGCGGTGGAGCGGAATGCGGGCCCGGGCCCGGGTGGCCGAGCCGCGCCGGGATCTCGCCGTCGCGCACGAGGCCGGTGCGCGGTTCGTCGTTCCCGGGAGCACCGAGTGGCCGGGACAGCTCGACGACCTCGGGGACGCGCGGCCGCTCGGACTGTGGGTGCGGGGACGGCCCAGCCTGCGGATGTGGGCGCTCAGGTCCGTCGCCCTCGTCGGGGCCCGTGCCTGTACCGAGTACGGGGCCCATATGGCGGCCGTCCTCGCCACCGGGCTCGCCGAGCTCGGGTGGGTCGTTGTGTCCGGCGGGGCCTACGGGGTCGACGGTGCCGCCCACCGTGGTGCCCTCGGCGCGGGCGGTGCCACCGTCGCCGTCCTGGCCTGCGGGGTCGACAGGCCCTACCCGCGCGGACACACCCAATTGATCACCAGGATCGCGGAACAGGGGCTGGTGATCGGGGAGTTGCCGCCCGGCGATCATCCGACGCCCAGTAGATTCGTGCTGCGCAACAGGGTGATCGCCGCTCTCACCCGGGGCACCGTGGTCGTCGAGGCCGCCCACCGCAGCGGCTCACTGGTCACCGCGCGTGCGGCACAGCGGTTGGGCCGTCACACGATAGGGGTGCCCGGGCCGGCCACCAGCAGCCTGTCCGCGGGGGTGCACGAGCTGCTGCGCGGGGAGGCCACGCTGGTCACGGACGCCGCGGAAGTCGTGGAGCTGGTCGGTGACATGGGAGAACTGCCCCCCGACCGGCGCGGACCCGTGCTGCCGCGCGATCTGCTGGACCCGGAGGCACGGCGGGTTCTGTCCGCGCTGCCCGGGCGGCGGGAGGCCGGCGTGGACGAGATCGCGCGCGGTGCGCAGACCACCCGGGACGACGCCGTCGCGAGACTGTACGAACTCCGTGCACTTGGTTACGTCGAACGACACGGCGATGGCTGGAAGTTGACACGCCAGGCGATGATCTCCGTCCGGCGCGGCCGCGGCCCGTGTTGACCGAGCGTGTTCGGCCGTCCGGGGGAACCCCGAAGCCCTTGGGAATTCCCGCAGTTGGGGAGTTCGGTTGATCACACAGGGCGACGACCGGGCCCTGCGGGAGCGGCCTGCGGAACGTGTTCGGGCATCGCCCGAGGCGCAGTGTTTGCGCACTGCGACTCTTCAGTCACGCTACGCTCACGTGAATTCCGACGCACTCCCCGTACATCGCGTACTTCACAGCAGAACGGCACAAGGCGACGCATGCCCCAGCACACTTCCGGGTCCGACCGGGCGGCCATCCCCCCAGCCGCCCGTGACGGCGGCAGCGTGCGGCCGCCGGCTCCCTCGACGCTCGACGAGCTGTGGCGGTCGTACAAGACGACGGGAGACGAGCGGCTGCGAGAGCAGCTGATCCTGCACTACTCCCCGCTCGTGAAATACGTCGCCGGGCGGGTGAGCGTCGGCCTGCCGCCCAATGTCGAGCAGGCGGACTTCGTCTCCTCGGGGGTCTTCGGGCTCATCGACGCGATCGAGAAGTTCGACATCGACCGGGAGATCAAGTTCGAGACGTACGCGATCACCCGGATCCGGGGCGCGATGATCGACGAACTGCGGGCGCTGGACTGGATCCCGCGCTCCGTGCGGCAGAAGGCGCGCAATGTCGAGCGGGCGTACGCGACGCTGGAGGCGCGGCTGAGACGGACGCCGACGGAGGGGGAGGTCGCCGGCGAGCTGGGGATCGCGGTGGACGATCTCCATGCGGTCTTCAGCCAGTTGTCGCTGGCCAACGTGGTGGCGCTGGAGGAATTGCTGCACGTCGGCGGCGAGGGCGGCAACCGGCTGAGCCTCATGGACACGCTGGAGGACACCGCCGCGGACAACCCCGTGGAGGTCGCCGAGGACCGGGAGCTCAGACGGTTCCTCGCTCGGGCCATCAACACACTGCCCGAGCGGGAGAAGACCGTCGTGACCCTGTACTACTACGAGGGGCTCACGCTCGCCGAGATCGGGAACGTACTGGGAGTGACCGAGAGCCGGGTCAGCCAGATCCACACCAAATCCGTGCTGCAGCTGCGGGCGAAGCTGGCCGGTTTCGGTCGCTGACCTGGCCGGACGGCCTGCCGGTCACGGCTGGTCGAGCGGAGTGGCTCCCACCCGCAGTGGCGCGTCCGTACAGTGGTTGACGTGCCAAGGATTCGAGCGGCCTCCGTGGCCGAGCACCGGTCGATGCAGCGAGCCGCCCTGCTGGACGCGGCTCGCTCTTTGCTGTCCGAGGGCGGGACCGAGGCGCTGACCTTCCCGGCCCTCGCCGAGCGGACGGGCCTCGCGCGGTCGTCGGTGTACGAGTACTTCCGGTCGAGGGCCGCCGTGGTCGAGGAGCTGTGCGAGGTCGACTTCCCGGTGTGGGCCGCGGAGGTCTCGGCGGCGATGGCCTCGGCGCAGGGCGCGGAGGCCAAGGTCGAGGCGTATGTGCGGCGGCAGCTGACCCTGGTGGGGGACCGGCGGCACCGTGCCGTCGTCGCCATCTCCGCGAGTGAGCTGGACGCCGGGGCCCGGGAGAAGATCCGGGCGGCGCACGGCGGACTGGTCGCGATGATCGTCGAGGCGCTCAGGGAGATGGGGCACGAGCAGCCCCGGCTGGCGGCGATGCTGGTGCAGGGGGTCGTGGACGCGGCTGTGCGCAGGATCGAGCTGGGGGCGGCGGAGGAGCCTTCGGCGATCACCGAGGCAGCGGTTTCCATGGCACTGCGGGGTGTGCGGGGCTGAGGCTCTGGCTCGCCCCTGTGTGCGGGACGCTCGGGGTCAGGGCAGGGGGACACCAAGGACGGGGAGCAGTCTCGACGGCCCCCTGTGCAGCAGCCACGGGGGGAGCAGGGAGAGCGGGTCGAGGTAGGTCTCACCTCTGCGCAGACCCCAGTGCACGCACGTGGTCGTGCAGTGGGAGCCGGTCGGCTCCACCGTCCCCACCGCCTCGCCCGCCGCCACCTCGTCGCCTTTCTCCACCGACGCCGTCACCGGCTCGTAGGTCGTTCGAAGGTCTGTGCCCGTCAGCTCCACCGAGACGACCCCCTTGCCCGCCACCCGGCCCGCGAAGGACACCCGGCCCGCCGCCACCGCCCGTACCGGGGTGCCGGCGGGTGCTGCCAGGTCCACGCCCCGGTGGCCGCGGCCGTACACCGTCGCCGGGGGTTCCCAGCCGCGCAGGACCATCGGGCGGCTGCCCACGGGCCAGGCGCGGCCGATCGCCGGTACCGAGACGTCCGTGGTCGCGGCCGTCGGCGTGAGGGGGGCCTGCCTCGGCGGGGGCGCCGGCGCCGTCAGGAACAGCAGAAACCCCAGCACCAGCCACATACCGCGTCGTCCGGGGCGTCCGCGTCGTCCGGGGCATCCGCATCGCTTCGCTCGCATGCGGAAACCGTCCCGCACCTGCCCCGGTCGTGGCCGGGACCTGTGGACTACTCCCGGGTTGTGGACAGCGGCGTCACCCGGTGCTCCGCCGGTCCCGTACACTTCTTCTGGCGATCCGGGTCACCGGGTCGACTTCGCACGCCCCGACATCAGGCCGTCACGCGGTCGGTGTCAGCGCCTCTCGGTCCTCTGTGGCAGGCGCGTCGCGGGCGTCAGGCGCGAGTGCCCTCCGGTACCCGCGGTACAACCGAGAACACCAAGGAGAACGGCCATGGCCGTCGTCACGATGCGGGAGCTGCTGGAAAGCGGCGTCCACTTCGGTCACCAGACCCGTCGTTGGAACCCGAAGATGAAGCGCTTCATCTTCACGGAGCGCAACGGCATCTACATCATCGACCTGCTCCAGTCGCTGTCGTACATCGACCGCGCCTACGAGTTCGTCAAGGAGACCGTTGCCCACGGCGGCACGGTCATGTTCGTCGGCACGAAGAAGCAGGCGCAGGAGGCCATCGCCGAGCAGGCCACCCGCGTCGGCATGCCCTACGTCAACCAGCGCTGGCTGGGCGGCATGCTCACCAACTTCTCGACCGTCTACAAGCGTCTGCAGCGCCTCAAGGAGCTCGAGCAGATCGACTTCGAGGACGTCGCCGCGTCCGGTCTGACCAAGAAGGAGCTTCTCGTGCTCTCGCGCGAGAAGGCCAAGCTGGAGAAGACCCTCGGCGGTATCCGCGAGATGTCCAAGGTGCCCAGCGCCGTCTGGATCGTGGACACCAAGAAGGAGCACATCGCGGTCGGCGAGGCCCGGAAGCTCAACATCCCGGTCGTCGCCATCCTCGACACCAACTGCGACCCCGACGAGGTCGACTACAAGATCCCCGGCAACGACGACGCGATCCGCTCCGTCACGCTGCTCACCCGCGTGATCGCCGACGCCGTCGCCGAGGGCCTCATCTCCCGCTCGCGCGTCGCCACCGGTGACAAGGGTGAGAAGGCCGCGGGCGAGCCGCTCGCCGAGTGGGAGCGCGACCTGCTCGAGGGTGGCGAGAAGAAGGCCGAGGAGGCTCCCGCCGAGGCCGCTCCGGCCGCGGACGCCGCTGAGGCTCCTGCTGCCGAGGCCCCGGCCGCCGAGGCCGCCGAGGCTGAGGCTCCCGCCGCCGAGGCTCCCGCCGCCGAGGCTCCGGCCGAGGCCGCTCCGGCCGCGGACGCCGAGCAGGCCTGATCCGTCAGCGTCAGGGGTGACGGCGGGAGCGGTGCATCAACTCCGCTCCCGCCGTTCACCCGTAGGTCAGCGGAGAGTCGGCGGCCCCCGGCTACATGGGGGCCGTAGACCCCGTAGATCTTCGATCTTCCAGACTTCGAGAAAGATTCACAGACTCATGGCGAACTACACCGCCGCCGACGTCAAGAAGCTCCGTGAGCTCACGGGCGCCGGCATGATGGACTGCAAGAAGGCGCTGGACGAGGCCGCGGGCGACGTCGACAAGGCCGTCGAGGCGCTCCGGATCAAGGGCCAGAAGGGCGTCGCCAAGCGCGAGGGCCGCTCCGCCGAGAACGGCGCCGTGGTCTCGATCATCGCCGACGACAACTCCTCCGGTGTCCTGGTCGAGCTGAAGTGCGAGACGGACTTCGTCGCCAAGGGCGAGAAGTTCCAGGCCGTCGCCGACAAGATCGCGCAGCACGTCGCCGCGACCTCCCCCGCCGACTTGGAGGCCCTGCTCTCCTCCGAGATCGAGGCCGGCAAGACCGTCCAGGCGTTCGTGGACGAGGCCAACGCCAACCTCGGTGAGAAGATCGTCCTGGACCGCTTCGCGCAGTTCGCCGACGGTTACGTGTCCGCGTACATGCACCGCACGATGCCCGACCTGCCCCCGCAGATCGGTGTCCTCGTCGAGCTGGACAAGCCGGACGCGGAGACCGCTCGCGGTGTCGCCCAGCACATCGCCGCCTTCGCGCCGAAGTACCTCTCCAAGGAGGACGTGCCGGCCGAGGTCGTCGAGTCCGAGCGCCGTATCGCCGAGGAGACCACCCGCGCCGAGGGCAAGCCCGAGGCCGCGATCGCCAAGATCGTCGAGGGTCGCGTCAACGGCTTCTTCAAGGACGCCACGCTGCTCGGTCAGCCGTACGCGCTCGACCCGAAGAAGTCGGTCCAGAAGGTCCTGGACGAGGCCGGTGTCACCCTGAAGCGCTTCACGCGCATCAAGGTCGGCATCTGAGTCCGTACCGCGAGCGACGTGCGGGCCCTATAGGGTCGTCAGCAGTCGTCCGGTACGCCGCCACGCACGCGCGTGGCGGACGACAGCAGATCTGACGAGGAGGCCATTGCCGAGCATGGGATGCGAACCAGTTCCCAGCGGCAGTGGCCTTCTTCGTATGTGCAACAGGTGAAAGAGGCGGGATCCCATGACCACCAAGGCCCAGAAGAGCGACGACGGCAAAGTACGCGGCCGGTTTCTGCTGAAGCTGTCCGGAGAGGCGTTCGCCGGTGGCGGGGGCCTTGGTGTGGACCCCGACGTGGTGCACAAGATCGCTCGTGAGATCGCCGCCGTCGTCCGGGACGGCGCCGAGATCGCTGTCGTCATCGGCGGCGGCAACTTCTTCCGCGGTGCCGAACTCCAGCAGCGCGGCATGGACCGCGCCCGCTCGGACTACATGGGCATGCTCGGCACCGTGATGAACTGCCTCGCGCTCCAGGACTTCCTGGAGAAGGAGGGCATCGACAGCCGGGTGCAGACCGCCATCACCATGGGCCAGGTCGCCGAGCCGTACATCCCGCTGCGTGCCGTGCGCCATCTGGAGAAGGGCCGCGTGGTCATCTTCGGCGCCGGTATGGGCATGCCGTACTTCTCCACCGACACCACCGCCGCCCAGCGCGCCCTGGAGATCGACGCCGAGGCGCTGCTGATGGGCAAGAACGGCGTGGACGGGGTCTACGACTCCGACCCGAAGACCAACCCCGACGCGGTCAAGTTCGACGCCCTCGGATACGGCGAGGTCATCACCCGCGACCTGAAGGTCGCCGACGCCACGGCCGTCACCCTGTGCCGCGACAACAAGCTTCCCATCGTGGTCTTCGAGCTCCTGACGGAGGGAAATATCGCGCGAGCCGTCAAGGGTGAGAAGATCGGCACGCTGGTGGGTGACCAGGGCAGCCGGGACTGATCAGGGACACACCCGGTCCCTGACCGGGGGATGGACAATGTCCTGCCGGTCGGGAACCGTGCAGGAAGAAGACGCGACGCAGCCGGCCGCCGCCCACGCACATGGAACAGCAGCCGGGCCTACTCAAGACACGCAGGAGCAAGTGGTGATCGAAGAGACCCTCCTCGAGGCCGAGGAGAAGATGGAGAAGGCCGTCGTGGTCGCCAAGGAGGACTTCGCCGCGATCCGCACCGGGCGTGCGCACCCGGCGATGTTCAACAAGATCGTGGCCGACTACTACGGTGCGCCGACGCCGATCAACCAGCTGGCTTCGTTCTCCGTGCCGGAGCCGCGCATGGCCGTGGTGACCCCGTTCGACAAGAGCGCCCTGCGCAACATCGAACAGGCGATCCGCGACTCCGACCTGGGCGTCAACCCGAGCAACGACGGCAACATCATCCGAGTGGTGTTCCCCGAGCTCACCGAGGAGCGCCGCCGCGACTACATCAAGGTGGCCAGGGCCAAGGCCGAGGACTCGCGCGTGTCCATCCGCTCGGTCCGTCGCAAGGCCAAGGACGCGATCGACAAGCTCGTCAAGGACGGCGAGGTCGGCGAGGACGAGGGCCGCCGTGCGGAGAAGGAGCTCGACGACGCGACGCACAAGTACGTCGCTCAGGTGGACGAGCTCCTCAAGCACAAGGAAGCGGAGCTTCTCGAGGTCTGATGAACGACTCTTCCTGGGCGACGCCGCCACACACCGGGTACTGGGGGCCGTCCGACCAGGGGCCTGTCCAGGGGGCTGCCCCGGCGGGTCCCGCGTACGATGCGCATGACGCGCAGCACACTCGCCCCATGCCCATCGTGCCCGACGGACCCGCTGTACCTCGATACGGCGACGACCAGGATGACGACCGGGGGACCGCTCGGCTGAGCGGTCCCCCGTTCCGGGACGAGACGTTCCGCAACGAGATGTCCCATGACGGGACGTTCCGTGACGGGACGACTCATGGCGGGACGACCCATGACGGTGCGTTCCCCGACGGGACGTCCCGTGAAGAGACCGCATCGGCGCAGCCCTACGCGGCGGCGCCGCAGAAGCAGAATCCGGAGCCCATGCCCGATGCCTCGCAGCCGGCACCCGCGCCGCAGAAGAAGAGCGCGGGGCGGGACCTGGGCGCGGCCATAGGGGTCGGGGTCGGACTCGGCGCGGTGATCATCGCGTCGCTCTTCTTCGTCAAGGCCGCGTTCGTCGGCGTGATAGCGGTCGCCGTGGTGGTCGGGCTGTGGGAGCTGACGCAGCGGCTGGAGGAGCGCAAGGGCATCAAGGCGCCGCTCGTGCCGCTGGCGCTCGGCGGGGCCGCGATGGTCGTCGCCGGGTACGTCCGCGGCGCCGAGGGGGCCTGGGTCGCCATGGCGCTCACGGCACTCGCGGTCCTCGTCTGGCGGATGACGGAACCGCCGGAGGGCTATCTCAAGGACGTCACGGCGGGTGTCTTCGCGGCGTTCTACGTCCCGTTCCTGGCCACGTTCGTCGCCATGATGCTGACGGCCGAGGACGGGGCGGCTCGCGTCCTGACCTTCTTGCTCCTGACCGTCGTCAGCGACACCGGCGCCTACGCGGTCGGCTGGCGCTTCGGCTCCCACAAGCTCGCGCCGCGCATCAGCCCCGGCAAGACCCGGGAGGGCCTGGTCGGGGCGGTGGCGTTCGCGATGGCGGCGGGCGCGCTGTGCATGGAGTTCCTGATCGACGACGGCACCTGGTGGCAGGGTCTGCTCCTCGGGCTCGCGGTCGCGGCCAGCGCGACGCTGGGTGACCTCGGCGAGTCGATGATCAAGCGGGACCTCGGCATCAAGGACATGGGCACGCTCCTGCCGGGCCACGGCGGCATCATGGACCGCCTCGACTCACTGTTGCCGACGGCGCCGGTGGTGTGGCTGCTGCTGGTGCTGTTCGTGGGCTCGGGCTGACCCCACGTCCTTCGCGTACGACCTTTCCCGTACGGCTGCACGGCCCCGTTCTGTTCAGGACGGGGGCCGCGTTGTGCGGGTCCCGGCATCGCACGAAGACCCACGTCAGCCATGTCGTCGTCGTGGTCGTAGAGCTCTGTCGGGGCAGCAGGGCTCCGTCGTGGTCGCAGGGCTCTTCTGACGGCCGCTGACCCTGTCGGCCCTTTGCATTTCGCCAAGGCGGGCATGGCGCAGGCCAGGGAGGCGCAAATTGTGTGTCAGGCCTTGCTTCGCAGACGTAAAAAGAGCCGTTTCCGCGGGATCTCGTCCGGGATGCTGACCGTCGCGTCGGTTTTCGAACGGGGGAGCGGGATGAGCGAGCAGTTCGGGGTGGACCCCGACACGTTGACGGATCTGGCGGGCAGGTTCGACCGGGAGGCGTCGGGGCTTGCCAGGCCCATCGGGACGTTCTCGGGAAGCGCGGCGGAGATCGGGCAGGCGTTCGGGCTGCTGGGGATCTGTGACGGGGCGACCGAGAAGTACCGGCAGCTGCTGGAGAACACCGTCAAGGCGCTCGGTCATCTTCCGGACGTGCTCAGGAGCGACGGCGACCGGCTGCGCTTGAACGCCACCCACTACACGGACTCGGACCGGACGGCCCTCGGCTATCTGCACTCCGCGGCCTCGGGCGGCCGCCCGTGAGCGTCAACGACTGGATCGACGGCAAGGTCCTGGAAATCCTCCAGGCGGCCGGAGTGGAGCTCCCCGGCGGCGACGGCGACACGCTTCGGGCCATCGCCCGTTCCTGGGAGGCCATGGGCACCGAACTGACGGATGTCGTGCGAGCCGTGGACTCCGCGATCGCCGGGGTCGACCAGCAGGGCTGGCACGGAGCCGCCCGGCAGGCCTTCGAGAAACACTGGGGCGAGCAGAAGAAGGTCGTCCAGGACATCGCCGCCAACTTCCATCACGTCGCCGACGGCCTGCGGTCCTACGCGGACGAGATCGACGGGATCAACAAGGAGATCATCGACATCTGCGTCGAGATCGCCGAGATGGAGATCGCCGGGGTCGCGCTGTCGTTCTTCACCGGCTTCGTCTCCGACCTCGTCGCCAATACGGCGGTGGCGGAGCGGGTGGCCAAGATCGTGGACCTGGTGCGGTTGTTCACGTCGGCGGCGGAGAAAGTGGGCGGTCTGCTGGAGCGACTGGGCGCGAGCGGTGCCGAACAGACGGCGAAGCTGGTGGAGTGGCTCGCCGCGTTCGGGCGCTTCAGCGCGAAGGCCACCGAGACCTTCGTCACCAACTTCGTCGCCGACTCGGGAAGCCTGATGCTGAACCAGGCCGCCCACGGGCAGCCGGTGACCGTCGGGGACGACTTCAGGAACGGCGGCTGGGCCGCGGCGGGCACTTCGGGGTTCGTCGCGGGTGCCGGGGCGTTGGGTGCCCGCTTCGCCGGGACCGCCGGTGACCTCCTGAAGGGGGAGGGCCTGGTCGGAACCACGGTCAACGGCGCGGCCGGCAATGTGGCGGGAGGCTTCACCGCCGACGCCATGAGCGGCCAGGACGCATCCACCATGGGCCAGGACGCCCTGACGAACATGGCCACGGGTGCCTTCGGAAATGCCCAGAACCACGGGGTCGACCATGCCCTGGAGCAGCACGGCAGCCTCGGCGGGGAGCACCTCAGCGACCGGGGGAAGCTCGCGGACGGAGCCTTCCGGAACACTGTGGGCACCACGCTCAACACCGGTGTGTATGCGGCTGGGACCGGCATCGAGGCCGACATCCAGGACCTGACGAAGGACGACAAGTGAGCGACCCCGCCGCCGTGCCCCTCGCAGCCGTGTTCACGCCCAACCCGGATCACCCCGTCACCTGGACCGGCATGTTCGGCCTTCTCATTCTGATCGTCGGTGTCGGCATCGTGGTCCTCGGCGTCACCTTGAGTGTCGTGCTGGTGCGGGGGATCCAGGACAGGAAATGGGGTGGGTACGTGATCGGCCCGGTCATCACCATGATCGGCCTCGCGGTCTCGTACGGCGGTGTCCAGCTCCTCTGATCGGGGCCCAGTTGATCTGCGGTGCCGCTGGGCATCAGGTGTGCGGAGGCGTAGGGCTTCCCGGGTTCCGGCGTCGGGACCGGCCCCGGCGAGAGCGCGCCTCCACTCGTGGACGTTGAGGTTGCTCCGCCCGACGATCCCGCCGACCTCGGCGATGCCCATCCGAAGATGTGATCACCGAAGCCAGGGAGCCTTTGTTCGACCAGGCCGAAGAAGTGCTTGCAGATCGAGGCTCGATTCCCTGAGAGGAGCGAGTCATTGCACGTCCGTCCCCCTATCCGCCCGAGCTTCGTGAGCGCGCGGTGCGCATGGTCGCGGAGATCAAGCGGCTGAGGGCCGAGAACGCCGAGCTGCGGCGGGCGAACGATTTGTGAGCAGAGAGTGCGAGATGCAACGGCAGTTACGCAGGCGCACGAGCATTCGTCGCCGCCGCGACCCTGATTCTTCCGGTCGCCCTTTCAGGCGGGCCGGCCGCCCGCAGCATCGCAAACGACGAGGTTCTTCCAGGAATGCGCCGAAATCGCAGTCGACGGGCGCATCGGAGCGCAGACGTGGTCGTTCCTCTCCTTCTGGGCCAATCAAACAGACGCCCCGTTCGACTGCTGACCGGATCGAGGACTCACGTACACAGGCAAAGCAAGTGCCGCATGAGTCCTCGTCACCTCGCCAGTCCCCGGCCGCCGCAGTCCACGCGACTGGCCCATGCGACACTCAGGCGCCCCTTTTTCGGGGGCGTACCTGACTCAGGAGTGCGCATGACTCCGCGCCTGAAGCGACTCGGCAACGGACTGATGACCTGCATAGCCGTCGTATGGTGCGGCCACCAGGCCTTGTACGGCGAGGGAGGGCTACGCATCGTGTCCATCGCCTTGTTGATCGTGGGCACGGTGACCGCCATTGGCGCGATCCTCGATCACGTCCTTCCTCGACCGAGGCGACGCCGATCGCCCGACAAGCGAGACGCGGCCTGAGGCTCCTGCAGCCACTCGTTCTCCAGGGTGACGCGTGCTGGAACGTCTTCGCCGACGAGATGGCCGTGACCGACGGGGCTACCACTCCCCCGAGGCCGGAGCCGGATCCCGACGACGTCTCATGGATCGATCCTCCGACTTGCCCCGGATGCGGTGCCTTCGTTCGCATCTACCCGACCACCTACGACCGATGGGTCAGTCTCGCCACGGTGGAGATGCCCGCCAAGGACGTCCCAGAGCCCTTCCGCGGGCGTCTGATGAAGCTGCCGGACCTATCCCGCGTCACGACCGAAATCGTGGCCGTACGGGTCCGTGCAATCGATCCCCTGCCCGGCGAGTCTGTCGTCCCGGCCCACCGCATGATGTGCGGCCCCGCCCGGCCAGAGTTGTAGATCACAGCAGGGAGCCGGCGCGTGCCCCCGGCGTGCCTGATCGGGTGGTGACAGGTCAGCGACTCGCCGGCTCAGACAGCATCCGCGTACGCGATCTTCCGAGCTGGTGATCATTCCTCGGACGCGGAGAAGTCTTCGCCGGCACCATGAGGCCCGAGATCTGCTCCGCGCAGGTGGACCATTACGGCAGCCAGTGTTGGCTCAGCCAGGGCATACGGCGCCTGCGGCCGGGCCGTCCCTGGGCCGTCCGGCGCCGACAGTCGGCACCCACAGGTGACCACCCCCACCCCGCTCCGGCCTGGGCTCCCGGTGATGATCTGCCACACTGGAAGGGTTATGCCTGCACCCGGAGAACTCACTTTCGTCGCCCCCCGCGGAGCCCAGAAGCCGCCGCGGCACCTCGCCGACCTCACGCCCGCCGAGCGCAAGGAGGTCGTGGCGGGGATCGGGGAGAAGCCGTTTCGTGCGAAGCAGCTCTCGCAGCACTACTTCGCGCGGTACGCGCACGACCCGGCGGAGTGGACGGACATCCCGGCCGGGGCGCGCGGCAAGCTCCAGGAGGCGTTGCTTCCCGAGCTCATGACCGTCGTACGGCATCTGTCGACCGACCAGGGGACCACGCGCAAGACGCTGTGGCGGCTGTTCGACGGGACGCTCGTGGAGTCGGTGCTGATGCGGTACCCGGACCGGGTGACCATGTGCATCAGTTCGCAGGCCGGGTGCGGGATGAACTGTCCCTTCTGCGCCACGGGGCAGGCGGGGCTGGACCGGAATCTGTCCACCGCCGAGATCGTCCATCAGATCGTGGACGGGATGCGGGCGCTGCGGGACGGGGAGGTGCCGGGCGGGCCCGCGCGGCTCTCCAACATCGTCTTCATGGGGATGGGCGAGCCGCTCGCCAACTACAAGCGGGTGACGCAGTCCATCCGCGCGCTCACCGATCCCGCTCCTGACGGGCTCGGGCTCTCGCAGCGGGGCATCACCGTGTCGACCGTCGGGCTCGTGCCGGCCATCCACCGGTTCTCCGACGAGGGCTTCAAGTGCCGGCTCGCGATCTCCCTGCACGCGCCCGACGACGAGCTGCGCGACACCCTCGTGCCCGTGAACACCCGGTGGAAGGTGCGCGAGGTCCTCGACGCCGGGTTCGAGTACGTGGAGAAGAGCGGGCGTCGGCTGTCGATCGAGTACGCCCTCATCCGGGACATCAACGACCAGGCTTGGCGGGGGGACCGGCTCGGGCGGCTGCTCAAGGGCAAGCCCGTGCACGTCAACCTCATCCCGCTGAACCCGACCCCCGGGTCCAAGTGGACCGCCTCGCGGCCCGAGGACGAGAAGGCGTTCGTCGAGGCCATCGCCGCCCATGGTGTGCCGGTGACGATCCGGGACACCCGTGGGCAGGAGATCGACGGGGCCTGTGGTCAGCTGGCGGCCACCGAGCGGTAATCTTTGCCTGTACGTACATCTTCATATCCGACAGGGGAGCGCCACAGCGCTGAGAGTGCGGCAATCGGGCCGCAGACCCTCTGAACCTCGCCCAGGTCATTCTGGGTAGGAAGTTCGGTCATCACCGTGAACAACAAGAAGTTTTTCGCTGCCGTCGTCGGCCTCGGCCTGGTCACGCTGTCCGCGTGCGGGTCGTCGTCCGACAAGGGCAGCAGCTCCGACTCCAAGACCGTCACCCTCGTCAGCCACGACTCCTGGGCCGTCTCCAAGAGCGTCCTCGCCGACTTCGAGAAGAAGTCCGGCTACAAGGTCAAGGTCCTGGAGGACGGCGACGCCGGGCAGGCCGTCAACAAGGCCATCCTGACCAAGGACAACCCGCAGGGCGACGTCTTCTTCGGCGTCGACAACACCCTGCTGTCCCGCGCGCTCGACAACGGGCTCTTCCAGTCGTACGAGGCGAAGGGCTCGGACCGGATCAAGGACGAGTACCGGGTCGACCAGGACAAGCACCGGGTCACCCCCATCGACACGGGCGACATCTGCGTCAACTACGACAAGGCCTGGTTCACCGAGCACAAGCTCCAGCCGCCGACGTCGTACGACGATCTGATCAAGCCCGCCTACAAGAACCTCCTCGTCACCGAGAACGCCTCCACCTCCTCGCCGGGCCTCGGCTTCCTTCTCGGGAGCGCCGCGAAGTACGGCGACGACGGCTGGCAGGGCTACTGGAAGAAGCTCAAGGCCAACGGCGTCAAGGTCGTCGACGGCTGGGAGCAGGCCTACAACGAGGAGTTCTCCGGGTCGGCCGGAGGCAAGAAGGCCAAGGCCGACCGGCCGCTCGTCGTGTCGTACGCCTCCTCGCCGCCCGCCGAGGTGATCTACGCCGACCCGAAGCCGAAGACCGCGCCCACCGGGGTCGCCGACGGCACCTGCTTCCGGCAGACCGAGTACGCCGGGCTGCTGAGCAACGCCAAGAACACCAAGGGCGGCAAGGCGTTCCTGGACTTCCTGCTCACCAAGGAGTTCCAGGACGACATGCCGCTCAACATGTTCGTGTATCCGGTCGTCGAGGGCGCCCAGGTGCCCGCCGAGTTCACGAAGTACGGTCCGCAGGCCAAGGATCCCGAGACCATGGACCCGGCGAAGATCGCCGACAACCGTGACGACTGGGTCAAGTCATGGACCTCGCTCGTACTGAAGTAAGGCCCCGCCAGGGCTTCAGGAACGCGGCGGCCCGGCTCGGGCTGGTGGCCGTGCCCGTCGCGTTCTTCGCGGTCTTCTTCGCCTATCCCGTCGCCGCGATCGTCACGCGCGGACTCAAGGCCGACGGGACCTGGCAGCTCGGCAGGATCACCGACGTCCTCGCCCAGCCGGACATCCGGCACGTCCTGTGGTTCACCACCTGGCAGGCGCTCGTCTCGACAGCGCTCACGCTCCTGGTCGCACTCCCCGGCGCGTATGTCTTCGCGCGCTTCGACTTCCCCGGCAAGCAGGTCCTGCGGGCCGTGGTCACCGTCCCCTTCGTGCTGCCGACCGTCGTCGTCGGCACGGCCTTCCTGGCGCTCGTCGGAAGGGGCGGCCTCACGGACGACCTGTGGGGCGTACGGCTGGACACCACCGTGTGGGCGATCCTGCTCGCGCACGTCTTCTTCAACTACGCGGTCGTCGTACGGACCGTCGGCGGACTGTGGGCCCAGCTGGATCCGCGTCAGGAGGAGGCCGCGCGGATGCTGGGCGCGTCCCGGCCGGCGGCCTGGCGGACCGTCACGCTGCCCGCGCTCGCGCCCGCCGTGGCCGCCGCCGCGCTGATGGTCTTCCTCTTCACCTTCACCTCCTTCGGTGTGGTGCAGATCCTCGGCGGGCCGACCTTCTCGACCCTCGAGGTGGAGATCTACCGGCAGACCTCCGAGATCTTCGACCTGTCCACGGCCGCCGTGCTGACGCTGATCCAGTTCGCCGCGGTGGGCGCGGTCCTCGCCCTGCACGCCTGGACCGTACGGCGCCGGGAGAGCGCGCTGCGGCTCGTGGACGCGTCCGTCACCGCCCGACGGCCGCGCGGCGCGGGGGAGTGGGGGCTGCTGGCCGGGGTCGTCGGCAGCGTCGCCGTACTCCTGGTACTGCCGCTCGCCGTGCTCGTCCAGCGGTCGCTCGGCGCCCCCGGCTTCGGCTATTACCGGGCGCTGACCCGCGACGACGGCGGGGTCTTCCTCGTCGCGCCGATCGAGGCGGTCGGGAACTCGCTGGAGTACGCCCTCGCCGCGACCGCCATCGCGGTGCTGGTCGGAGGACTCGCGGCGACCGCGCTGACACGGCGGGACGCGGGGCGGTTCGTGCGGGGCTTCGACGCGCTGCTGATGCTGCCGCTCGGGGTGTCCGCGGTGACCGTGGGCTTCGGGTTCCTGATCTCCCTCGACGAGCCGCCGCTGGACCTCAGGCAGTCGTGGATCCTGGTGCCGCTCGCGCAGGCGCTGGTCGGGGTGCCGTTCGTCGTCCGGACCATGCTGCCCGTGCTGCGGGCCGTCGACCACCGGCTGCGGGAGGCCGCGGCCGTGCTCGGGGCCTCGCCGTGGCGGGTGTGGCGGGAGGTCGATCTGCCCATGGTGCGGCGGGCGTTGCTGATCGCGGCGGGCTTCGCTTTCGCCGTGTCGCTGGGCGAGTTCGGGGCGACCGTGTTCATCGCGCGGCCCGACAACCCGACGCTGCCGGTCGCCGTGGCCCGGCTGCTCGGACGTGCCGGGGACCTCAACTACGGCCAGGCGATGGCTCTTTCGACGATCCTGATGGTGGTGTGCGCGGTGGCGCTGCTGGTCCTCGAACGGCTGCGGACCGACCGGACCGGGGAGTTCTAGATGCTGCTGAGCCTTCAGGACGCGACCGTACGGTTCGGTGGGCGAGCCGTGCTCGACGGGGTGGGCCTCGATGTCGCCGAGCACGAGATCGTGTGTGTGCTCGGCCCCAGCGGAAGCGGCAAGTCGACACTGCTGCGGGCGGTGGCCGGGCTCCAACCACTGGACCATGGGCGGGTGTTGCTCGACGGGTGCGACCAGGGCGCGGTGCCCGCGCACAAGCGCGGGGTCGGGCTGATGTTCCAGGACCACCAGTTGTTCCCGCAGCGGGACGTGGGTGCCAACGTGGCCTTCGGGCTGCGGATGCACGGGGCCGGAAAGGGTCGACAGGACGAGCGGGTACGGGAGTTGCTCGACCTCGTCGGCCTTCCGGGCGCCGGTCGCCGTGCCGTGGCCGCGCTCTCCGGCGGTGAGCAGCAGCGGGTCGCGCTGGCCCGGGCGCTCGCCCCGCGCCCCCGGCTGCTGATGCTCGACGAGCCGCTCGGGCAGCTGGACCGGTCACTGCGGGAGCGGCTGGTCGTCGAACTGCGTGAGCTGTTCGGTCGGTTGGGCACCACCGTGCTCGCGGTCACCCACGACCAGGGCGAGGCCTTCGCGCTCGCCGACCGGGTCGTGGTGATGCGGGACGGACGGATCGCCCAGTCCGGGACGCCTCTTGAGGTGTGGCAGCGTCCGGCGGACGAGTTCGTGGCCCGCTTCCTCGGCTTCCAGAACGTGGTCGAGGGGACGGTGGCTGGCGAGGTGGCGGACACGGCATGGGGCAAGGTGCCGGTGCCCTCGGGAGCCGCCCAGGGCATCCGGAGCGTGCTGGTGCGGCCCGCGGGAGTGCGGCTCGTGGCGGCCGACGAGGGGCTGCGCTGCACGGTCGCCGCGCGCACCTTCAAGGGCACGCATGTCGCCGTACAACTGCACCCCTCGGAAGGCGACGGGCCGCGGTTGGAGGCCGCGTGTGCGCTGCGCGCGGCTCCGGAGGTCGGGGATGCGGTCGGGGTGGAGTTCGACGCGGCGGAAATCGTGGTGCTGGGCTGACGGGGGCGGACCTACAGTGCGGGGCATGACACTGCTCCCGCACGACCGTTACTGCGACGAGATCGCCCACCAGGTCGGCCTGTTGAGGACCGTGGTGACCTCTGCGGCCGACCTGTCCGCCACCGTGCCGACCTGCCCGGAGTGGTCCCTGGAACGGCTGGTGCGACACACCGGGGGCGCCCTGCGCTGGGCGGAGTCGATGGTGCGGACGCGGGCGCGGGAGGAAGTGCCCGAGAGCCGGGTGCCCTCGGGGGAGGGGCCCCAAGGTGCGGCTGAGCTCGACGCGTGGCTCGCCGAGACCGGCGAGTTGCTTGTCGCCACCCTCCGGGAGGCCGGCCCGGACGCCGAGGTGTGGTCCTGGGCCGGGATCCCCACCTCGGGTTTCTGGGCCCGCCGGATGGCTCACGAACTCACGATTCACCGCGCCGACGCCGCGCTCACCGTCGGCCGGCCGTACGAGGTCGCTCCGGACATCGCCGCCGACGCGATCGACGAGTGGCTCCAGATAGTGGAGTTCGTGCAGCGGGCCATGCCCCACGACGAGGCGACGCAGTTGAGGGGGCCGGGGCGCCGCAGCATCCATCTGCACGCCACCGACGGGACTGCCGAGCTCAATGCCGACTGGGTGGTAGAGCTCACCGAGGACGTCATCGCCTGGCGCCGTGGACACGAGAAGGCGACCGTCGTGCTGCGCGGCCCGCTGACCGCCGTCCTGCTCGCCTTCTACCGTCGGCTGCCCCTGGACAGCCCGGAGCTGGAGGTGCTGGGGGAGCGGGAGTTGCTGGAGTTCTGGCTGGAGCGGGCCACGTTCGGGTGATGTCGTGGCTGTGGCCCGCCCCCACACCGGGGACGGGCCACAACGGTCGTTCAGGTACGGCGTCAGCGGCTGCCGGCGCCACGACGGCGCAGGCCGAAGAACACCGCGCCGCCGCCGAGGGCGACCAGGGCGATGGCGATCCCGGCGATCATGCCGGTGTTGGAGTTCGCACCGGTCTCGGCGAGGTTGGAATCACCGGCCGCGGGCGACGGGGCGTTGCTCTCGACGGTCGCCGGAGCGGTGGTGCCCTCCGAAGCCGACGGGGTCGGGGTCGGGGACTCCTCGGCCGGGGTGCTGGCGGAGTCCGACGGGGTGGGCGTGGGCGTCGGGGTCGGCGTGTCCTCGGTCTTGCAGGCGGTTGCCGGGGTGATCAGGTTGGGCTTGATGTCCTCGCCCTTGATGTAGGGCAGGGCTTCCACGTGGATGCGGTACTCCGCGTTGGGCGCCCAGTCCTCCTCGAAGGTGATGGTGGTGCCCTCCTTGGAGCCCTTCACCGTCTGCTCGCCGACCTTCTTCGCGTCGGCGCCGTTGCTCTGCAGGTACACGGAGACGGTCGCCTCGACGCCGCTCTTGTCCACGTCGGTGACGGTGATGACGCCCTGGGTGCCGTCACACTTCGCTTCGGCGGAGAACTCCTTGATGTTGCAGGCAAGGGCGTTGCCGGAGGTGCCGAGCACGATCGCGGTCGTGGCGGCGGCGACGCCGAGGAAGCGCGCGGCGCGGGAGGTGCGGCGGGATATGGGCGTAAATGCCACGTCTGTCCTTCACGGGGTGCGCAAATGCGGGGGGTTGAAGGGATGGTGATGTGTCATCACCATCCCCAGGAGTCTCACAGGTCTATAAGCGCTACATAAGAAGTGTCAACGTGTAGGCGCCTTACAATCGTTGGCTTTACTTTCTTATTACACAGTGAGACGTTTCAGCGCCGCCGGAGCGTGCTCGATCCGGTCAACCAGGGCGATTCGGGCCTCCATCGACCGCTCCCGCGCGAGCGCCTGGAGCAGCGGCCAGGTGGGCAGCTTCTCCGTCCAGTGGACGCGGTTCACGAGCACCATCGGCGTGGGTTCGCCGCGCGACTCGTAGTAGTTGGGCGTCGCGTTGTCGAAGATCTCCTGGACGGTGCCCGCGGCCCCCGGCAGGAAGACAACGCCCGCGTTCGAGCGGGCCAGCAGGCCGTCCTCGCGGGTGGCGTTGGCGAAGTACTTGGCTATGTGCGAGGCGAAGGCGTTCGGCGGCTCGTGCCCGTAGAACCAGGTCGGGATGCCGACGGACTGGCCGCCCCGGGGCCATCGGGACCGGATCTCGAAGGCGGCGCGCGCCCAGTCGCTGATCGACGGTGTGAACGACGGTGCCTTGGCGAGGAGTTCGCACGCCTCGTCGAGCATGGTGTCCTCGAAGGGGGCCGCGTAGGCGCCGAGGTTGGCCGCCTCCATCGCGCCCGGGCCGCCACCGGTGGCCACGGTGAACCCGGCGCGGGTCAGTTCGCGGCCGAGGCGGGCGGCACCGGCGTAGGCCTCCGTGCCGCGGGCCATCGCGTGGCCGCCCATCACCCCCACGACCCCTGCGCCGCGCAGGAGTTCGTCGAGGGCGTCGGAGACGGCGTCGTCGTGGACGGAGCGGAGCATCGACGCGTATATGTCGCCGTCGGCCTTGGTGCGCTGGAACCAGGCGTAGGCGAGCGCGTCGGGGGTGTGCTCGTAGCCCTTCTCCAGTCCGTCGAACAACTCGTCCGGGGAGTAGAGCAGTCCGCGGTACGGGTCGAACGGCAGGTCGGGGACGGGCGGGAAGACCAGGGCGCCGTCGCCGCGGAGCTTCTCCGCGGCGCTCTCGCGCATCGGGCAGCCGAGAAAGACGGCGCCCGCGGTGTCGGTGGCCAGCAACTCCCTTGTCCGGTCGGTCAGATCGACGGACTGGACCCGGAATCCGGCGAGGGTGCCACGGGCCGGTACGACCGCGTCGAACTCCTCCAGCGTCTCGATCTCACGGTCGTCGTGGTGTGCCGCGTGGGCGGGGCTCGTCTGCACCCGCCCATGCTCGCACGCCGAGTTGCGGCCCCGGGGATCAGCCCTGGATCGCCGCCGGGTCCATCCAGACGACCTCCCAGCCGTGGCCGTCGAGGTCGTTGAAGGAACGGCCGTACATAAAACCCTGGTCCTGGACGTCGTCGTTGGCCGTGCCGCCCGCGGCGACCGCCTTCTCGACCAGCTCGTCCACCTTGTCGCGGCTCTCGGCGCTCAGACAGAGCAGCACCTGGCTGGTCTTCGTCGCGTCCGCGATCTCCTTCTTGGTGAAGGTCGCGTAGAACGGCTTCGTGAGCAGCATCGCGACGATGGTCTCGCTGATCACGACGGAGGCCGCCTTGTCGTCGCTGAACTGTTCGTTGAGTGTGTAGCCGAGCTCCGTGTAGAACTTCTTCGAGGCGTCGAGGTCGTTCACGGGCAGGTTGACGAAGATCATCTGCTGGTAGGCCGGTGCGGTCATCGGAGTCTCTCCCATCGGGTGCGTGCTGTTCGGTGGGTAGACGGCCGGGCTCGGCGGAACTCATCGGCGGCCCGTGATTTTTTTTCGTACGGGTTTTTGCACGGCGTTCAGGAGGCCAGGGGCAGGGCCGCCAGCTCGGCCACGACCAGGGTGAGCGGGCCGAAGAGGGCGAAGAGGGCGCCGGCGCGGAGGGCCGCTGCGCTGCGGAGCATGGTCGCGGGGGCGCCCAGGCGCAGCAGCGCGGCCGTGGTGTCCGACCTCGCGTGCTTCGCCTCCACCGCCGCCGTCAGCAGCGTGGCGAGGGCGCAGCTCGTCACGAGGAGCACACCGAGGGCGGTGAGGGGGCCCATGTCGGGGCCCGCGGGGTCGTACAGGGTGGCCATGGCGTAGGCGCCGGAGGCCACCGCGCAGACGATGCCCAGGGGACGGCCGATACGACCGGCTTCCGCCATGAGGACGCGTCCGGCGAGGAGGCGCAGGGCGCCGGGCTGGGTGGACTGCAGGAGACGACCGCAGAGGTGGGTGAGTCCGGGTCCGGCGACGGCCAGTCCCACGGCGGTGAGGAGCCAGCCGACGAGGACGGACGGGGTGCCCGCGAGGCCGCTGGGGAGGGGGGCGGCGGGGGCGGTGCCGTGGCGGTTGGCGTAGGCCTCGACCGCCAGGCCCGCGGCGAGTACCGCGATGCCCCAGGGAAGGCCCTTCGGGGGGTCCTGCGGGACAGGGGGGAGGACGCTGCCCTGGCCGGGGTCCAAGGGCTGGTTCTCGTCGGCGGCAGCGGGAGCGGGGGCGGCGTCGTCCTCAGGGGCTGCGGGCCCACCCGTGCTCTGACGTGCGCGGAAACGGCCGTACGCCCCGAACGGCTCCCTTGCCGTCGCCCTGCCGTACGCCCCGAAGCGGCCGAACGACCGTGCCTGCCTCCTCGCCGACGCCGGCCTGTCGTCGCGTGGCCGCAGGACGAAGCCCACCGTCACCGACGCGATCGCCGGGACCAGGCCCAGCAGGGTCAGGGCCGCCGGCAACGGCAGGGGGGCGTCCGCCGCCAGGAAGTCCGCCGCCGCTCCGTCGAAAGGCATGCCCGTCAGGTCGCCCCGCAGATGGAGGAAGACGAGCAGCGCCAGCATCGAGCCGAGAGTGCAGGACAGGGCTGTCGTCGTGGCCGTGACGGCCATCAGGCGGGCCGGGCCGAGGCCGATCGCCGCGAGACCGGGACGAGGTCGGGTGCCCGGATCGGTGCGGGCGACCGCCAGGGCGAGATGGACCGTGGCCGCCAGCGGAGTCAGGCACCACGCCAGTCGAAGGACCGCGCCCGACGGGTCCTCGGGGTGGCTGATCGCGTGGCCGAGGGTGCACAGGAGGAGGAAGCCCGTGCCCGCCGAGGCGAGCGCCACCAGGAGGCGGCGCAGCTGTACGGCGGGACGGGCGCCCCGGGTCAGACGGAGAGCGAGCACGCGGTACGGCCCTCCGAGTCGGCCATCGGGGGCAGGTGCACGGTGTTCACCCGGCGTCCGTCCAGGAGGGTGACCGTGCGGTCCGCCAGGGCTGCGGTGTCGGGGTCGTGCGTCGCCAGGACCACGGTGATGCCGTGGGAGCGGGCGGCCGTCGTGAGCGTGCGCAGGACGTGCGCGCGGTCCGCCCGGTGCAGGGGAGCCGTCGGTTCGTCCGCGAACAGGACCGAGGGGGCCGGGGCCAGAGCGCGGGCGACGCAGACACGCTGGCGTTCGGACTGGCTCAGCTCGTGCGGGCGGCAGCGGGTCCGGTCGCCGATGTCGAGGCGCTCCAGCCACTCCAGCGCGGACGTCCTGGCGCGTCGGCGACCGGTGCCGCGCAACATGAGGGGGAGGGCGGCGTTCTCCCAGGCGTTGAGCTCCGGGACGAGCACCGGGGCCGGGTCGATCCAGCCGAAGCGGTCACGGCGCAGGCGCTCACGGGACAGCGGGCCCATGGTGTGCACGGGCACGCTGTTGAACCAGACCTCGCCGCGCTGGGCCGGGGTGAGCCCCGACAGACATCTGAGCAGGGCGGTCTTGCCGCTGCCGCGCGGCCCGGTGACGGCGAGGATCTCGCCCTCGCGCACACCCAGGGAGACACCCTGGAGCGCCGGTGAGCCGTCGCGGTGGGTGAAGTGCAGGGAGCGTGCCCAGAGCACATCGTTGTCCGGCGGGGCCTCCATGGGCGTACACCTCGTTCTGGTCCGTTGTGCCTTGCAATCCCCCGAGCGGGGGAACGAAAGCAGGGCCGATCGGTTACCAGGCACGCTAAGGAGGCGGGGGCGGGACGCCGTACAGCACACGGCCCGGGGTGCGCGCCTGTCACTCGGACGGGCGCACTCCGGGCCGGATGAGCCGCTGAATCGCCGGGGGCTAGAGCTTGGTCCAGGCCTCGGTGAGGGTCGCGCGCAGGATCTGCTCGATCTCGTCGAAGGTCCCCTGGTCGGAGATCAGCGGCGGGGCGAGCTGGACGACCGGGTCACCGCGGTCGTCGGCACGGCAGTACAGGCCGTTGTCGTACAGCGCCTTGGAGAGGAAGCCGTACAGGACGCGCTCGGTCTCCTCGTCGTTGAAGGACTCCTTGGTCACCTTGTCCTTGACCAGCTCGATGCCGTAGAAGAAGCCGTTGCCGCGGACGTCGCCGACGATCGGCAGGTCGTGCAGCTTCTCCAGGGTCGAGCGGAACGCGCCCTCGTTGTCCAGGACGTGCTGGTTGAGGTTCTCGCGCTCGAACAGGTCGAGGTTGGCGAGGCCCACCGCGGCCGACACGGGGTGGCCGCCGAAGGTGTAGCCGTGCAGGAAGACGTTGTCCTCCTTGTAGAACGGCTCCGCCAGGCGGTCGGAGATGATGCAGGCGCCGATCGGGGAGTAGCCCGAGGTCATGCCCTTGGCGCAGGTGATCATGTCCGGGACGTAGTCGAACTTGTCGCAGGCGAACATGGTGCCGAGGCGGCCGAAGGCGCAGATGACCTCGTCGGAGACCAGCAGCACGTCGTACTGGTCGCAGATCTCGCGCACGCGCTGGAAGTAGCCGGGCGGGGGCGGGAAGCAGCCGCCCGCGTTCTGGACCGGCTCCAGGAAGACCGCGGCGACCGTGTCCGGGCCCTCGAACAGGATCTGCTGCTCGATCTGGTCGGCGGCCCAGCGGCCGTAGGCCTCGGGGTCGTCGCCGTGGATCGGGGCGCGGTAGATGTTGGTGTTCGGGACCTTGTGGGCGCCCGGGACCAGCGGCTCGAAGGGGGCCTTGAGGGCCGGCAGGCCGGTGATGGACAGGGCGCCCTGCGGGGTGCCGTGGTAGGCGACCGCGCGGGAGATGACCTTGTACTTGGTCGGCTTGCCGGTGAGCTTGAAGTACTGCTTGGCGAGCTTCCAGGCGGTCTCGACCGCCTCACCGCCACCGGTGGTGAAGAAGACCTTGTTCAGGTCGCCGGGCGCGTGCTGCGCGAGGCGCTCCGCGAGTTCGACGGCCTTCGGGTGGGCGTAGGACCACACCGGGAAGAACGCGAGCTCCTGGGCCTGCTTGAAGGCGGCCTCGGCGAGCTCGACGCGGCCGTGGCCGGCCTGGACCACGAACAGGCCCGCGAGACCGTCGAGGTAGCGCTTGCCCTTGTCGTCGTAGATGTAGGTGCCCTCGCCCCGGACGATGGTCGGGACCGGGGAGTTCTCGTACGAGGACATGCGGGTGAAGTGCATCCACAGGTGGTCGTACGCGGTGCGGCTGAGGTCCTTGGAGCTCACGGTTATCGGGTCCTCACGGTTATCGGGTTCCCCACATGTAGGTCTGCTTCTTGAGCTTCAGATAGACGAAGCTCTCGGTGGAGCGCACTCCGGGGATGGCCCGGATGCGGCGGTTGATGACCTCGAGGAGGTGGTCGTCGTCCTCGCAGACGATCTCCACCATCAGGTCGAAGGAGCCGGCCGTCATCACCACGTACTCGCACTCGGACATGGCGGTCAGCGCGTCGGCCACGGACTCGACATCGCCCTCGACATGAATGCCGACCATCGCCTGACGCCGGAAGCCCACGGTGAGCGGGTCCGTGACGGCGACGATCTGCATCACGCCCTGGTCGAGCAGCTTCTGGACGCGCTGGCGCACGGCCGCCTCGGACAGGCCCACGGCCTTGCCGATCGCGGCGTACGGACGGCGGCCGTCCTCCTGGAGCTGTTCGATGATGGCGAGGGAGACGGCGTCCAGGTTCGGGCTGCTGCCGTTCCTGGACTCGCTCCTGGACTCGCGGGAGTCCCTGGGGTCTGCGCTTCGACTGGCCACGAGCTCACTGTGCACGACGTCTCGTCGGTTTCGCAAGGTCGGGGCGATGAAATTCGTTGTTTACGTGACTGAGACCTGCGGATTTCGCAGCCTTGGCGGGATCGGGGGTGTTGAAAACGTGGGCCTGGCGATTAGGGTGGGTGTCTCAGTCAGTGGACAGTTCCAAACCCTCCAGGAGGCCGGCAGTGAGCACCGAGCTGCGTCGTCTGCGCAACTACATCGACGGTGAGTTCCGGGACGCCGCCGACGGGCGGACCACCGAGGTGGTCAACCCCGCGACCGGTGAGGCCTACGCGACCGCCCCGCTGTCCGGACAGGCCGACGTGGACGCGGCGATGGCCGCCGCTGCCGCCGCCTTCCCGGTCTGGCGCGACAAGACCCCCGCCGAGCGTCAGAAGGCCCTGCTGAAGATCGCGGACGCCTTCGAGGACCGGGCCGAGGAGCTCATCGCGGCCGAGGTGGAGAACACCGGCAAGCCGATCGGGCTGACGCGGGACGAGGAGATCCCGCCCATGATCGACCAGATCCGCTTCTTCGCCGGTGCGGCAAGGATGCTGGAGGGGCGTTCCGCGGGCGAGTACATGGAGGGCCTGACCTCCATCGTGCGGCGCGAGCCGGTCGGGGTCTGCGCGCAGGTCGCGCCGTGGAATTACCCGATGATGATGGCCGTGTGGAAGTTCGCGCCGGCGATCGCGGCGGGCAACACGGTGGTGCTGAAGCCGTCGGACACGACGCCCGCGTCGACCGTCCTGATCGCCGAGATCATCGGCGGGATCCTGCCGAAGGGTGTCTTCAACGTCATCACCGGTGACCGCGACACCGGCCGGCTGATGGTCGAGCACCCGACGCCGGCGATGGCGTCCATCACCGGGTCGGTGCGGGCCGGTATGTCGGTCGCCGAGTCCGCGTCCAGGGACCTGAAGCGGGTGCACCTGGAGCTGGGCGGCAAGGCCCCGGTCGTCGTCTTCGAGGACACCGACATCGCGAAGGCCGTCGAGGACATCTCGGTGGCGGGCTTCTTCAACGCCGGGCAGGACTGTACGGCGGCCACGCGCGTACTGGTGCAGTCCTCGATCCACGACGAGTTCGTCGCGGCGCTGGCGAAGGCCGCCGCCGACACGAAGACCGGGCAGCCGGACGACGAGGACGTGCTCTTCGGTCCCCTGAACAACCCGAACCAGCTCAAGCAGGTCTCCGGGTTCATCGAGCGGCTGCCCGCGCACGCCAAGGTCGAGGCGGGCGGTCACCAGGTCGGTGAGAAGGGGTACTTCTACGCCCCGACCGTCGTGTCCGGGCTCAAGCAGGACGACGAGATCATCCAGAACGAGGTCTTCGGACCGGTCATCACCGTGCAGTCCTTCTCCGACGAGGAGCAGGCCGTGTCCTGGGCCAATGGCGTCGAGTACGCCCTCGCGTCCTCGGTGTGGACCAAGGACCACGGCCGCGCGATGCGGATGTCCAAGAAGCTGGACTTCGGCTGCGTGTGGATCAACACGCACATCCCGCTGGTCGCCGAGATGCCGCACGGCGGGTTCAAGAAGTCGGGGTACGGCAAGGACCTCTCGGGTTACGGCTTCGAGGACTACACGCGGATCAAGCACGTCATGACGTCGCTGGACGCGTAGTTTTCCTGGTCGCGGATGCGGTTGCGACCGCGACCGCGACCGCGGGGCGTGGGGGCTGGTCGCGCAGTTCCCGCGCCCCTGGGGTGAGTTGGGGCGCCGGCGTCGAGAGGCCGCGGACCGGTCCCGGTGACCGGTCCCCGCTCGACAGGGTGTCCGCCGTGCCCCGCTCCGCTCGACGCTGCGTCGATTGTCGGCGTGCGGCCCGGGGCGGCATGCTGCGGCAATGCCCCTCACTCCGAAGACGTCCCCGCTCTCCCGCAGGACCCTGTTGCGCGCGCTCGGCGGCGGGGCGGTGCTGGGCGGTCTCGCCGGGTGCGGGGTGCCCGCCGCCTACGTGGCCGCCGGTGACCGGGCCGTCGCCGATCGCTCCGCCACCGACAAACGGCTGACGTGGGCGAACTGGCCGCTCTACATCGACACGGACGACGACGACCCGACGCGGCGGCCGACCCTGGACGCCTTCGAGAAGCGGACCGGGATATCCGTCGACTACGTCGAGGAGATCAACGACAACGACGAGTTCTTCGGCAAGATCAGCCCCGCGCTGATGAACCACCAGCGGACCGGTCGCGACCTCGTCGTCATGAGCGACTGGATGTGCGCGCGGTTCGTACGGCTCGGCTGGGTCCAGGAGATGGACCGCGCGAACCAGCCGAACGTCACCGAGCACCTGGACCCGCTACTGCGTTCACCGGCCTTCGACCCGGGCCGCGAGTACACCGTGCCGTGGCAGTCGGGGATCACCGGGATCGCGTACGACCGCAGGAAGCTGGGCCGCGAGATCCGGCATGTGAAGGATCTCTGGGCGAGCGACCTCAAGGGCCGCGTCACCCTGCTCTCCGGACTCGACGAGGCCTTCGCGCTGCTGATGCAGGGCAACGGCGTCGACGTCACCCGGTGGACGGCGCACGACTTCGACGAGGTCTGCGACCAGGTCGAGAGGAACGTCAGGAACGGCCAGATCCGCCGCTTCACCGGCAACGACTACACCAAGGACCTCGTGACCGGGGATGTCCTGGCCTGTCAGGCCTACTCCGGGGACGTGATCCAGCTCCAGGCCGACAACCCGGACATCCGCTTCGTCGTCCCCGAGGAGGGCGCGGAGCTCTGGTCGGACTCCCTGATGATCCCCGACCGCGCCTCGCACAAGACCAACGCGGAGCGCCTGATCGACTACTACTACGCCCCCGAGGTGGCCGCCGAACTCGCCGCCTGGGTCAACTACGTCTGTCCTGTCCCCGCCGCCCGGGACGTCCTGGCCGCGTCGAAGGACGCGGACACCGCGGCCCTCGCCGAGAACCCTTTGATCTTCCCGGACGCGGAGATGCGCGAGCGGCTGGTGATCGCGCGGGACATCACGTCGACGGAGCGGGTGGAGTACGCGAAGCGGTGGAACGTGATCGTGGGGTTGTGAACGCCGGTCGGCGGGGTGCGTGCACAAGCGGCTCGTTCTGAGGCGCTCCAGCTCGCGTGAGCCCGTACGGGCGCCGGTACGAGGACACGGACCAGCGCAAAGGATGTGACGATGAGCAGGTTCGGTAGGGCGGCGTACGGTTCGGACTCCGCCATCCGCAGAAACGGGCTGCTGACCTACGCGATCTCCGTCGTGATGCTGGTCGCCGGCATCATGATGATCGTCAACGGCATTCCGAAGTGCTGGATCTGCGTCGGGCTGGCCGTGCTCTACACCGGCTTCGTCTTCGTCGCGATGCGGGTCAAGGACCGCAGGGACGCGGGGTGAGTGGCTTCACCGCTCGTGGGGCGGCCGCTTCCGTGCTCCCCGGCCGGGACCCGTGCGACGCGGTGTCCCGGCCGTCGGCATTGCCGTGTGCGCCGCCCCGACGGGGGTATCCGCTTCGCACCGCACCCGTCGGGCCGGCCCCGGCCAATCGGAAGGAGAGGTACCGCATGTCCGCGTCCCTTGTGGAAACCGTCGACATCGAGGCTCCCGTCGCTGTCGCCTGGGCACTGTGGAGCGATGTGACCCGGTGGCCGAACTTTCTGAGCCACGTACGCCTGGTGGAGCGGCTGGACGAGCGCCGCTTCGCCTGGCAGCTCCAACTGCCCGGCGCCGACAAGAACTTCGTCGCCGAGCTCACCGAGGTCGTGCCGGAGGAACGCATCGCCTGGCGCACCGTGGAGGGGGTCCACCACGCGGGCGTGGTCACCTTTCACCGGCTCAGCGACACCACGAGCCGGGTGACGTTGCAGATCGAGTACGACCCCAAGGGGTTCATCGAGCACCTCGGCGCCCTGACCAACCTGGACTCGGCGCTGGCCAACTACGACCTCGGCGAGTTCCAGAAGCTGGCGGAGACGGCCGCCGCCTCCTGACCCACCTTTTGAACATGTTCAATTCCGGGCGTACGCTGCTGCCATGAGCGACAGAGCCGCCCAACTCAGGGGCATCCGCGCATGGCTGGTCTTCTTCGTCGTCTGCCTGGTGCTCAGCGGTGCCACGGCCTTCCCGCTGGTCCACGAACTGCGCTGGACCGAGGAGGTGCTGCGGCACCTTCCCACGCCGGACGCCCTGACGGAGTGGATCACGCGCGTCCGGCGCGGGCTCGACACCGCCGACTCCGACTACCCCTTCCTCCTCTACGGCACGGACTGGCTGGCCTTCGCCCATCTGGTCATCGCGGTCGCCTTCTACGGCCCCTACCGTGATCCGGTCCGCAACATCTGGGTCGTCGAGTTCGGGATGATCGCCTGCGCCGGAATCGTCCCGCTCGCCCTGATCTGCGGGCCCGTCCGGGGCATCCCGTTCTGGTGGACCGTGATCGACATGGCCTTCGGGGTGTTCGGCGTGCTCCCGCTGTACGTCGTACGGAAGAAGATCAAGCGGCTGGAGGCGCTTGCGCCGCCGAACCTCCAAGCGCTGCCCGCTACTTGAGCGCGGCCGTGATGATCCGGACGATGACCGGGTTCGCGTCCTCGCTCTTGGCGTCGGTGGAGTTGACCGAGTACACGACCGTGCGGCTCAGGTCGCGGGTGGCGGCGACAGCCGAGTTGTAGCCGTACCGGCCACCGGACTTGACCCAGTAGACCTTCCCGTCGGACTCGAAGCGCTGGAGGCCGCCCGCGCTGTAACTGGCGCCGGTGACGCCCGGCGGGACCGAGAACACCTCCCGCAGCTGTGGCCGCGGGACGATCCGGCCCCGGAAGAGGCCGGTGAGCAGCCGCTCCAGGTCCGCGGTCGTGGAGATCATGTCCCCGGCCGCGAACCGGTCCGCCTGGTTCCACTCCGTGACGTCCACGAACTCGGTCGTCCCGTCGGCCCTCCGCACCGCCTGGTAGCCCCGGTTGTGCGGACCGAGGATGCGCGGGTCGGTGCCCGGGAAGTACGTGTCTCGCATCCCGGCCGGAGTGAGCACCAGCCGGGCGGCCTCGGAGGCGTACGAGCGTCCGGTCACCCTCTCGATCAGCAGGCCGAGGAACGTGTAGTTGATGTTGAGGTAGTGCTGCTGCGACCCCGGGCGGAACTCCGGCTTCTTGGCACCCGCGGACGCGGCGACCCGCTGCGGGGTGAGCGTGTCGAAGCGGTGGGCGTACACCTCCTCGAAGGTGGTGCCCAGACCGTCGCCCGCCGGGATGCCGCTGGTGTGATCGAGCAGCCGCCGCACGGCAACCGGCCGGAACCGCTTGCCGAGGAGGCCGGGCAGGTAGTGCTGGACCGGGGTGTCCAGGTCGATCCGCCCCTCGTGCGCCAGCCGCAGCACGGTCGCCGCCGTGACCACCTTCGTCGTCGAACCGGCCCGGAACCGCGCGTCCGGATCGGCGGGCCGCCCGCTCTCCAGATCGCGCACACCCGAGCTGCCGCGCCAGCGGCCGTCGGTGCCGCCGACCCGGACCAGGGCCGCGGTGGCGTTCGCGTCGGGGAGCCCCGCGATCGCCGCGCGCAGTGCCCCGGCGTCCGGCGCGCAGGTGCTGTGCACGGTTGCGGACGTGGTCGCGGTCGCGGTCGCAGAAGCGGACGCGGTCGGCAGGCCGGTGGTCAGGGGCACGGCGAGGGCACCGGCGAGAAGGCTTCTGCGACGAATGTCACGCATGGGTCGGCTCCTGGGGATGTGGGATGTGTGTGATCATCCTGCGGGGCTACCGAGGTGGCGGGATCGTCGGCGAGAAGGGTCCGACCCCTGGCGGAACCCCGAGCAACTCCAGCTGCATTTAAGGGAGTTGTAGGGGGAGGCCCCCTAGGGGCGAAAAAGTGTTATCGCGGAGCCCTTCACTCCGTCTCCACGCACGCACATGTATGAAGGGGGCACCGGCCGGAAAGGACGACGTGGACACGCGGCAGTGGCGCGACACCATCGCGGCGGCGCAGGACGGCGACCGGCGGGCGCTGGACGAGCTCGTCGAGGGCTGGCTGCCGCTGGTGTACAACATCGTGGGCCGCGCCCTGAACGGTCACGCCGACGTCGACGACGTCGTCCAGGAGACCATGCTGCGGGCCGTCGACAACCTCGGCAGTCTCCGCGACCCGGACAGCTTCCGGTCCTGGCTGGTCGCCATCGCCATGCGCCAGATACGCGACCGGGCCCGCCGCAGGACCGCCGCCCCGCTGGACGAGTCGGCCGCGCGTGAGGCTGCCGACTTCGCCGAACTGACCGTCTTGCGACTTCAGTTGGAGGGGCAGCGGCGCGAGGTCGCGGAGGCCGTGCGCTGGCTCGACGACGAGGACCGGGAACTGCTGTCGCTGTGGTGGCTGGAGGTCGCGGGCGAACTCTCCCGGCGTGACCTGGCCGCCGCCGTCGGCATCAGCCGGCAGCACGCCGCCGTGCGCGTCCAGCGGATGAAGGAGCGCCTGGAGACCTCCCGCGGCATCGTCCGCGCCCTCGACGGCGCCTGCCCCGACCTGCGCGAACTGGCCGCCCGCTGGAACGGTCGCCCCGACTCGGTCTGGCGCAAGCGCCTCGCCCGGCACATCCGCGGCTGCGGTTACTGCGGAGACCCCCGCGAGTCCGTCGTACCGGCGGAGCGGCTGCTCGTCGGGATCGCGCTGGTGCCCGTCCCGGTCGGGTTCACCCTCTCACTGGCCCTCGGCGGCAAGACGGCCGCGGCCGCCACCGCCACGGTCGCGTCCGCCGGCTGGTCCGCCAAGGTGCTGGGCGCGCTCACCCAGCCCGTCGTCGCGGTCACCGCCGGGGCGACGATCGTCGCGGGCGGCGCGTACGTCGTCACGCAGGCCCCGGACACCCCGCCGCCGCGCGTGGCGGTCTCGCCCACGGCGGCGAGCACGCATCGGCCGCCGCCCGTGGTGCACACCCCGTCGCCGTCCCCTTCGCCGTCGGTGACACCCACGAAGACCCTTCTCTACGGCAGCGTCGTCGACGCCGTCGACCGGGCACCGGACCCCGACACCCCGCCCGGCGCCCTGCCGCACCGGCCCGAGACCGGCATCACCAGCACCGGCGGCGCGCACGCCGTCATGAACCACCGCGGGGACGGCGTCACCCTCACCGGCAAGGGCTATGTCCTCGTCCGCTGGCAGATCTCGCCCCAGTACCGGGCCGGCAGCCTGGTCATGCCGGCCTGGACCGGCCTCAGGGGCGAGCTCTTCCACGTCGCCTCGGGCGGCGGCCGCCGGATGGACGACTCCGTCAGCGCCACGGACAGCACCGCCACCGGCATGGGCAACTCCACCGTCGGCTTCACCGTCCTCCCCCCCGGCACCCAGCAGATGTGGCAGAACGAGTACTTCTACCTCGACGGCAGCGTCACCCTCACGGTCAACGAACGCGGTGCCGACTACGGCCTCAGCGTCTTCCCGTCCAGCTGGGACGCGACGGAGAAGGACATCACCACCGGGCCCGACCAGGGCGCCAAGCGCTACGGCCTGGTCCGCGACACCGGCAGGGACGACACGCCTGTGCCGCAGTACGTCACCCGGTCGACTCCGGCCGATCCGGCGACGGTTGCTCAGCGGTCCCGGGTGTAGCGCCGCCGTAGCGCTCCTGGGCGTCCATCACCTCGTCCCCGTGATCGTGCGCCCAGGCACCGAACGCCTCGATCGGGGCGATCAACGTCCGCCCCAGGGCGGTCAGTTCGTACTCGACGCGGGGCGGGGAGCCGCCGTAGGCCCGACGTGCCACGAGCCCGTTGCACTCCAGTCTGCGCAGCGTCTCCGTCAGCACCTTCTGGCTGATCCCGCCGATGCGCGCCCGGAGTTCACCCGGGCGTCCGGGGCCGTCCTTGAGGGCCCAGATCACCACCGGGTTCCAGGTGTGGGAGACGAGGTCGAAGGCGAGGCGGGTGCGGCAGTCGGCGAGGAAGGCGAGGTCGGCGGTCACGTACCGAATGGTGCCCGAGCGGCTTCCTAAGGTCGTGCCTGATCCGGAGAGACCGAGGCTCCGGCGCACGGGAGGAGACGTCATGCGGGTGGGAATCATCGGCCGGGGCGGCATGGCGGACGCGCTGGGTACGCAGTGGCGGCGGGCCGGGCACGAGGTGGTCACCGGCAGCCGCTCGGGCGGGCTGCGCGAGGCGGCGGAGTTCGGGACGGACGCGGTGCTGCTGGCGGTGCCGTACCAGGCGGTCGTCGAGGTCGTCGGTGGGCTCGGGGACGCCTTGCGCGGCAGGGTGCTGATCGACTGCACCAATCCCGTGGGACCAGATTTCGGTCTGCTCACCTCGGGTGGGCCCTCGGCCGCCGAACGCATCGCCGCCGCCGCGCCTTCGGCGCACGTCGTGAAGGCCTTCAACCTCTGCCATGTCGACGTCTGGCGGCTCACCCCGCCCGTCTTCGACGGCCGCCCCCTCGCGGTACCGCTGTGCGGGGACGACGAGGGGGCCCTGACCGTCGTACGACGACTCGTCCGCGACCTGGGCTGCGAGCCGCTCAACGGCGGGGGACTGGACCGGGCGGGCCTGGTCGAGGCGACCGCGGCGCTGCTGATCCGGCTGTGGGTGGGGGAGGGGGCGGACGCGCAGGCGATCTCGCCGCCGCGGGCCTACTCGGGGGTCTGACTCCCGTCCGCGTGCGCCCTCAGCGCGCAGAGCACGTCCACCCGGTTCGTCGTGATCGAGTCGACGCCCGCGGCGGCGAGGCGGCGCATCGAGCGGCGGGTGTCGGGCGTCCACACGGAGATCAGGTAGCCGTCGGTGTGGATCCGCTCGGCGAGGTCCCGGTCCATCAGGCCGAAGCGGTAGTTGAGCCAGCGGGGCTGCACCGCGTTCAGCAGGGCGGGGCGCGGGGGCGCGAGGCTTGTCCAGGTCAGGGCGATCTCCGCGGACGGGTCGGCCTCGCGGACCGCGAGCATGGCGGTGGCGTCGGCGCAGTAGTAGACGCGGTCCCGGGCCCCGCACTCGCGGACCACGTCGACCACGCGACGGGCGACCCGTACCTCTCTCGTGCCGGGCAGATCGAGCATCAGGCGGTGACCGTCGGTGGCTTCGAGGGCCTCCGCGAGCGTCGGCACCTTGCCGTCCGTCAGCCCCCGCACCTCGTCCGCCGACAGGGACAGCAGGGGGCGGTCGTGGTCCCACAGCCGCTTCAGCGTCTCGTCGTGGAGCAGCACCGGTACGCCGTCCCTGGTGAGCCGTACGTCGACCTCCACCGCGTCCGCGCCCCGGTCGAGCGCGGACCGCAGGGAGTCGATCGTGTTCTCACGGACGCGGTAGGGGTCGCCGCGGTGTGCCACGGCCGTCAGCTTCTGCATGCGCCCATTGTGCTGGGATCAGTGGGCCGCTCGTGGCGGGGTCACGGCGCGAGCCAGGCTGCCGTGTAGGTGTCGATCTCTTCCTTGATCCTGGTCTTGCCGGGCTCGTCGAGGAACGACGCGTCGACCGCGTTCTTCGCGAGTCGGGCCAGGCCCTGCTCGTCGAGGTCCAGGAGCTTCGCCGCCACCGCGTACTCGCTGTTCAGGTCCGTGCCGAACATCGGGGGGTCGTCGGAGTTGATCGTGACGACGACCCCCGCCCGCACGAACTCCTTTATGGGGTGCTCGTCGAGGGTGCGGACGGCTCGGGTGGCGATGTTGGAGGTGGGGCACACCTCCAGCGGGATGCGGTGTTCGGCGAGGTGGGTGAGGAGCGCCGGGTCCTGGAAGGAGCTCGTGCCGTGGCCGATGCGCTCGGCGCGCAGGTGGGTGAGGGCGTCCCACACCGTCTCCGGGCCGGTCGTCTCGCCGGCGTGCGGGACCGAGTGCAGGCCGGCGGCGATCGCCCTGTCGAAGTACGGCTTGAACTGGGGGCGGGGGACGCCGATCTCGGGGCCGCCGAGACCGAAGCTCACGAGGCCCTCCGGGCGGAGGCGGTCGTCGGTGGCGAGGCGGGTCGTCTCCTCGGCGGCCTCCAGGCCGGCCTCGCCGGGGATGTCGAAGCACCAGCGCAGCAGCGTGCCGAACTCCGACTCCGCCGCCTTGCGGGCGTCCTCGATCGCCTCCATGAACGCGCGCTCGTCGATGCCGCGGCGGGTCGAGGAGAACGGGGTGATGGTGAGTTCGGCGTAGCGGACCTGCTGGCGGGCGAGCTCCCGTGCGACCTCGTAGGTGAGGAGCCGCACGTCCTCGGGGGTGCGGATCAGGTCCACGACGCTGAGGTACACGTCGATGAAGTGGGCGAAGTCCGTGAAGGTGAAGTAGTCGACGAGCGCCTCGGGGTCCGTGGGGACCTTGGAGTCGGGGTGGCGGGCGGCCAGTTCGGACACGATGCGCGGGGAGGCCGAGCCGACGTGGTGGACGTGGAGTTCGGCCTTGGGCAGCTCGGCGATGAAGGCGTGCAGGTGGTCGGGCGTCGTCGTCATGGGGCCTCCCCTTGCTGGGCGCCTGGCACGGTGGGTGGTGTGCGGCGCGGTGATCGGCTGATCGATGCGGAACATGTTAGGCGGGTGGGGTTGTCGGTCGTCTGCGGGCCGGTGGGGGCTGGTCGCGCGGTTCCCCGCGCCCCTGAGGCCTGCGGCGGCCTGCGCGGGGCGCGTGAGGTGCGGTGGGTGGGCCGACCGTCGGGTGGCGGACGGTCCGTCCTGGCGCAGGTGAGTGCAACTCCCCAGGGGCGCGGGGAACCGCGCGACCGGCCCCCACCTGTCCTACAACCCGACCACGGCTCCCGTAACATGGCCGCACGAACGACCTAGGGGGACGTGAGCATGACGGACGGAACGCAGTCGAACGGGGACGGTCGGGACCCGTGGGCGCCACCGGAGAGTGGGCCCTCGTTGGAGAAGAGCCCGTCGCCCGGTGCCGGGCAGCCGCCGGCGCCCTCCGTGCATGATCAGGCCACCGTGACCTCCGGACCGAACGACGGTTACGGCTTCCCGCCTCCGGGAGCAGCGCCCACCCCTGGTTACGGCTACCCCGCCCCCGAGCAGGGCGTGCCCGTCGGCGGACCCGCACCCGGCATACCCGGCGGCCCCGCCTCCGTGCCGCCTCCGCCCATCGGGCCCGAGGGCCCCGGCGCTCCCGTCGGCTACGGCTACCCCGCCTATCCGCAGAGCCCGCAGGGATACGGCGGCTGGGCCCCACCCATGCCCCCGCAGAACGGCATGGGTGTCGCCGCGATGGTGCTGGGCATCCTGTCCTGCGCCCTGTTCTGCATGTACGGCATCCTCTCGCTGGTGCTCGGGGTCCTCGCCATCGTGTTCGGGGTCAAAGGGCGCAAGCGGGCCGAGCGGGGTGAGGCCACCAACCGCGGGCAGGCGCAGGCCGGGTTCATCATGGGGATCATCGGGACGATCCTCGGCATCGCCGTGATCGTGTCGCTCATCATCGGCATCACGGCCGCCATCAACTCGGAGGACGACTCCGACTACTACGACGGCTCCCTCGCCGTCGTGGCGTCCGCCCCGGTGGTGTAGCGCCCGGAGCGGAAACAAGGGGACCACCGGATCCGGTGGTCCCCTTCACGCGTTTCTGAGGCGGTCCCTCGCCTCCATCAGCGCGAAGCCCAGGAGGTTCGGGCCCCGCCAGCGCCCCGGATCGCCCGCCGCCTCGTCGTCCGCGGCGAGCCCGATGCCCCACACCCGGTCCAGCGGGCTCGCCTCCACCAGCACCCGGTCGCCGGTGTTCAGGAGGTACTCCCGCAGGTCTTCGTGGGCCGCGAACTTGTGCACGCTGCCCTCCACGACGATCCCGAAGCGCTCACGCCGCCAGATCTGCTCGTCGAAGCCTCTGACCAGCCGGCCCATGTTCTTGGCCTGAGCCGGGGATCCGGCCGCCAGGATCCGGCGCTCCGCCTCCTGATCTTCGAAAAGGCGTGCCTTGGCCGCCATCATCCAGTGTTCGGCGGTCGCAAAGGTCGCCCCGTCCACGGCGAACGGCGCGGGCCACCACTGGCTCAGACAGCTCGCGCCGACCCGGCCGTCCGCACGCGGGCGGTGGCCCCAGAAGTGCAGATACTTGATTTTCGCTCCGGCCCGGACCTGCTTGACCAGGGCATCCTGTGAATCGATCTTCCCCGTGATCTTCCCCATGCACGCGAGTCTGGCAGGAGCCACTGACACTCCGTCTCTCCTTTTCGGGAGTGACTCGACACCTGGTCGACAGATTTCGTCGCGTAACCGAAAGGCAACAACGGAATCACTTGTAGGAGTGTCATTGCTCTGTCAGGATCGGCACTCAAATCGAGCTGGAGCTACGCCACCCGCCCGCGGCCACCGCGGGGTGACGGCGGAGGAGAGCGACATGCACAACCCGGGCACTGCCACCCCGGAACGGTTCGCGGCGCAGGAGCGGTTCGCCGAAGGCGCGCAGTTCATCGGAGGGCGTCTCACCAAGGGAACCTCCGGCCGTACACACGCGGTCGTGGATCCCGCGAGCGGTGAGGAGGTCTTCACGTACGAGCTGGCGGGCGTCGAGGACGTGGACGCAGCCGTCGCCGCGGCCCGCGCGGCCTTCCCGGGCTGGTCGTCCGCCACTCCGGGCGACCGTTCCGACGCCCTGCACCGGTTCGCCGCTGTGCTCGCCGACCGTGCCGAGGACTTCGCCCGCGCGGAGTCGCTCCAGTGCGGGAAGCCGCTGAAGCTGACCCGGGAGTTCGACGTCCCGGGGACCATCGACAACACCGCCTTCTTCGCGGGTGCGGCCCGGCATCTTCAGGGGCAGTCCGCCGGGGAGTACTCCGGCGATCACACGTCGTACGTCAGGCGTGAGCCCATCGGTGTCGTCGGGTCCATCGCGCCCTGGAACTATCCGCTCCAGATGGCCGCCTGGAAGATCCTCCCGGCGATCGCCGCGGGCAACACCATCGTTCTGAAGCCCGCCGAGATCACCCCGCTCACCTCCCTTCTCTTCGCCCAGGCCGCCACCGACGCCGGGATTCCCGACGGTGTCATCAACATCGTCACCGGGACCGGCAAGGAGGCGGGGGAGCGTCTGGTCGGTCATCCCGACGTGGCCATGACCTCCTTCACCGGGTCGACGGCCGTCGGCAAGCGGGTCGCCGAGATCGCCACCGCCACCGTCAAGCGGCTGCACCTGGAACTCGGCGGCAAGGCCCCCTTCGTCGTCTTCGACGACGCCGACCTGGAGGCCGCCGTCAACGGGGCGGTCGCGGGCGCGCTCATCAACACCGGGCAGGACTGCACGGCCGCCACCCGCGCGTACGTACAGCGGCCGCTGTACGAGGCCTTCGTCGAGAGGACCGCGGCTCTGATGGAGAGCGTCCGTCTCGGGGACCCCTTCGCCGCCGGCACCGATCTGGGGCCGCTCATCTCCCACGTCCAGCGGGACCGGGTCGCCGGGTTCATCGACCGTGCGCGCGGCTACGCGCGCGTGGTGGCCGGCGGGGAGGCGCCGGGCGGGGAGCTCGCGAAGGGGGCCTACTACAAACCCACTCTCGTCGCCGACGCCGCCCAGGACAGCGAGATCGTCCAGTCCGAGATCTTCGGGCCGGTGCTGGTCGTGCTGCCCTTCGACAGCGACGACGACGGCATCCGGCTCGCCAACGACACCCCCTACGGGCTCGCCGCCTCCGCCTGGAGCCGGGACGTCTACCGGGCGAACCGGGCCACGCGGGAGATCAAGGCCGGGTGCGTGTGGGTCAACGACCACATCCCGATCATCAGCGAGATGCCGCACGGCGGGTACAAGGCGTCCGGCTTCGGCAAGGACATGTCCTCGTACTCGTTCGAGGAGTACACGCAGATCAAGCACGTTATGTTCGACAATACGGCGGTGGTCAGGAAGGACTGGCACCGCACGATCTTCGGGGACCGATAGCCGTATACAGGCCGCCCGACCCGCGGCCGCCCACTTTCCCGAAAGGGCACCAGCGCATGGAGCAGTACGAGCCCGACCGCCTGTCGCCGGCCCAAGTGGCCGCCATGCGGCGCAGCTTCCGAAGCGGCCGGGCCGCCATGACCCGGCGGTCCCTGTTGCGCGCCTCCGCGGGCGGCGCGCTCGCGGTCGGCGGCCTCGGCACGCTGAGCGCCTGCGGCATCCCCGCGGCCGGCAACACCCAGGGCGGCGTCTCCGCGGAGGACCACTCGGCCAAGGAGAAGACCGTCAACTTCTCCAACTGGACCGAGTACATCGACGTGGACGAGAGCGAGAAGCACCACCCCACGCTCGACCAGTTCAAGAAGCAGACCGGCATCTCGGTCAAGTACACCGAGGACATCAACGACAACGTCGAGTTCTTCGGGAAGATCAAGCCCCAGCTGGCGGCGGGGCAGGACACCGGGCGCGACATCATCGTGCTCACCGACTGGCTCGCCGCCCGGCTCATCCGGCTGGGTTGGGTCCAGAAACTGGACGCCTCCAACCTGCCCCACGCGTACGCCAACCTGTCCCAGCAGTTCCGTGACCCCGACTGGGATCCGGGGCGGGCGTACTCGTATGTGTGGCAGGGCATCTCGACCGTCATCGCCTACAACAAGAAGGCCCTCGACGGCCAGGAGGTGAAGTCGATCTCCGACCTGCTGGACAACGCCAAGCTCAAGGGCCGGGTCGGCTTCCTGTCGGAGATGCGCGACAGCATCGGGATGACCCTGCTCGACATGGGCAAGGACCCGGCGAACTTCACCGCGGACGACTACGACGCGGCCATCGCGCGCCTCCAGAAGGCCGTCGACAAGGGGCAGATCCGCCGCTTCACCGGCAACGACTACACCTCCGACCTGACCAGCGGGGACTTCGCCGCCTGTGTCGCCTGGGCCGGTGACGTCGTCCAGCTGAAGGCCGACAGCCCCGACATCGACTTCATCATCCCGGACAGCGGATACATGACGTCGACCGACAACATGCTGATCCCCAACAAGGCCCGTCACAAGACGAACGCCGAGCGGCTCATCGACTTCTACTACCAGCCCAAGCCCGCCGCCGAGCTCGCCGCGTACATCAACTACGTGTCGCCCGTCGACGGTGTGAAGCCCGAGCTGGAGAAGCTCGACCCGGATGCGGCGAACAACCCGCTGATCATCCCCGACAAGGCCATGGCCGCGAAGTCCCACCCCTTCCGCTCACTGAGCGCGAAGGAAGAGACGGCCTTTGAAGAGAAGTTCGCGAAGCTGACTGGGGCGTGATCACCGTGACGAACAAGCACACCGACAACAGCGGCGACGTCCGCCTCTCCGGCATCAGCAAGACGTACGACAACGGCTTCACCGCCGTACAGCCGCTCGACCTGACCGTGCCCCAGGGCTCCTTCTTCGCCCTGCTCGGTGCCTCCGGCTGCGGCAAGACCACCACCCTGCGCATGATCGCCGGCCTGGAGGAGCCCACCACGGGCACCGTGCACCTCGGCGACCAGGAGGTGACCCGGCTGCCGCCCTACAAGCGGCCGGTGAACACCGTCTTCCAGTCCTACGCCCTCTTCCCGCACCTGGACATCTTCGAGAACGTCGCCTTCGGTCTGCGCCGACGTGGCATCAAGTCGGTGAAGAAGCAGGTCGAGGACATGCTGGAGCTCGTACAGCTGGGGGAGCAGGCCCGTAAGAAGCCCCACCAGCTCTCGGGTGGCCAGCAACAGCGGGTCGCCGTGGCGCGGGCGCTGATCAACACCCCCAAGGTCCTCCTCCTCGACGAACCGCTCGGCGCCCTCGACCTCAAGCTGCGCCGCCAGATGCAGCTGGAGCTCAAGCGCATCCAGACCGAGGTCGGCATCACCTTCGTGCACGTCACGCACGACCAGGAGGAGGCCATGACCATGGCCGACACGGTCGCCGTGATGAACGCGGGCCGCGTCGAGCAGCTCGGCTCACCGACCGACCTGTACGAGAACCCGAACACCACCTTCGTCGCCAACTTCCTCGGCACCTCCAACCTCATCGAGGCCGAGGTCGACTCCCGGAGCGGCGGCGAGATCGTGCTGAAGGCGGGCGGCGGGAAGCTGGTGCTGCCCGAGGCGCGGTACGCCGGTCCGACCACGACCGGCGGCAAGGTGCTGGTCGGCGTCCGGCCCGAGAAGATCGCCCTCACCCACGCCGACGAGGCCGGCGAGATCCCCGTGGGCCGCAACCGGATCACCGGGAAGATCGCCGATTCGAGCTTCATCGGTGTCTCCACCCAGTACGTCATCGACAGCCCCGTCTGCCCCGAGTTCGAGGTCTACGCCCAGAACATCGACCGCGACGACCGGCTCGTGCCCGGCGCCGAGGTCGTCCTGCACTGGAACCCGGCGCACACCTTCGGTCTGGACGCCGACCAGGACATCGACGCGGGCATCCAGGAAGAGGCGACGGTCTGATGGCGACGCTCACCGAGGCGCCGCCGCCTCTCTCCCCCACCGCGCCCGAGAAGAAGCCCCCGCGCAAGCGCGGCCGCTTCACGCCGTACTGGCTGCTGCTGCCCGGCATCCTGTGGCTGCTGGTCTTCTTCGCGCTGCCGATGATCTACCAGGCCTCCACGTCCGTGCAGACGGGATCCCTGGAGACGGGCTACAAGGTCACCTGGCACTTCGCGACCTACTGGGATGCGCTGGCCGACTACTGGCCGCAGTTCCTGCGCTCGATCCTGTACGCCGGTGCCGCGACGATCCTCTGTCTGGTGCTGGGGTATCCGCTCGCGTATCTGATCGCGTTCCGCGCGGGGCGCTGGCGGAACCTGATCATGGTTTTGGTGATCGCGCCGTTCTTCACCAGCTTCCTGATCCGCACCCTCGCCTGGAAGACGATCCTCGCGGACGGCGGCCCGGTCGTCGGCGCCCTCAACACCCTGCACGTCCTGGACGTCACCAGCTGGCTCGGCTGGACCACCGGCGACCGCGTCCTGGCCACACCGCTCGCGGTGGTGTGCGGTCTGACGTACAACTTCCTGCCGTTCATGATCCTGCCGCTGTACACCTCCCTGGAGCGCATCGACGGGCGGCTGCACGAGGCGGCGGGCGACCTGTACGCCAAGCCGGTCACCACCTTCCGCAAGGTGACCTTCCCGCTGTCGATGCCGGGCGTGGTCTCCGGGACGCTGCTGACCTTCATCCCGGCGGCCGGCGACTACGTGAACGCCGATCTGCTCGGCTCCACGGACACCCGCATGGTCGGCAACGTCATCCAGACGCAGTTCCTGCGGATTCTGGACTATCCGACGGCCGCGGCCCTCTCCTTCATCCTGATGGCCGCGATTCTCTTCATGGTCACGTTCTACATCCGTAGGTCCGGCACGGAGGATCTGGTTTAAATGACCTTCGTCAACTGGCTCAAGCGTCATCTCGTCGTCATCGCGGGACTGATCACCCTCGGATATCTGCTGCTGCCGAACGTCGTCGTCACGGTGTTCTCCTTCAACAAACCGAAGGGGCGCTTCAACTACGAATGGCAGCAGTTCTCCACGGACGCCTGGAAGGACCCCTGCGGGGTCGCCGACATGTGCGGATCGCTGTCCATCAGTCTCCAGATCGCGTTCTGGGCGACGCTCGGCGCGACCGTCCTCGGCACGATGATCGCCTTCGCGCTGGTCCGCTACCGCTTCCGCGCCCGCGGCGCCGTGAACTCGCTGATCTTCCTGCCGATGGCGATGCCCGAGGTCGTCATGGCGGCCTCGCTGCTCACCCTGTTCCTCAACATGGGCGCACAGCTGGGCTTCTGGACGATCCTCATCGCCCACATCATGTTCTGCCTGAGTTTCGTCGTGACGGCGGTCAAGGCGCGCGTGATGTCGATGGACCCGCGACTGGAACAGGCGGCGCAGGACCTGTACGCCGGCCCCTTCCAGACCTTCGTCCGGGTCACCCTGCCGATCGCCGCCCCCGGAATCGCCGCGGGCGCGCTGCTCGCCTTCGCGCTCTCCTTCGACGATTTCATCATCACCAACTTCAACGCGGGCTCGACCGTCACCTTCCCCATGTTCGTCTGGGGTTCGGCACAACGCGGAACGCCCGTGCAGATCAATGTCATCGGCACGACCATGTTCCTCGTCGCCGTCCTTCTGGTGCTGACCTCCATGGTCATCAGCAACCGCCGCAACAGACAAAAGGCATAGGCCTTTTCACCCAACCCTCCGTAGGGAGTTGAAATCATGGCCCCGAGCGCCATGAGCCGCTGGACCAAGGCACTTTCCGAAGCCCAGCCGGTCCCGTACTGGCTGGACGACCCCGGCAGGCCCCACCCCGAGCCCGCCCTCACCGGCGCCGAGACCTGCGACCTGCTGGTCGTCGGCGGTGGCTACAGCGGGCTGTGGACCGCGCTCAACGCGAAAGAGCGCGACCCCGAGCGGGATGTCGTCCTGCTGGAGGGCCGTGAGGTGGGCTGGGCCGCCTCCGGCCGCAACGGCGGCTTCTGCGCCGCCTCCCTCACCCACGGTCTGTCCAACGGGCTGACCCGCTGGCCGGACGAGATCCACCAGCTTCAGGAGCTGGGCGCCCGCAACCTCGACGAGATCGAGAAGGCGGTCGCCCGGCACGACCTCGACTGCGAGTTCGAGCGCACCGGCGAGATCGACGTGGCGACCGAGACGTACCAGGCCAGGGAACTGCGCGACTGGTACGAGGAGCTCCGGGAGAAGGGCCTCGCCGACGGCGTCGAGTTCCTGGACGCCGACGCGGTCCGCGACCAGGTCGCCTCACCGACCTTCGAGGCCGGGCTGTGGGACCGGCGGGGCGTGGCCATGCTCAACCCGGCCAAGCTCGTCTGGGGCCTGAAGCGGGCGTGCCTGAGGCTGGGCGTGCGGGTCTACGAGCACACGCCCGCCCTCACCCTGAAGCAGTACGGTGCCGGCATGGCCGTACGCACGCCGTACGGTTCCGTCCGGGCACGGAAGGTCGCGCTCGGCACGAACATCTTCCCGAACCTGGTCAAGCGGGTGCGGGCGTACACCGTCCCGGTCTACGACTACGCGCTGATGACCGAGCCGCTGAGCGTGGAACAGCTCGCGTCGATCGGCTGGAAGAACCGGCAGGGCCTCGGGGACTCGGCGAACCAGTTCCACTACTTCCGGCTCTCCGCCGACAACCGCGTCCTGTGGGGCGGTTACGACGCGGTCTACCCGTACGGCGGCCGGGTGCGGGCCGAGTACGACGACCGGCCGGAGACGTACGCCAAGCTCGCGGGGCACTTCTTCACCTGCTTCCCGCAGCTGGAGGGCGTCCGCTTCACCCACGCGTGGGGCGGCGCGATCGACACCTGCTCGCGGTTCTCCGCGTTCTACGGCACCGCGCACCAGGGGAAGGTGGCGTACGCGGCGGGTTACACGGGTCTCGGTGTCGGGGCAACGCGCTTCGGCGCGGACGTGATGCTGGACCTGCTGGCGGGAGAGGTGACCGAGCGGACCTCGCTGGAGATGGTCCGCAAGAAGCCGCTGCCCTTCCCGCCGGAGCCCTTCGCCTGGACCGGCATCGCCCTCACCAAGTGGTCGCTGGCCCGGGCCGACGCGCACGGCGGGCGGCGCAATCTGTGGTTGCGGACCATGGACAAGCTCGGTCTGGGATTCGACAGCTGAACGATCGTATGTGGTCTGATTCACTCCAACGAGTGGTCAGAACCCGCGTAATGCTCCCGGGGAGACCTTCCTCTCCCTCGTGACGCGAACAGCGTCGACGAGAGAAAGGGAGGTCTTCTCATGACAGGGGCGAAGACGGCGGTCGAGTGGCTGGCATCCGTCGCACCGGATCCCGAGGCCTGCCGCTGGGAGTGGGAGCGCAACCCCCTGGGGGTCGCGCTGCTTCCGGCGGGCAGGGCCTGGGACGTACTGATCCTGCCGGGTGAGCTCGGCTATCCGACGCTCGACGTCCTCACCCGCATCCTCGACCGGCTCGGCCCGGTGCTCGTCGACTTCGGCGACGCACGCATGGGGTTCTTCGTGCCACCGGGCACCGCGGCCCGCTGGCTCGGCACCGGCATCCGCACGGCCGGCGCCGGCACCTGGATCGTCGTGCCGTACCCGGGCCGGGTGGCCGGGGGAGGCGTGCGCTGGCTGGTCCCGCCGGACGGCTCCGGCATTCTCGTCGACCCGGCGCTGCTGGAACTGGCGATGCACGAGGCGGCGGCGGGCCTGGCGACGCAGGACGACGGCTGACCCGACGGTCTCGCCACGCTCTCGTCGGCCGCCCGTGCGGCCGACGCGGACCGGGCGGGGGTCCTGTGCACAGTGGGAGTGCGGCGCTGCGGGTGTCCCCCGCCGGCAGCGACAACGCCCAGTGTGCCCAGGAGCTCGGTCGCCGGGTCCAGCGGTTCAGCGGCGGCTGTGCCGCGCCAGGAAAAGCCAGAGTCCGCACAGCAGGATCGTGCAGAGGCACCAGCTGGCCACGACGTCCAGGGGCCAGTGATAGCCGCGGCGGACCAGTCCGTAGGAGACGCCGAGGACGAGGAGGCCGTAGAGGAGGACGAGGGAGCGACGGCTGCGGCGGGTGTGGAGGAGGGGGAGCAGGAGCAGGGTCGCGGAACCGTAGGCGACGGCCGCGGTGGCGGTGTGGCCGGAGGGGAAGTATCCGGTACCGGGAGGGACCACGGGGGTGCCGGAACGGTCGGTCCAGATCTTGAGGGGGACGACGAGGGCCGGGACCAGGGCCATGAGGAGGGCCGTCGCGGTGGCCGGCAGCCACCAGCGGTCTGTACCTCTGCGGCGGTGGTGCCAGGTCACGTACGCCAGCGCCACGACCAGGGCCGGTACGGCGACCTGGACACTGCCCAGGTGGGAGAGGCCTCCGCCGATGCGGTCGGGGTGGCGCAGAGCGGCGCTGACCCGCTCGTCCGCACGCAGAAGCGGCCCGTCCTCGACGACCTGCCAGGTGATCAGGGCGAAGAGGAGGGCCGGGATTCCGAGAAGGAGGGTGAGGAAGGCCGGCCGCCCCGGAACAGGGGGGGTGGTTCCGGGGCGGCCGATCAGATCGGTTCGTCGGCCGCCCCGGGGGGTTTGGGGCGGGCGACTGTCCGATCGGTGAGGAGATCCGGAACCAGAGGCTCCAGTTGTGTGCGCGAGGGCACGACCAGGGCGAAGCTGGGGAGGCCCCGTCCTGATGTCACCCACAGTCCCCTGTGGGCGGGGTGTATCTCTCATCTGGGTAGAACCTACGACAGGGTGGCGGCGTACGACAGGCAGAATCGCAACCTCACAACCACCTCGCACACCTTCTTCACACCCTCTGCCGCTCGCCACCGCAGCCCCGGAATCCCGGGGAATGCCGGGCCGGTGACGTCAGATGCGGGTGAAGGCCTGCTCGATGATGTCGAGGCCCTCGTTCAGGAGGTCCTCGCCGATGACGAGCGGGGGCAGGAAGCGCAGGACGTTGCCGTAGGTGCCACAGGTCAGGACCAGCAGGCCCTCCTGGTGGCAGGCCTTGGCGAGCGCGGCGGTCGCCTCCGGGTTCGGCTCCTTGGTCGTACGGTCCTTGACGAGCTCGATGGCGATCATGGCGCCGCGGCCGCGGACGTCCCCGACGATGTCGAACTTCTCGGCCATCGCGGTGAGACGGGCCTTCATCGTGGCCTCGATCGCCTTCGCCCTGGCGTTGAGGTCCAACTCCTTCATCGTCTCGATGGCGCCCAGCGCACCGGCGCAGGCGACCGGGTTGCCGCCGTACGTGCCGCCGAGGCCGCCGACGTGGGCGGCGTCCATGATCTCCGCGCGACCGGTGACGGCGGCGAGCGGAAGACCGCCGGCGATGCCCTTGGCGGTGGTGATCAGGTCCGGGACGATGCCCTCGTCCTCGCAGGCGAACCACTGACCGGTGCGGCAGAAGCCGGATTGGATCTCGTCGGCGACGAAGACGATGCCGTTGTCCTTGGCGAACTGGCTGATCGCGGGCAGGAAGCCCTTCGCCGGCTCGATGAAGCCGCCCTCGCCCAGGACGGGCTCGATGATGATCGCGGCGACGTTCTCCGGGCCGACCTGCTTGGTGATCTGGTCGATGGCCTGGGCGGCGGCCTCGGGGCCGGCGTTCTCGGAGCCGGTGGGCCAGCGGTAGCCGTAGGCGACGGGGACGCGGTAGACCTCGGGGGCGAAGGGCCCGAAGCCGTGCTTGTACGGCATGTTCTTCGCGGTCAGCGCCATGGTGAGGTTGGTGCGGCCGTGGTAGCCGTGGTCGAAGACGACGACGGCCTGCCGCTTGGTGTACGACCGCGCGATCTTGACGGCGTTCTCCACGGCCTCGGCGCCGCTGTTGAACAGGGCCGACTTCTTGGCGTGGTCACCCGGGGTGAGCTCGGCGAGGGCCTCGGCGACCTGCACGTAGCCCTCGTACGGGGTGACCATGAAACAGGTGTGGGTGAAGTCGGCGAGCTGCTGCGTCGCCCGGCGTACGACGGCCTCGGCGGACGCGCCGACGGACGTCACGGCGATGCCCGAACCGAAGTCGATCAGCCGGTTCCCGTCGACGTCCTCGATGATCCCGCCGCCCGCGCGCGCGGTGAACACGGGCAGCACGGACCCCACGCCCTGCGCGACCGCGGCGACCCGGCGGGCCTGCAGCTCCTGCGACTTGGGTCCGGGGATGGCGGTGACGACGCGGCGCTCCTGCGGAAGTGCGGTCATGAGGGGCTCCTGGGGTGTTGCGGGCGGAGATTTCGAGGACTGTGTCCAGTCTTTTCTCGCAGGCTAGGGCGGGGGAGGAAGGGTGGGCATGCTCCATGTGGGCGTTGTCGTGGGGGCGGGTTGTCCGTGGTGGACATAGCCGGTTTCCGGGACGGTGTGACGGCTCGGCCCCGCAATCGGTGAACTCCCTTTGCGGGCGCGTTAGATTGGCCGCTGACGGTGGACGGAACGGCTGGTCAGGGAGCAGGGGCGATGGACAGCGACGGGACGCAGGACGCGCGGGGTACGCATGCGAATCCTGTGCCGCGGGCACGGTCCGTGATGCCACCGAGGCCGTCCCGGGCGCCCGGGGTGCCCCCGCAGCCGGACGGGTCGGCGTTCCTGACGTGGCTGCGGACGCCGCGGCCGGAGACGCCGCCGGGGGTATGGCGGTTCGGACACCGGCCCCGGCCGGAGGCGGAACCGGAGCTCATCCCCGGCCGCCAGCTGATCAGTGGCGCGCTGATCGCGTTCCTCGTCGGCTGGCTCGTCTGGTCGCTGCTCCAGAACGGTTATGTCGGCACCTGGTGGTGGCTTCCGCTTCTTCTGCTGACGCCTGACTCCTGGCGTGGAGGCGACAGTGCCCTCGGCCAGACGGGCACCGCCCTCCTCTACACGAGTTACAGGGTGCTCATCGCGTTGATCATCATGGTCGTCGTGGGAAAGCTCGGCCGCTGGGGCGAGGTCTGGCGCCGCTACGGCCCCTCAGCCTGGCGTCCGAGCGCGCCAGCCCACGAGCCTCCCCCCGCCCCCGAACAGGACCCCGCCGAATGGCCCCAGCTCCGCGCCGCCGGTGCCCCCGACGTCGCCGAGCGGCTTGCTGCCGAGGCCAGGGCCGGGTTGATGCGGGATGTGGACCATGCCCGGATCGAGCGAGCCTGGCAGGGTGTGCGCAGTGGCCGGTTCAGTCTCGCCACGTTCACCGGTGCTGTGCTCCAGGAGGGTGCCGCCGCCTGTCTGCACCCCTCCGGGGAGCGGGACCTGCCCGCACGGATCGCTCGGCATGACCTCCTCACGGGCCAGGTGCGGCTCGGGACCACCGCCGACGACGCCCGTAACCCGTACGCCTATCGGGGGGCCGGGTTGGGGCTCGGGCCCGAGCTGCTGGGGACCTCGCTGCTCGCGGTCGGGCCGGCCGGGTCCGGGAAGACGGGGGCCGTCATCAGGCCGATCGCCGAGTCGTTGTGTCTGCACGCGCTCGCCGGGCGGGCCGCCGTCGTGGTGGTCGGTGCCGCGGGCGCGGGGCTCGGACCGGCCGACGCCTTTGACGTCGTCGTACAGATCGGGAATCCGGAGTCGGTGTACGACCTCGACCTGTACGGGGGGACGACCGATCCGGACGAGGCCGCGGCCGTGCTCGCCGAGGCGCTCGTCGGTGACCTCGCCGAGCCTCATCAGGGGGGCGACACCCGGCGGTCCACCACCGTGCTCGCCCAGCTCCTCGGGCCGTTCCAGGCGGTCCACGGCCGTTTCCCCGCCGTACCGGAGCTGCGGCAGCTGCTCGACGGCGCGCCCGGACCGATGGCCGCGCTGCGGAAGGGCCTCGAGGATCGCGGGCAGGCGTCGCTGCTGCGTGAACTGGACGCGCGGGAGCGGCAGATGGGGAATCCCGGGGATGTGGGGGGCATCCTCGCGGACCGGGTCGCGCTGCTCGACCGGCCCGCCTTCGCCTCGTTCTTCCAGAGCGCGGGCGCCGATACGTCGGGGCAGTCGCGGCCGTTCTCGCTGAAGGCCCTCGACCACCCCGTCCGGGTCCGGATCGACCTGCCCCAGCGGGGGCACGCCGACGCCTCCCGGATTCTGGCGCGGCTGGTGCTCGCGCAGTTCACGGCGAGTGTCGCGGTGCGGGAGGACCGGTCGCTGTTCGCGTGCCTGGTCGTCGACGACGCCACGGGGGTCGTGACGCCCGAAGCGGTCCGGGGCGTGCAGCGGCTGCGGTCCGGCAACGCGGGAGTGGTGCTGACGCTGCGGACGCTGGACGACGTACCGCGACCGCTGCGCGGGCCCCTGCTCGGGGCCATCGGGTGTCGGATGGCGCTGTCCGGGCTCACCCCGTGGGACGGGCAGGACTTCGCCGAGGTGTGGGGCAAGGAGTGGATCGAGGCGCGGGACGTCACCGACCGCCAGATCATCGCCGAGACCCCGGCCGGCAAGGTGCTGCACGCGGTGCGTCAGGTCATCACCGGCAAGGCGCCGACGGCGCGGGCGGTGACCGTACGACAGGTCGAGCGGGAGCGGTGGTCGGCGTCCGAGCTGGCGCACGGGGTGCCGCCCGGGCACGCGGTGCTGTCGCTGACCACGGTGTCGGGTGAGCACGCGCCGCCGCTGCTGGTGGATCTGCGGGGATGACGTGACCCGATGACCGTACGGTGAGGCAGAATCGTCACAGGTCGTTCATACACGGCGGCCAAAAGATCGCAGCGATCACTGCTCCCTGACGCTCTGAAGGCCCCATGCCACCCACCCTCGCCTCGCTCGTCCACCACTCCGCGCTCAAGCTGACCGTGCGCGCGGGCGAGGACCGGCTGGACGTCCCCGTCCGCTGGGCGCACGTCAGCGAGCTCGCCGATCCCGTTCCCTACATGGAGGGCGGGGAGCTGCTGCTGATCACCGCGCTCAAGCTGGACGCGGAGGATCCGGAGGCGATGCGGCGGTATGTGAAGCGGCTGGCCGGGGCCGGGGTGGTGGGGCTCGGGTTCGCCGTCGGGGTCAACTACGACGAGATCCCCGAGGCCCTGGTCGACGCGGCCCGCGACGAGGGGCTCCCGCTGCTCGAAGTGCCGCGCCGCACCCCGTTCCTCGCCATCAGCAAGGCCGTGTCCGCGGCGATCGCGGCCGATCAGTACCGGTCCGTCACGGCGGGCTTCGCCGCCCAGCGCGAACTGACCAGGCAGGCCCTGACCGACAGCCCGGAGGGGCTGCTCGCCGCGCTCGCCTCCCAGGTCGACGGCTGGGCGGCGCTCTACGACGCCTCGGGCGCCGTCGTCGCCGCCGCGCCGGAGTGGGCAGGCCGTCGGGCCGCGCGCATCACCGCCGACGTGGAACGCCTGCGGGAGCGGCCCGCGCCCGCCTCCGCCGTGGTCGGCGGGTCCGGCACTTCCGACAACGACGACCGCGTGGAGCTGCACTCGCTGGGCACCGGGCGCCGGCCCCGGGCCGCACTGGCGGTGGGGACGGCCGCGGCGCTCGGAACGGCGGAGCGGTACGCGGTGCACTCGGCGATCGCGCTGCTGACGCTCACGACCGAGCGCTCCCGTTCCCTGCAGGCGGCCGAACAGCGGATCGGGGTGGCGGTGGTGCGGATGCTGCTCGCGGGCGAGCCGGACCACGCGCGCACGGTCGCGGGCGACCTGTACGGCGGGCTCCTGGACGCGCCCTTCCGGCTGATCGTGGCGGAGACGGTTGCCGTGTCGTCCGTGCGGATCGCCGCCGACACCCCCGCCCGCGTTCCGTCGGCCGCCGCGCTCGCCGCGGCCGCCGACGTGCACGGCGATCCGCTCGGGGCGCTCACCGAGATCGTGGAGTCCGCGGCGGCCCGCTCCGGGGAGACCGTGCTCGTGGTGCCCGAGGGAGGGCGGCTGGTGGTGCTGGCCGCGGACGGCGGGGCCGCCGTCACCGCGTGCGGGGAGTACGCGGTGGCGCTGGAGTCGGCGCGGACGGGCGAGCAGGCGGGCGCCGGGGACGAGGGCGAACTGGTCGTCGGAGTCTCGGCACCCACGGGACCGATCGCCGCAGCGGCCGCCTACAAGCAGGCCGAACAGGCACTCTCGGTCGCCCGGCGGCGGGGACGGGTGTACGTCGAGCATGAACAGCTGGCCGCCGGATCGGTGCTGCCGCTGCTCGCCGACGACGCCGTACGGGCCTTCGCGGACGGGCTGCTGCGACCGCTGTACGAGCACGACGCGACCGGCCGGGGCGACCTGGTCGCCTCACTGCGGGCCTGGCTCTCCCGGCACGGCCAGTGGGACGCGGCCGCCGCCGACCTGGGCGTCCACCGGCACACCCTGCGGTACCGGATGCGCAGGGTCGAGGAGATCCTGGGCCGCTCCCTGGACGATCCGGACGTACGCATGGAGCTGTGGCTGGCGCTGAAGACGACGGCGGCCGAGTAGCGGCGGTTGGCCGGGCTGGAGTGCTGGTCCGCCCCACTGCTACACCCCGGACAAATTCCCTCGTGACCTCACGGCCCTACCGTGGGGGCATGACTTCCACCACCGCCTTCTGGCTCGCCGGCCGCCAGGTCACCGGCGAGGACACCTTCGATGTCACCTCTCCGTGGGACGGCCGGCTGGTCGGCACGGTGAGTGTGCCGAGCGACGCGCAGATCGAGGAGGCCGTGGCCGCCGCGTACGCCGTCCGCGAGGACTTCGCGGCCACTCCCGCCCACGTCCGCGCCGCCGCCCTCGACCACGTCAGCCGCAGGCTCGTCGAGCGCACCGAGGAGATCGCGCGGCTGATCTCCGCCGAGAACGGCAAGCCGGTCAAGTGGGCCCGGGGCGAGGTCGGCCGTGCCGTCTCCGTGTTCCGGTTCGCCGCCGAGGAGGCCCGGCGGTTCAACGGCGGTGAGGCCCAGCGCCTCGACACCGACCTCGGCGGCCAGGGGCGCCTCGCGCTGACCCGGCGTTTCCCGAAGGGGGTCGTGCTCGGGATCGCGCCCTTCAACTTCCCGCTCAACCTCTGCGCCCACAAGATCGCCCCGGCGATCGCGGCCGGCGCTCCGATCATCCTGAAGCCGGCCCCCGCGACCCCGCTCTCCGGGCTCATCATCGGCGACCTCCTCGCCGAGACCGAGCTGCCCGCCGGGGCGTGGAGCATCCTGCCCGTCCCGAACGACCGGATGCCCGCCCTCGTCCAGGACGAGCGGCTGCCCGTGATCTCCTTCACCGGTTCCGAGAAGGTCGGCTACGCGATCATGGACTCGGTGCCGCGCAAGCACTGCACCCTGGAACTCGGCGGCAACGGCGCGGCGGTCGTCCTCGGCGACTACGCGAGCGACGAGGACCTCGACTGGGCGGCGACCCGCATCGCGACCTTCTCCAACTACCAGGGCGGCCAGTCCTGCATCTCCGTGCAGCGGGTGATCGCCGACGCGTCGGTGTACGACCGGCTGCTCCCGCGTATCGTCGCCGCCGTCGAGGCCCAGGTCACCGGCGACCCGAGCGACGACAAGACCGACGTCGGCCCGCTGGTCAGCGAGGACGCGGCGGTGCGCGTCGAGGCGTGGGTGAAGGAGGCCGTGGAGGCGGGCGCCGGCCTGCTCACCGGCGGCGACCGCGACGGCGCCTCCTACGCGCCGACCGTGCTCACCGACGTCCCGGCGGACACGACGATCTCCTGCGAGGAGGTCTTCGGGCCCGTGCTCACCGTGCAGAAGGTTCACGGCGAGGCGGAGGCCTTCGCCGCCGTCAACGCCTCCAAGTACGGCCTCCAGGCAGGTGTGTTCACCCACGACCTGCAGGCCGCCTTCCGTGCCCACCGCGCGCTGGAGGTCGGCGGCGTGGTCGTCGGTGACGTGCCCTCCTACCGCGCCGACCAGATGCCGTACGGCGGCGTCAAGCAGTCCGGTGTGGGCCGCGAGGGCGTGAAGTTCGCGATGGACGACTACACCTACGAGCGGGTGCTGGTGCTGACCGGCCTCGCGCTCTGAGGTCCCCGGCGAGAACCCCTGGCTAATGGGAACCATTTTCATATAGGGTGGGTGCAGCGACGCTGACCCGCCGCCCCGAAGGGGCCCGGCACCGATGCCTTCCGGTGCCGGGCCCCTTCATGTCGTCAGCCGCTCCGGTCCCTCAACCGGAGAAGCCGACATGCGCGAGCCGCAACGGGCCGCGCAGCCTGAGATGCACGTCGTGCACGCCCTCGGCGACGATCCCGGCGCCGAGGCGGGCGTAGTCGTACGGTCCGGCCTCGGACTCCGCCACCTCCCAGGTGGCGAGTACCGCGCCACCGTCCAGGGACAGTTCGACCGAGCCCTCGCCGGAGACCAGGGCCGTCACCTCGGTGACGCCGGCGCCGAAGTCGCAGTCCCGGTAGACCAGTTCGCCGGTGCGACCCTCGGCGGCCGTCACCGCGTCGCCCGCCGCCTTCGTCCGGTCGACGATCTCGACACCGCTCTGCTCGTCGAAGTCCGCGCCCTCCAGGCCCCGCCGGAGCACCGGACGCGGTGCGGCGGGCTCGCCGTCGAGCAGCACGGTGGTCCGCAGCCGGATGTCCTCGCTGGAGGCGCCCGCCAGGAGCTCGTACGGGCCCGGCTCCAGACGCCACCGGCCCTGCGTCACGTCCCAGAACTCGAAGGCGCGCAGCGGGACTTCGAAGGACAGCTCCTCCTCGGCGCCCGGGGCGAGCGTCACCCGCCGGTGGGCCAGCAGCTCGCGGCGCGGGCGGGGGAGCGCCGGGTCGATCGCGCGCGTGTAGAGCTGGGCGACCTCGTCGGCGGTGACGTCACCGGTGTTCGTGATCGTGAACGACACGCGGACCGCGGTGTCGTCGGTCCGCGCCTCCAGGTCCGCGTAGGAGAAGGAGGCGTACGACAGCCCGTGGCCGAACGGGAACAGGGGCGTGCCCTCGAAGTACAGATAGGTCTGGCGGCTGCCGATGATGTCGTAGTCGAGGAGGCCGGGCAGGTCCGCGTCGCTCTCGTACCAGGTCTGCGGGAGGCGGCCCGCCGGGGAGACGTCGCCGGCCAGGACGCGGGCCAGGGCGGTGCCTGCCGCCTGGCCGCCGTGGGCCGTCCACAGCGCCGCGGCCAGGCCTGATGTGTCGACCGCGTACGGGTAGGCCGAGACCAGGGCCAGGACCGTGCGGGGGTTCGCGGCGCGCGCCGCCCGCAGCAGGCGCTCCTGGTGGGCGGGAAGCCGCAGGGAGGCGCGGTCCTCGGTCTCGCGGCCGTTGATGTGCGGATCGTTTCCCGCGACGACCAGGACGACGTCCGCCTCGGATGTGACCCGGGTCACTGCGTCCTCGCCGCGTTCGACGATGATCAGCGTGAAGGTCTCCGGCTTCGCCTCGGGTTCCGGATTCTCGTCGGCAACCTTCACTCCGTCCGCGGCGACAGTGACGTGGCGGCCCGTACCGATGTGCCTGAGGAGGTGACCGCTGCCGTGCTGCTCCAGGTGGAAGGTCTCCTGGACGACCCAGCCTCCGGGCTGGTCGGCCGAGGCGCGCAGGTACCCGTCCTCGGCAACGGAGAGATAGCGGCCGTCGGGGGCCCGGAGCGTGAGGACGCCCTCGCCCCAGTCGATCAGCGCGAACTCGGTGCCCGTCGCGTCGGTCGTCAGCGGGGGCAGGTCCGTGCGGCCCGCGAGCAGCGCCGGGTCCAGGGCACCTTCGGCACCGCGCGCCTCGTCCTCGCCGCTCTCGGCGGACAGGACGTGCAGAAACGTCCCGGCGGAGGTCCTGAGCCGGACCCGGTCCACCCCCTCCGCGAACTCCACCCGCTCGGCGCCGAACCGCTCGTACAGCCCCTCCAGCGGGGTGGAGCGGTGGATGAGCGTGCCGCTGTACCAGTCGAGCTTGCACTCGTCGGCGAGCAGACCGACCACGGCGAGCCGGGTGTCGGGGGCGAGCGGGAGCACCCCGTCGTTCCTGAGCAGCACGATCGCCTGCTCGGCGGCCTCCTGGGCGAGCGCGCGATGCTGCGGGGTGTCGAAGTCCGTGACGTCGGCGTGCGGGTCGTGGTGCGGGTCGAACTCGCCGAGCCGGAAGCGGACCGAGAGCTGCCGGCGGACCGCGGTGTCGATCTCGGCCTCGGTCAACAGGCCCTGGTCGAGGGCCCCCTGGATGCGCGCGACCATCTGCGAGCTGTCCGTGCCGTGGTCGGTGAAGCTGTCGACCCCGGCCCTGAGGGAGGCCGCGGTGGCCTCCTCGTGGGTGTCGAAGTAGTGCTCGTGGTCGACCAGGTTGGAGGGCGCGCCCGCGTCCGAGCAGACCAGCAGCTCCTCGTCCGTCCAGGTGCGCAGGTGCTCCCGCAGATACGGGGAGACGTGGTTGGGGCGGCCGTTGACGAGGTTGTACGCCGGCATCACCCCGGCCACCGCGCCGGCCACGACCGCCTCGCGGAAGGCGCGCAGGTCGTACTCGTGCAGCACGCGTGGTCGCACCGAGCTGGACGAGGTGGCCCGGTCCGTCTCGTTGTTGTGGGCCAGCCAGTGCTTGAGCACCGGGGCCGTGCGCCAGTACGTGGGGTGGTCGCCGCGCAGCCCGTGGGTGTAGGCGGTGGCGATGGCCGAGGTGAGCTTCGGGTCCTCCGAGTAACCCTCCTCGTTACGGCCCCACAGCGGATGGCGGAGCAGATTGACCGTCGGCGCCCAGATGTTGAGGCCGACCCTGTCGTCGCGGGCGCGCATCGCCCGGACCTCCTTGGACACCGCCTCGCCGATCCGCCGTACGAGCTCGGTGTTCCAGGTCGCGCCGAGGCCCACCGCCTGCGGGAAGACCGTCGCCGGGCCCATCCACGCGACGCCGTGCAGCGCCTCCTGGCCGGTGCGGAACGCGGCGATGCCGAGCCGTTCCACGGCGGGCGTGAACTGGTGCAGGAAGCCGATCTTCTCGTCGGGGGTCAGCCGCGACAGCAGATCGTCGATGCGCTTCGCGAACGGCAGGTGCGGATCGCGAAAAGGCGGTGTGTGCGGCGGGTGTGCGGTCACGTGGGGATCCCCTTGTGATGGATCGGTTCGATGCTTTCGAAGCGCTTCGATGCTCATTCGACATCGGGGCGGGTGTCAAGAGATCCACACCGTCACTTCAAGCGGTGCATAAGAAAAGGTCACCTCCCGTACCTCGGAGGAATCTTGGGAACGACCCTTGTGCACCCCTGGGTGTTCACTTAACCTCACAGCAACATCGAAGCGCTTCGACTACGGATTCCGACACACCGTCGAAGCATCGCTTCAGCTCAGCCAGTTCCACTCAAGACACCGCAGCCGACGGCTCCACCGCCGGGTGTCCTGGTGCGCCATGAAGGGTTGACGCAATGACGCCGAACGCCGCTTCCCCCTCCTCCGGGCCCAGCCGGAGAAGTTTCCTCGCCTCGACGGCGGTCGCCACCGCCGCGGTGGCGGGCGGGATGCCGCTCCTTGCCGCCTGTGGGGATTCGGGCGGTGGCGACCGTGAGGGGACCACGTCGGGCAAGGCCGCGGACAAGCTGCTCCCGACATTCGTCGCCAGCACGGTCGCGAACCCGGACCTGCCGTCCAAGAACGGCTCGGCCGCCGGCTACACCGGCAAGGTCGACCTCGCCGCCCTCAAGGCCTCGGTCACGGAGAAGCTCGGCACCGGCGCCCCCTTCAAGATCATGTCCCCGTTCTGGGGCTCCCCGCCGAAGGCCGGCTGCGCCTACTACAAGGCCCTCGACGCCGCCGCGGGCACCAAGATCACCTGGCAGAACCAGGACGGCAACACCTACGGCCAGAAGCTCGGCGCCGTCCTCGCCTCCAGCTCCATCCCCGACATGGTGGTCGTGCCCGGCTGGGAGCTGGTCGGCAAGATCGCCAACGCGGTCACCGCCAAGTTCATGGACCTCGGCCCCTATCTCGCGGGTGACAAGGTCAAGAAGTACCCGAACCTGGCCGCGATCCCCTCGGACGCCTGGCGCATGGGCATCTTCGGCGGTGCTCTGCGCGGCATACCGATGCCGGCGGCCACCGCGAACTGGATCACGCCCTTCTACCGCAAGGACCTCTTCGACAAGAAGGGCTACTCCGTACCCAAGTCGCCTGAGGAGTTCGCCAGTTGGGCCAAGGAGGCCACCAGCTCCAAGGCCAAGGTGTGGGCCTGCGGCGACATGACCTGGAGCGCCTGGAGCATGTTCGGCGTCCGCCCCTCCGGCACCCTCGGCTGGAACATCGGGGACGACGGCAAGCTGACCTACCGCCATGAGGCGCCCGAGTACCTCGAGGCCCTGGAATGGGTGCGCAAGCTGTTCGACGCGGGCGTGGTCCACCCCGACGACAAGGCCCGCTCGGGCGACGCGGGCCAGCGGTTCACCGCCGGGCAGATCCTCGTCTACAACGACAACATCGCCAGCTGGTACGGCAAGACCTCCGAACAGGCCGCGTCCAACCCGGACTTCGAGATCGAGGGAATGGACATCTTCGGCGCCGACGGCGGCAACCCGAAGCTGTGGGCGTCCCAGCCGGCCACCATCTGGTCCATGATCCGCAAGGGCGCCTCCAAGACGACGATCGAGAACGCGCTGGCCGCCGCCGACTTCTCCGCCGCGCCCTACGGCACCAAGGAGCGGATGCTCGTCGACTACGGCGTCGAGGGCACCCACTACACGGTCAAGGACGGCGTCCCGGTCAAGAACGACCTCGGCAACTCCGAGGTGCTCAACGCCTGGGTGATGCTGGCCGCGCCCGCCGCCTACTACGCCCACCCCGACTTCCCCGAGGTCGCCCGCAAGCAGGTCGAGTGGCAGCAGCGGATGGGCGCCTTCATGAAGAAGACGTCCACCTTCGGCATGAACATCGTCGAACCGACCCGCTACGCCAACCTCTCCAGCCAGTTCGAGCAGCTGGAGATCGACTACGTGCGCGGCAACCGCAAGCTGTCGGACGTACAGGCCGCCATCTCGACCTGGAAGTCCTCCGGCGGCGACAAGCTGCGCGACTGGTACAAGCAGCTCATCGACAAGAACGGCAGCGGCAACTGATGTCTCTCACGGCCGGGAGCAGGCCCGACGGGACTCGTCCTCCCGCGGCCGTCGAGGAGCCGACGGTCGCGGTCGCCACCGCGGTGACGCACGAGCGCGTGCCGCACAAGGCGGCCAAGGCGAGCAAGGTCCCCTTCAGGGTCCGGCTGCGGCGCGACCGCGCACTCATCCTGATGACGCTGCCCGTGATCCTCCTGCTCCTGCTCTTCAACTACGTCCCGCTGCTGGGCAACGTCGTCGCCTTCCAGGACTACGACCCGTACATCTCCAGCAACGGCGTCACCGCGATCTTCCACAGCCCCTGGGTCGGGGTGGAGCAGTTCTCGCGGATGGTCGACGACCCGCTGTTCTGGGCCGCCGCGAAGAACACCATCCTGCTGTTCGCGCTCCAACTGGTGCTGTTCTTCCCGATCCCCATCGCCCTCGCGCTGCTCATCAACAGCGTGATCCGGCCCCGGGTCCGGGCCGTGGCGCAGGCGATCATGTACCTGCCCCACTTCTTCTCGTGGGTCCTCGTCGTCACCGTGTTCCAGCAGATCTTCGGCGGCGCGGGCATCATCGCCCAGACCCTGGAGGACCACGGCTGGAGCGGCTTCGACCTGATGACCAACGCGAGCCTGTTCAAGTACCTGGTCACCGCGCAGGCCGTCTGGAAGGACGCCGGCTGGGGGATCATCGTCTTCCTCGCCGCGCTGGCCGCCGTCAGCACCGACCTGTACGAGGCCGCCGCCATGGACGGCGCCGGGCGCTGGCGTCGCATGTGGCACGTGACGCTGCCCGCACTGCGCCCGGTGATCGCTCTGCTGCTGGTCCTTCGGGTGGGTGACGCGCTGAGCGTCGGCTTCGAGCAGTTCCTGCTCCAGCGGGACGCGGTCGGCGTCGGCGCCAGCGAGGTCCTCGACACCTACGTGTGGAACATGGGTATCCAGAACGGCGACTTCAGCTACGCGGCCGCGGTCGGCCTCGTCAAGGGAGCCATCGGAGTGTGCCTCGTCCTTGGTGCGAACAAGTTCGCGCACCTGCTCGGCGAGCAGGGGGTGTACCAGAAGTGAGTCTCAACACGCAGCTCGTCCGCAGCCTCCAGGCTCCTCCCCGGCCCGTGTGGGAGGAGGAGCCCAGCAAGGCGGGACTCACCGCGAAGGGCGGCCTTCTTCTCCTGTGCTGCCTGGGCGTGCTCGGTCCGCTGTGGATCGTGATCGTCACCAGTCTCTCCCCGAAGCCGGTGATCGACCGGGTCGGCGGCCTGGTCGTGATCCCGCAGGGCATCACCTTCGTCAACTACACGGAGTTGCTCAGCGGTGGTCAGGTGAGCCGGGCCATCATGGTCTCGGTCGGGGTCACGCTCGTCGGCACGCTGTTCTCGATGGTGGTGTCGGTGCTGGCGGCCTACGGGCTGTCACGGCCGGGGAGCCTCGGGCACCGGTTCTTCCTGATCACCATGATGGCGACCATGTTCTTCGGGGCAGGCCTGATTCCGACGTACCTGCTGGTGCAGTCGCTCGGTCTCACCGACACGTATCTGTCGCTGATCCTGCCGAGCGCGGTCAGCGTCTTCAACATCCTGGTGCTGCGGGCCTTCTTCATGGGGATCTCACCCGAGCTCACCGAGTCGGCGCGGATCGACGGGGCCAGCGACATGCGGATCCTGCTGACCATCATCATGCCGCTGTCCCGGGCCGTGCTGGCCGTCATCTCGCTGTTCTACGCGGTCGGTTACTGGAGCGCCTGGTTCAACGCGTCGATCTATCTGAGCGACCAGGACATGATGCCGTTGCAGAACGTGCTCATCCAGCTCGTCCAGAAGCACACCGAGGCCCCCACGGGGTTGCAGCAGGCGGTTCGTACGGGGCAGTTGTCGGCGCTGGGGCTGCAGATGGCAGTGATGGTGCTGGCGTTGATCCCGGTCGCGGTGGCTTCTCCGTTCGTTCAGCGGCATTTCAAGAAGGGCATGTTGACGGGCGCGGTGAAGGGGTGACCTGCGCCTCATAAGCGGGGGCTTCAAGTAGTTGGGCGGCTGCGGGTTCGTCGTGGCTTCTCGCGCAGTTCCCCGCGCCCCTGGGTGGGCTCACTCTCCCTTAGTTCAGAGCGAGGTTTGTCATGCTTACGTCCGGGCCTAGCCGTCGTGCTGTTCTTGCCGGGACCGCGGCCGCTGCCGCGATCACCATGGTTCCGTCCTTGCCGGCAGTCGCCGCTACCTCCACCACCCCCTCCTACCGCTGGCGCCAAGCCGTCATCGGCGGCACCGGTTTCGTCACCGGAGTCCTCTTCCACCCCTCCGTCCGCGGCCTCGCCTACGCCCGTACCGACATCGGCGGGGCCTATCGCTGGGACGACCGGAGCGCGCGCTGGATTCCGCTCAACGACGATCTCGGCTGGGACGACTGGAACCTCCTCGGGGTCGAGGCGATCGCCGTCGACCCCGCTCACCCGAACCGGGTGTTTTTGTCCCTCGGTACCTACGCCCAGCCCTGGGCCGGAAACGGGGCGGTCCTGCGGTCCGAGGACCGTGGTGCCACCTGGGCCCGTACTGATCTCACGGTGAAGCTCGGTGGGAACGAGGATGGGCGGGGGGCCGGGGAGCGGCTGCTCGTCGATCCTCGGGACAGTGACACGTTGTGGTTGGGGACCAGACATGACGGGCTGCTCAAGTCCACGGACCGGGGCGCGACCTGGAAGGCCGTGAGCTTCCCGGCCACCCCGAGTGCCACCGGCCAGGGCATCACCCTCCTCGTCGCCGCGGGCCGCAGCGTCTACGCCGGCTGGGGCGACGCGGACGGCACCGCAGCCAACCTGTACCGCACCGCAGACGGGGCCACCTGGGATGCCGTCCCCGCGCAGCCCTCCGGTGCCGCTGCCAAGGTGCCGATCCGGGCGGCCTACGACTGCCACACCCGCGAGCTGTACGTCACCTACGCCAACGCGCCCGGCCCCAACGGACAGTCCGACGGCAGTGTGCACAAGCTGGCCACGGCGAGCGGCAAGTGGACCGACGTCACGCCCGTGAAGCCCGGCGGGACGACGAGCGACGGCTCCTCCGACACCTTCGGGTACGGCGGCGTCGCCGTCGACGCCCGCCGCCCCGGCACCGTCGTCGTCTCCACCAACAACCGCTGGGCTGCCGTGGACACCCTGTACCGGACCACGAACGGCGGCCGTACCTGGACGTCCCTGAAGGACTCCGCGGTCCTCGACGTGTCCGAGACCCCGTTCCTCACCTTCGGTGCCGACGCGCCCAAGTTCGGCTGGTGGATCCAGGCCGTCGCCGTCGACCCGTACGACTCGAAGCACGTCGTCTACGGCACCGGCGCCACCCTCTACGGCACCCGGGACCTCAAGCACTGGGCCCCGCAGATCCGCGGCCTGGAGGAGACCTCCGTACGCCAGCTGATCTCGCCCCCGACCGGGGAGGCGCACCTGCTCAGCGGTCTCGGGGACATCGGTGTGATGTACCACGAGCGGCTTACCGCCTCGCCCTCGCGCGGCATGGCTTCGAACCCCGTGTTCGGGTCGGCGACGGGACTCGCCCAGGCCGCGGCCAAGCCCTCGTACGTCGTCCGCACGGGGTTCGGCGATCACGGCAACGGCGCCTTCTCGAACGACGGCGGCAAGACCTGGGCGCCCTTTGCGGCCCAGCCCGCCCTCGCCAAGGACGCGCCGGGGCCGATCGCCACCAACACCGACGGCAGCGTGCTGCTGTGGACCTTCGTGCACTGGGACGGCACCAAGTACCCCGCCCAGCGCTCCACCGACAACGGAGCGACCTGGTCCGAGGTCTCCACCTACCCCAAGGGCGCCACCCCGCTCGCCGACCCGGCCGACCCGACGCGCTTCTACGCGTACGACACCGACACCGGAACCCTGTTCGCCAGCACGGACGGCGGCCTCACCTTCACCGGGCGCGCGAGCGGTCTGCCCTCCGGCGACAGCCAGTTCCAGCTGACCGCGGCCCCGGGGCGCTCCGGCGACCTGTGGCTGAGCACCAAGACGAACGGCCTGTACCGGTCCACCGACGGCGGAGCGACCTTCACCAAGCTCACCAGCTGCTCGGCCTCGCACACCCTGGCCTTCGGCAAGGCCGCCCGCGGCGCGGACCACCCGGCGATCTACATGGTCGGCTCCACGGAGGCGATCACCGCCGTGTACCGCTCCGACGACGGCGCGAAGACCTGGGTGCGCGTCAACGACGACCGGCACCAGTGGGGCTGGATCGGCGCGACCATCGCCGCCGACCCGCGGGTGTACGGCCGCGTCTACCTCGCCACCAACGGCCGGGGCATCCAGTACGGGGAGCCGGCGTGACACCGGGACTCCAGAACGCCACCCGCGGCCGCATCCTGTTCGGCGGCGACTACAACCCCGAACAGTGGCCCGAGGAGACCTGGCTGGAGGACGTCCGGCTGATGAAGGCCGCCGGCGTCAACTCGGTCACCCTGGGCGTCTTCTCCTGGGCGAAGCTCGAACCGAGCCCGGGAGAGCGGGACTTCGGCTGGCTGGACCGGATGATGGACCTCATGCACGACCACGGCATCGGGGTCGTCCTCGCCACCCCCACCTCCTCGCCGCCGCCGTGGATGGGCCACCTGCACCCCGACACCCTGCCCGTCACCGAGGACGGCCGCACCGAGTACTGGGGCGGACGCCAGCACTTCTCCCACTCCAGCGCCACCTACCGCCGTTACGCCGCCGCCATCACCGAGGACCTCGCCGCCCGCTACGGCGGCCACCCGGCCCTCACCATGTGGCACATCAACAACGAGTACTGCACCTACGACTGGAGCGACGAGGCCGCCGCCCGCTTCCGGACCTGGCTCCGGAGCAGGTACGGCACCCTCTCGGAGCTCAATGAGGCCTGGGGCACCGCCTTCTGGAGCCAGGGCTACGGCGACTGGGCCGAGATCCACACACCGCGCCACGCCCACTACATGAAGAACCCCACCCAGGTGCTGGACTTCAAGCGGTTCACCTCCGACATGCTCCTGGAGTGCTACCTCGCCGAGCGGGACATCGTCCGCCGGGCCACCCCGCACACCCCGGTGACCAGCAACTTCATGCCGCTGTGGGTCGGGCAGGACGCCTGGCGCTGGGCCGAGGAGGAGGACGTCGTCTCCGTCGACCTCTATCCCGACCCGCGGGATCCCCTGGGAGCCCAGCAGGGCGCGCTCGTCCAGGACATGACCCGCTCGCAGGCGCGCGGCCCCTGGATGCTGATGGAGCAGGCCGCGGGTCCGGTCAACTGGCGGGGCGTGAACCACCCCAAACCCCGTGGCCTGAACCGGCTCTGGTCCCTCCAGGCCGTCGCCCGAGGCGCCGACGCCGTCTGCTACTTCCAGTGGCGCCAGTCCCGGCAGGGCGCGGAGAAGTTCCACTCCGGGATGGTCAGCCATGCGGGGGAGCAGGGCCGCACCTACCAGGAGGTCAAGCAGCTCGGCACCGAACTCGCCGCGATCTCTTCGCAGGTGACGGGCGCTCACACCGCCAACGACATCGCCGTACTGCACGACTGGCACGCCTGGTGGGCCGGCGCCCAGGACGGCCGGCTCTCCCACGAGGTCGACTACCCGGACGTGCTCCGGGCCTGGCACCGCGCACTGTGGGAGGCCCACCTCACCACCGACTTCGCCCACCCCGAACACGACCTCACCGCCTACAAGGTGGTCGTCGTCCCCCAGCTCTACGCCCTCACCGACACGGCGATCGACAACCTTCTCGCCTACGTCCACCAGGGCGGCACCCTCGTCTCCGGCTTCCTCACCGGCGTCGCCGACCAGGACGACCGGGTACGTCCCGGCGGCATGGACGCCCGGCTGCGCGAGTTGTTCGGCATCCGCACCCTGCACGAGTGGTGGCCGCTCGACGCGGGGGAGCAGGCGGAATGCGACGGCTCACCGGGCGGATTCCACGGCACCCTGTGGTCGGAGGAGATCGAGAAGACCGAGGACGGGACGACGGAGGCCGCCTACAAGGGCGGTGAGCTCGACGGGCTGCCCGCCGTGCTGCGCCGGGGCCGCGCCTGGTACCTCTCGACGCTTCCCGAGCCCGGCGCCCTGCGAGAGCTCCTCGCCGGGATCGCCGCCGGTGCGGGTGTGCGACCGGTGCTCGACGGACTGCCCGATCAGGTCGAGGCGGTACGCCGCGGCGACCTGCTCTTCCTGCTCAACCACGGCCGCGAGCCGGTGACGGTCGACGTGACCGGCACCCACCGGGACCTGCTGACGGGGGAGTCCCGCACGGACCAGGTCACGCTGGGACGTTACGGAGTGGCGGTGCTCCAGCCATGACCGACGGCCCCGTCCACGGCACCTGGGAACCCGCACCCGCCGCGCGCTGGGAGGACGGCTTCCTCAGCGGCAACGGCCACCACGGCGCCCTCCTGTTCGGCGGCCCGGACGACGAGCGGGTCGTTGTCACCCACCACACCCTGGTCCGCCCCAACGGCTCCGAACACGCCCGCCCGCCCCGCCTCGCCGCCGAACTGCCCGCACTGCAGGACCGGTTGCTCAGCGGGCAGCTCGACGCCGCCGAGCGCTTCACGGACGGCCGCCCGCTGCAGTGGGTGCAGCCCTTCCACCCCGCCTTCCAGATCCGGCTGCGCCGCCCGCGCGCGAGCGCCGCCGACTACCGCCGGTCCGTCGACTTCACCACCGGCGTCCTGCACACGCGGTGCCAGGGGCGGCGCAGCCAGGTCTTCGTCTCCCGCGCGGACGACGTCATCGTCCAGCATGTGGAGGCGGCGGACCTGGTCGTCTCGCTGGACCACCGGCTCCCGGGCGCCCCCGGCACCATGATGGTCGGCCAGAGCATCGTCCGCGTCGCCGACGGGGCCCTGCTCACCCTCCGCGTCCGCTACCCCGACAGCGACCGCCGCTACACCGGCATCACCCTGGTCGTCCCCACGGGCGGCCGCACCGCGCTCATCCCGCCCGGCGCGCAGGTCACCGGCGCCGAGTCCGTCCTCCTGCTGACCCGCGTCGTACGCCACACCGGCGAACTGGACACGACACCCCACATCGAGGCCCTGCGCGACCTGGCCCCCGAGCCCGAATCCGGGTCCGAGCCGGCGTCCGTCACGTACGCCCGACTCCTCGACCGGCACATCCCCCTGCACCGCCCGGCGTACGAGCGAGTGACCCTCGACCTCGCCGCCGACCCCGCCGAACGCGCCCTGCCGGGTTCGGAGTTGCTGGGGAAACCCGAGAGCCCGGCCCTCCTGGAGCGTCTCTTCGCCGCCGGCCGCTACCACCTGCTCTCCTCCAGCGGCCTCTACCCGCCCCGCCTCACCGGCCTGTGGACCGGTGACTGGGACACGGCGTGGTCGGGAGCGTTCACCAACGACGCCAACGTCAACCTCCAGACCGCGTCGGCCGCGTGTGCCGCCCTCCCCGAAGTCACCGCAGCCCTCGCCTCCATGATCGACCGGCAGTTGCCCGACTGGCAGGACAACGCCCGCGAGATCTTCGGCGCCCGGGGTGTCGTGGCCCCGCCGCACTCCGACGGCGAGTCCGGGCTGACGTACCACTTCGAGCGCGAGTACCCGCTGCACCTGTGGACCGCGGGCGCCGACTGGCTGCTCAAGCCCCTCGTCGACCATGACGAGACCCGCGGCGAACAGGACCCGCGCACCGCCCGCGCCCTCGCCGAAGTCGCCCTGTTCTACGAGGACTTCCTCACCCGCACGGACGCTGACGGCCATCTCGTCGTCGTCCCCTCCTACTCGCCCGAGAACCGCCCGGCGAACGCCAGTTGGGGTGCGATCAACGCGGCCATGGACCTCTCGGCGGCCCGGCACGCCCTGCTCACGGCCGCCGCCTACCACCCCGAGAAGGCGGAAGCCTGGCGGGCCCTCGCCGACCGGCTCCCACCGCACCGGATCAACGCCGACGGAGCCCTCGCCGAATGGGCCTGGCCCGGCCTCGACGACACCTACGACCACCGCCACCTCAGCCACCTCTACGGCGTCTGGCCCCTCGACGAGATCACCCCCTACGACACCCCCGACCTCGCCAGGGCCGCCCACCGCGCCCTCGAACTCCGCGGCTCCGAGAACGACTCGGCGCACGGACACCTGCACCACGCCCTCGTCGCGGCCCGGCTGCGGGACGGCGAGCGGGTCGCGCACGCCCTCGGCCAGGTCCTCGAGGGGGACTTCTTCCACGCCTCGCTGATGAGCGCGCACTACCCGAGACAGAACGTCTACAACGCGGACGCCGCCCACACCCTGCCCGGCGTCGTCGTCGAGATGCTCGTGCAGTCGACACCGGACCGGCTGGTGCTGCTCCCGGCGGTTCCCACCATCTGCCCCCGAGGTGAACTACGGGGCGTCCGCACCAGGTTCGGGGCCGAACTCGACCTCACCTGGAGCCCCACCGAAGCGACGGCGGTGCTGCGCCCCACCCGCACCCACCGCGTCGAACTCCGGACTTCCTCCGGCGCCGAGCCCCTCGAACTCGTCGCCGGAGAAGACCACGTCCTCCGTCTGGAGGCGTGGTAACACCCCGCATTTCCCCCCACCCATGGAAAGGGACACCATGGCAAGCGCTCTGCGCAAGGTCACCATGGCCGCACTGGCCCCGGCGATGGCCATCGGCGCAACCGTCGGACTCGCCTCCGCCCCCGCCTCCGCCGCCGTCTGGAGCTCCTGCGACCAGTACGGCAACACCAGCCTCAACGGCTACACGCTCTACAACAACATCTGGGGCTCCGGCGCCGGCAGCCAGTGCATCTGGGCCAACTCCGGCACCAACTGGGGCGTCAACGCCAACCACCCCAACACCGGCGGCATCAAGTCCTACCCGAACTCCAAGAAGGTGGTCAACAAGTCGATCACCTCACTCGGTTCGCTCTCCAGCAACTACAACGTCACGGTCCCCTCGTCCGGCGCGTACAACACGTCGTACGACATCTGGGACACCAACCACGCCTACGAGATCATGCTCTGGGTCAACAAGACCGGAGCCGTCGGCCCGCTCGGCACCTCGCAGGGCAACGTGACGCTCGGCGGTCACACCTGGACCGTCTACAAGGGCAGCAACGGCTCCAACGCGGTGTTCTCGTTCGTCCGCACCTCCAACTCGACCTCCGGCTCGGTCAACGTCCTCCCGATTCTGAAGTGGATCAAGGACACCAAGGGCTGGTTCGGCAACGTGACCATCGGTGACGTGCAGTTCGGCTTCGAGATCACCAGCTCGTCCGGTGGCCTCGACTTCGCCACCAACAACCTGACGGTAAGCAGCAGTTGACCTGATCGTGGGGCGGCGTCGGGTTTGATGGGGGCATGCGTACCACCACCCCCCTCCGACGTGCCCTGACCACCGTGACCGCGACCGCGGCCGTCGTTCTCACCGCGACGGGTTCCGCGGTCGCGGTTCCCGTCTCCGGGACGGCCGCGGCACCCCACGCCACCGCCCGCTCCCTCTCCGCCCTGCATCCGGTCGTCGAACTCGCCGCCGCACGCCTGGCCACGGCCGACCTGGTCGCCGCCGCCAAGTGGGGCACCGACAGCCCCATCGACGACCCGGCCCGCGAACAGCAGGTCCTCGACAACGTGGCCGCCCAGGCCCAGCAGCTCGGCGCCGACCCGGACGAGATCCGGGTGATCTTCCGCGACCAGATCGAGGCCAACAAGACCGTCCAGCGCGGCCTGTTCCAGCGCTGGACCGACCACCCCGACCAGGCGCCGACGACCAAGCCGGACCTGAGCGTCGTACGGCAGGAGATCAACCGTGTGACCAGCGCGCTGGTGGAGGCCCTCGCCGGCACCGCCGACGACCGCGGCGCGGTCGCCTGCCGTCCCGAACTCCTTCTCGCCGCCCTCCAGGTCCATCACGAGGACCACCTCGACGCCCTGCACACCAGGGCCCTGGCCCGCGCCCTGCGCTCGGTCTGCGAAAGCTGACCCCCACACGACGAAGCGGCCGGCCCACCCCCGTGGGACCGGCCGCTTCGGTAGCGCTACTCCGCCACCGGAAGCCGCGCCCCGTCCCTCAGGAACAGCGGGATGCGATCCAGCGGGGCATCGACGGTCACCGTCGTGCCCCCCTCGTACGTCTGGCCGGTCCACGCGTCCGTCCAGGTCGCGCCCGCCGGGAGATAGGTCGTACGGGCCGTCGCGCCCGCCGTGAGAACCGGGGCGACCAGCAGGTCCGCGCCGAAGAGATACGCGTCGTCGACTCCCCACGCCGCCTGGTCCTCCGGAAACTCCAGGAACAGCGGCCGCATCGGAGTCAGCCCCTCCTCATGGGCCTCGCGCATGACCTTCAGCACGTACGGCTTCAGCCGCTCGCGCAGCCGAAGGTACTTCTCCATGATCGTGCCGGCCTCCTCGCCGTACGACCACACCTCGTTCGGGCCGCCGGTCATCTCCGGTCCCAGCGGCATTCCCGGGTCGCGGAAGCCGTGTAGCCGCATCAGCGGGGACAGCGCTCCGAACTGGAACCAGCGGACCATCACCTCGCGGTACGCCGGGTCGTCCGGGTCGCCGCCGTGGAAGCCGCCGATGTCCGTGTTCCACCACGGGATGCCGGACATCGCGGTGTTGAGACCCGCGGCGATCTGCTCGCGCAGGGTCGGGAAGTCGGTGCCGATGTCACCGGACCACAGGGCGGCGCCGTAGCGCTGACTGCCCGCCCAGGCCGAGCGGTTGAGGGTGATGACCTCCTCGCCCGCGGCGCTCAGGCCCTCGTGGAAGGTGCGGGAGTTCTCGGCCGGGTACATGTTGCCGACCTCGAGGCCGGGCCCCGCCCAGTAGCGCAGGTTCTCCTGGAAGCCGGGCTTGAGCTCCGGCTCGCAGGCGTCCAGCCAGAAGGCCGTGATGCCGTAGGGGGCAAGGTAGTTGTCGCGGACCTTCGACCACATGAACTCACGGGCCTCCGGGTTCGTGGCGTCGTAGAAGGCGACCTGGACGGTGGATGCGACCCCCTTGTCCGGCCAGTCGGCGTGCGCCATCGGACCGTACTGGGTGCCGATGAAGTATCCGCGCTGCTCCATCAGGGCGTGGTTCTCGCTGAGCGGCGACACCGACGGCCAGACGCTCACCACCAACTTGATGCCCAGCTCCTCCAGTTCACGGACCATCGCCGCCGGGTCGGGCCACTCGGCCGGGTCGAACTTCCACTCACCGAGGTGCGTCCAGTGGAAGAAGTCGCAGACGATCGCGGAGATGGGCAGCCCCCGGCGCTTGTACTCCCGTGCCACGGAGAGGAGTTCGTCCTGGGTGCGATAGCGCAGCTTGCACTGCCAGAAGCCCGCCGCCCACTCCGGCAGCATCGGCGTACGGCCGGTCACCGCGCTGTAGCGGCGCTGGCCGTCGGCCAGGGGGCCCGCGGTGATCCAGTAGTCGATCTGGCGGGCCGAGTCGGCCACCCAGCGCGTGCCGTTGTGGGCCAGCTCCACGCGGCCGATCGCCGGGTTGTTCCACAGCAGGGTGTAGCCGCGGCTGGAGGCGAGGACCGGGATGCCGACCTCGGCGTTGCGCTGGATCAGGTCGAGGACCAGGCCCTTCTGGTCCAGCTTGCCGTGCTGGTGCTGGCCGAGACCGTACAGCTTCTCGTCGTCGTAGGCGGCGAAGCGCTGTTCCAGCCGGTGGTGGCCGTTGCCGACCGCGGTGTACAGACGCGAGCCGGGCCACCAGAAGTGGGCGCGGGCCTCCGCGAGGAGCTCGGCGGAGTCCTCGGTGCGCAGGAACCGGAGCTGCCCCTCGGCGTCGACGTGGACGGTCAGCGCGCCCACCGTCAGCAGGCCTTCCCCGTCACCGATCTTGACCGTGCTCTCGGTGGCGGGCGGCTCGTCGAGCAGAGCACCCGGCAGTCCCTCCAGGATCGGCCCGCCGAGCCGGGCACGCACCCGGACCGCGTCCGGGCCCCACGGCTCGACACGTACGGTCTCCTGGCGCCCGCTCCACTCCAGCGCGCCGTCCCGCTCCCGGAACGTGCCGACGGTGGGGGACGACTGCGCAAGGCTGACCTTGGGCTGGATTTCGGCAGGCTGATTCACGAGGAGTGCTCCTGAAGGAATGCAGACAGGGGCGTGCCGCACAGGCACGGGACGCGTGGTGTGTGAGGTCTGGTGGGTGAGGTGTCAGGACGCCGAAGGTGCCGGGCCCGTACTCGCCCGGACCGTCAACTCGGGCTCGATCAGGACGAGTTCGTCCTCACCGCGGCCCTCCAGCTTGGCGACCAGCCGCTCCAGGGCGTGCCGGCCCATCTCCTGGGCGGGGATGGCGACCGAGGTGAGCCGCACCGAGGCCTGGACGGCGACCTGTTCGGGGCAGATCGCCACCACCGAGACGTCCTCGGGGATGGCCCGGCCCTGCTGGCGCAGCAGCGCGAGCAGCGGTTCGACGGCCTGCTCGTTCTGCACGACGAAGCCCGTGGTGGACGGACGTTCGTCGAGGATGCGGGCGAGGGTCACCGCCATCGCGTCGTACCCGCCGTCGCACGGCCGGTGCAGCAGCCGTACGCCCAGCTCCTGGGCGCGCGAACGGAGTCCGTCCAGCGTGCGCTCGGCGAATCCGGTGTGCCGTTCGTAGACCGCGGGGGCCTCGCCGATGACAGCGATGTCGCGGTGACCGAGCTTCGCGAGGTGCTCGACGCACAGCGCCCCGGTGGCCCGGAAGTCCAGGTCGACGCAGGTGAGCCCGGAGGTGTCGGCGGGGAGGCCGATGAGCACGCACGGCTGGTCGGTGCCGCGCAGCAACGGCAGCCGCTCGTCGTCGAGTTCGACGTCCATCAGGATCATCGCGTCGGCGAGCCCGCTGCCGGTGACACGTCGTACGGCGTCGGGGCCCTCCTCGCCGGTCAGCAGCAGGACGTCGTACCCGTGCGTCCGCGCGGTGGTGGCCACCGCGATGGCGATCTCCATCATCACCGGCACGTACATGTCGGTGCGGAGCGGGATCATCAGCGCGATGATGTTCGACCTGCTGCTGGCGAGGGCGCGGGCGCCCGCGTTCGGGTGGTAGCCGAGTTCGCGGATGCTCTCCTCGACCCGCTGCCGGGTGCTCGTCGAGATGGACCGCTTGCCACTGAGGACATAGCTCACCGTGCTCGCCGAGACTCCGGCGTGCTGGGCGACCTCGGCGAGGGTGACCATCCAGCTCTCCAAGCTTTGTGAAGCGCTTCGACAGTGCGCAGTGCGAACACGGGCGGGTGGGGGTGGTTCGACAGTAGCTCCCCCGGGAGTGGGTGTCCATAGGTTGTCGAAGCGCTTCGACAAGGACTCGTGGACGTATGCCGCACGGGAGAGGCCCCGACACCGGCGAACCCACTCCGGCCTGGCCGTTCACCGCCTCGGCGGAGCGTGGCTCCCTGCCTACCACGACCGGCCGCGGCGGGCCATGGAGCGGGCGCGCCGTACGTCCGGGGAGGGCGGCATGCGCGGATGCCCGCCGGAGCCGGCGCCGGCCGGCTGGACGCCGCGGCGGATTCCGTCGACATCGGCCGAACGGCCGCGCGAGGGGTGGTGACCTCGCCCCGGATCAGGTACATACGATCGGGTAGCACCCGTCGGTAACCATACGGCCCCCAAGATCCCGATTCACGACGAGGTGAGCCTGATGTCCGCACCGTCCACCAAACCTGTCGTCACCGAGCGCGAGGCCCGCGAGGTGGCGGAGGCCGCCCGCGAGCAGGACTGGCGCAAGCCCAGCTTCGCCAAGGAACTGTTCCTGGGGCGGTTCCGGCTCGACCTCATCCACCCCCACCCGATGCCCCCGCAGGAGGACGCACAGCGCGGCGAGGAGTTCCTGACCAAGCTCCGCGACTTCTGCGAGACCAGGGTCGACGGCGCCCTCATCGAACGCGAGGCCCGCATCCCCGACGACGTCGTGAGCGGGCTCAAGGAGCTCGGCGCCTTCGGCATGAAGATCGACACCAAGTACGGCGGCCTCGGCCTCACCCAGGTGTACTACAACAAGGCGCTGGCCCTCGCCGGCTCCGCGAGCCCCGCCATCGGCGTACTGCTCTCCGCCCATCAGTCGATCGGAGTACCCCAGCCGCTGAAACTGTTCGGCACCCCGGAGCAGAAGGAGAAGTTCCTGCCCCGGTGCGCCCGCACCGACATCAGCGCCTTCCTGCTCACCGAACCGGACGTCGGCTCCGACCCGGCACGCCTCGCCACCACCGCCGTGCCCGACGGGGACGACTACGTCCTCGACGGAGTGAAACTGTGGACCACCAACGGCGTGGTCGCCGACCTCCTCGTCGTCATGGCCCGCGTCCCGAAGTCCGACGGCCACAAGGGCGGCATCACCGCCTTCGTCGTCGAGACCGACTCACCCGGCATCACCGTCGAGAACCGCAACGCCTTCATGGGCCTGCGCGGCATCGAGAACGGCGTCACCCGCTTCCACCAGGTCCGGGTCCCGGCGGCCAACCGCATCGGCCCCGAGGGCGCCGGTCTGAAGATCGCCCTGACCACCCTCAACACCGGCCGCCTCTCACTGCCCGCCTCCTGCGTGGCCGCCGGCAAGTGGTGCCTGAAGATCGCCCGCGAATGGTCCACCGCCCGCGAACAGTGGGGCAAGCCGATCGCCCACCACGAGGCCGTCGGCTCCAAGATCTCCTTCATCGCGGCGACGACCTTCGCCCTGGAGGCCGTACTGGACCTGTCCTCCCAGATGGCCGACGAGAACCGCAACGACATCCGCATCGAAGGCGCCCTCGCCAAGCTCTACGCCTCCGAGATGGGCTGGCTCATCGCCGACGAACTCGTCCAGATCCGCGGCGGCCGGGGCTTCGAGACCGCCGACTCCCTGCGGGCCCGCGGCGAGAAGGCGGTCCCCGCCGAACAGGTCCTGCGCGACCTGCGCATCAACCGCATCTTCGAGGGCTCCACGGAGATCATGCACCTGCTGATCGCCCGCGAGGCCGTCGACGCCCACCTCTCCGTCGCCGGCGACCTCATCGACCCGGAGAAGTCCCTCGGCGACAAGGCGAAGGCCGGCGCGAACGCGGGCGTCTTCTACGCCAAGTGGCTCCCCAAGCTGGTCGCCGGACCGGGCCAACTGCCCAACACCTACGGTGAGTTCAAACGCGAGGTCGACCTCTCGACGCATCTGCGCTACGTCGAACGCACGGCCCGCAAACTCGCCCGCTCCACCTTCTACGCCATGTCCCGCTGGCAGGGCCGCATGGAGACCAAACAGGGCTTCCTCGGAAGGATCGTCGACATCGGCGCCGAACTCTTCGCGATGAGCGCGGCCTGCGTACGAGCCGAACTCCTCTACACCACCGAGCCGCACGGCCGCGAGGCCTACCAGCTCGCCGACACCTTCTGCCGGCAGTCCCGGCTCCGCATCGAGGAACTCTTCGGCCGCCTCTGGAACAACACCGACGACCAGGACCGCAAGGTCGTCAAGGGCGTGCTCTCCGGCACCTACACGTGGCTGGAGGACGGCATCGTCGACCCCTCCGGCGAAGGCGTCTGGATCGCGGACGCCACCCCCGGCCCCTCCGAGAAGGAGAATGTCCACCGCCCCATCCGCTGACCACGCACGACAGCGCGCCCCCCGAGACGGGGACGCGCTGTCCTCCTACACCGTCCTTACGGCCACAATGGAGGGATGAGCGACAGTCCAGCCCCCCTCGCCGACCCGCACCTCGTCTACGACCCCGTGGCGGGCGACGGCCCCAAGGACGTGGTGATCCTCGGCTCCACCGGCTCGATCGGCACCCAGGCCATCGACCTCGTGCTGCGCAACCCCGACCGGTTCCGGGTGACCGGGCTCTCCGCCAACGGCGGGCGGGTGGCGCTCCTCGCCGAGCAGGCGTACCGGCTGAGGGCGCGGACCGTCGCGGTCGCCCGCGAGGACGTCGTACCGCAGCTGCGTGAGGCCCTCAGCGGCCTCTACGGCGCCGGCGAGCCGCTCCCCGAGATCCTCGCGGGACCGGACGCGGCCACGCGGCTCGCCGCCTCCGACGCGCACACCGTCCTCAACGGCATCACCGGCTCCATCGGACTCGCCCCGACCCTCGCCGCCCTGGAGGCGGGCCGCACCCTCGCGCTCGCCAACAAGGAGTCGCTCATCGTGGGCGGCCCGCTGGTGAAGGCCCTCGCCAAGCCCGGGCAGATCATCCCCGTCGACTCCGAGCACGCGGCCCTCTTCCAGGCGCTCGCCTCCGGGACCCGGGCCGACGTCCGCAGGCTGGTCGTCACCGCGTCCGGCGGTCCCTTCCGCGGCCGCACGAAGGCCGACCTCGCCCAGGTGACCGTCGAGGACGCCCTCGCCCACCCCACCTGGGCCATGGGTCCGGTCATCACCATCAACTCCGCGACCCTCGTCAACAAGGGCCTGGAGGTCATCGAGGCGCACCTCCTCTACGACATTCCCTTCGACCGCATTGAGGTGGTCGTGCATCCCCAGTCGTATGTCCACTCGATGGTTGAGTTCACGGACGGATCCACGATCGCCCAGGCGACGCCCCCCGACATGCGCGGGCCGATCGCCATCGGTCTCGGCTGGCCCGAGCGCGTCCCCGACGCGGCGCCCGCCTTCGACTGGAGCAAGGCGTCCACGTGGGAGTTCTTCCCGCTCGACAACGACGCGTTTCCTTCGGTCAACCTTGCGAGACACGTGGGACAGCTCGCGGGCACGGCCCCGGCGGTGTTCAATGCCGCCAACGAGGAGTGCGTCGAGGCCTTCCGGGCCGGCGCACTGCCGTTCAACGGGATCATGGAGACCGTGACCCGGGTGGTGGACGAGCACGGCACCCCGCGCGGGGGAACCTCGCTCACCGTCGCGGACGTCCTCGAAGCGGAGACCTGGGCGCGGACCCGGGCCCGGGAACTGACGGCACAGACGGCGGAGGCCCGTGCATGACGACCCTGATGTTCATCCTCGGCATAGCGCTCTTCGCCCTCGGCCTCCTGGTGTCGATCGCGTGGCACGAGCTGGGGCACCTGTCCTTCGCCAAGCTCTTCGGCATCCGCGTGCCGCAGTACATGGTCGGCTTCGGCCCGACCGTCTTCTCGCGGAAGAAGGGCGAGACGGAGTACGGCATCAAGGCCGTCCCCTTCGGCGGCTACATCCGCATGATCGGCATGTTCCCGCCCGGCGACGACGGCCGTATCAGCGCCCGCTCCACGTCCCCCTGGCGCGGCATGATCGAGGACGCCCGCTCGGCCGCCTTCGAGGAGCTCCAGCCCGGCGACGAGAAACGCCTGTTCTACACCCGTAAGCCCTGGAAACGCGTCATCGTGATGTTCGCGGGCCCCTTCGCGAACCTCATCCTCGCGGTCGCCCTCTTCCTCACGGTCCTCATGGGCTTCGGCATCTCCCAGCAGACCAACACGGTCAGCTCGGTCTCCAAGTGCGTGATCGCCCAGAGCCAGAACCGCGAGAAGTGCAAGGCCTCCGACCCGGCCTCCCCGGCCGCGGCCGCCGGCCTCAAGGCGGGCGACAAGATCATCTCGTTCGACGGCGTGCGGACGGACGACTGGAACAAGCTCTCCGACCTCATCCGGGCCAACCCCGACAAGACGGTCCCGATCGTCGTCGAGCGCGACGGCAAGGACGTCACCCTCACGGCGAAGATCGCCTCCAACCAGGTCGCCAAGAAGGACTCCAGCGGCCAGTACGTCCAGGGCGAGTACGTCACCGCCGGCTTCCTCGGCTTCAGCGCCGCCACCGGCATCGTCAAGCAGGACTTCGGCGACTCCGTGGTCTGGATGGGCGACCGCGTCGGCGACGCCGTCGACTCCCTGGCCGCCCTGCCCGGCAAGATCCCCGCCCTGTGGAACGCGGCCTTCGGCGACGCCCCGCGCGAGCCTGACTCCCCGATGGGCGTGGTCGGCGCGGCGAGGGTCGGCGGCGAGATCTTCACCCTGGACATCCCGCCGACCCAGCAGCTGGCGATGGCGTTGATGCTGGTAGCGGGCTTCAACCTCTCGCTCTTCCTCTTCAACATGCTCCCGCTGCTCCCCCTGGACGGCGGCCACATCGCGGGCGCCCTGTGGGAGTCCCTGCGCCGCAACCTGGCGAAGGTCCTCAAGCGCCCGGACCCGGGCCCGTTCGACGTGGCGAAGCTGATGCCGGTGGCCTATGTGGTGGCGGGGATCTTCATCTGCTTCACCTTGCTCGTCCTGGTTGCCGACGTCGTTAACCCAGTGAAAATCTCTTAGCCGTACGGCGTTGGAGGCGGCCCGGTGTGTTCCATGCCGGGCCGCCTTCCATTGAGTGGGTTTGAAGCCGGTGATGTGCTCGCGCCCCGGTCGGTGCCGTAATCTCGAAGCCTGGAGCCCGCCGCTGACGGGACCGGGACCTTGATCCACGACTTGGGGTTGCACAGCAGATGACTGCGATTTCTCTCGGCATGCCGTCCGTTCCGACCAAGCTCGCCGAGCGCCGGAAGAGCCGGCAGATCCAGGTCGGCACGGTCGCGGTGGGCGGTGACGCCCCGGTCTCGGTCCAGTCGATGACGACGACCCGTACGTCCGACATCGGCGCGACCCTCCAGCAGATCGCCGAGCTCACCGCCTCCGGCTGCCAGATCGTGCGTGTGGCCTGCCCCACGCAGGACGACGCCGACGCCCTCGCGACGATCGCCCGCAAGTCGCAGCTCCCGGTGATCGCGGACATCCACTTCCAGCCCAAGTATGTGTTCGCCGCTATCGAGGCCGGCTGTGCTGCGGTACGCGTCAACCCCGGCAACATCAAGCAGTTCGACGACAAGGTGAAGGAGATCGCGCGGGCCGCGAAGGATCACGGCACCCCGATCCGCATCGGCGTGAACGCGGGCTCTCTGGACCGCCGCCTGCTCCAGAAGTACGGCAAGGCGACGCCCGAGGCGCTCGTCGAGTCGGCCCTGTGGGAGGCGTCCCTCTTCGAGGAGCACGACTTCCGGGACATCAAGATCTCGGTCAAGCACAATGACCCGGTCATCATGATCGAGGCGTACAAGCAGCTGGCCGCGCAGTGCGACTACCCCCTTCACCTCGGCGTCACGGAGGCGGGCCCGGCGTTCCAGGGCACGATCAAGAGTGCGGTGGCGTTCGGCGCCCTCCTCTCGCAGGGCATCGGCGACACCATCCGCGTCTCCCTCTCCGCGCCCCCCGTGGAGGAGGTCAAGGTCGGCAACCAGATCCTGGAGTCCCTGAACCTCAAGCAGCGCGGCCTGGAGATCGTCTCCTGCCCGTCCTGCGGTCGTGCCCAGGTGGACGTCTACAAGCTGGCCGAGGAGGTCACGGCGGGTCTGACCGGCATGGAGGTCCCGCTGCGCGTCGCCGTCATGGGCTGCGTGGTGAACGGTCCGGGCGAGGCCCGTGAGGCCGACCTCGGTGTCGCCTCCGGCAACGGCAAGGGCCAGATCTTCGTCAAGGGCGAGGTCATCAAGACCGTCCCCGAGTCCAAGATCGTGGAGACCCTCATCGAGGAGGCCATGAAGCTGGCCGAGCAGATGGAGGCGGACGGCATCGCGTCGGGCGAGCCGTCGGTGTCGGTGGCGGGCTGAGGCGGCTGGGGCTTCGCGGCGCCGGTCCAGGTCACTCCAGCCCGTCCGGCGTTTGAGGACGAGGCCCTTCGGGCCGATGGGGGTCTGGGGGCGCAGCCCCCAGAGACGGCCACCAGGACACCGGGCGCCTCACAGGCAACCGGCACCTGAACACGGCTCGGCACGGCTCAGCTTCCGCGGGTACAGTGCGGAGATCAGCAGACCCCAGTGTGAGGCCCCGCCCGTGTTGACTCAGACGACCTCCCGGGTCCTCGAACCGAGCGACCTGGACGCCGCGCTCGCCATCCTCGACCGCGATCCGGTCGCGAACGCCTTTGTGACGTCGAGGGTGCAGGTCGCCGGTCTCGACCCGTGGCGGCTCGGCGGCGAGATGTGGGGCTGGTACGAGGACGGCATGCTCACGTCGCTCTGCTACGCCGGCGCCAACCTGGTCCCGATCTGCGCCACCGCCCGAGCCGTCCGCGCCTTCGCCGACCGTGCCCGGCGCGCGGGCCGCCGCTGCTCCTCCATCGTCGGTCCCTCCGAACCCACCTCCCAGCTCTGGCGCCTGCTGGAACCCAGTTGGGGCCCGGCCCGGGAGGTCCGCGCCCACCAGCCCCTCATGGTCACCGACCGCATGCCCACCGACGTCGCCCCGGATCCGTACGTCCGCCGCATCCGCAAGGACGAGATGGAGACGATCATGCCGGCGTGCGTGGCGATGTTCACGGAGGAGGTCGGCGTCTCCCCGCTGGCCGGCGACGGCGGCCTGCTCTACCAGGCCCGCGTCGCCGAACTGGTCGGTTCCGGCCGCTCGTTCGCCCGCCTCGACGAACACGGCAAGGTCGTCTTCAAGGCGGAGATCGGCGCCGCGACGGACCGGGCCTGCCAGATCCAGGGCGTCTGGGTGGCCCCCGAGTACCGGGGCAGAGGAGTGGCCGCCCCCGGGATGGCCGCGGTGCTGCGCTACGCCCTCGCGGATGTGGCCCCGGTCGTCAGCCTGTACGTCAACGACTTCAACACGGCGGCGAGGCGGACGTACACGAGGGTGGGCTTCCGCGAGGTCGGCGCTTTCATGAGCGTCCTCTTCTGATCCCGCCTGCCTGTACGCTCCCCGCATGGACCTCGTCATCGGCCCCCTCGACCTGTCGGCCCACGTGGACGAGGCGCTAGCGGTCCAAGCCGTCGCATTCGGTCTCGGCGCGGACGAAGTGGCGGTCCGCCGCCAGATCGTGCTGCGGCACATGACCTACCCGGGGGCGAGAGCACTCGGCGCGACGGCCGGTGGGCACCTCGTGGGTTTCGTGTACGGCATGCCCAACGACCGCACCCACTGGTGGTCCACCGTCGTGGAGCCCTACCTCCGAGCCCAGCACAACGAGATCTGGCTCGACGACTCCTTCGTGATCACCGAACTGCATGTCCACCCGCACCACCAGAACCGCGGCATCGGCCGCACCCTGATCACCACCATCACCGACAGCGCGACCGAGCCCCGTTCGATCCTCTCCGCGATCGACACCGACAGCCCGGCCCGCGGCCTGTACCACTCCCTCGGCTACCAGGACCTCGCCCGCCAGGTCCTCTTCCCGAGCGCTCCGAAGCCGTACGCCGTGATGGGCGCCCCCCTGCCGCTGCGCCGCCGCTGAACCGATTTCCACCGGCACAGCGTGCCCGGCTAACCTCCTTGCCATCACCCTTTCCCGGCAGGAGTACGAGAACAATGGCGAACGCACCGGTCCAGCGCATGTCCCAGGTGATGGCGAAGACGCTGCGCGACGACCCGGCGGACGCCGAGGTCCTCAGCCACAAGCTGCTCGTGCGCGCCGGGTACGTCCGCCGCACCGCCGCCGGCATCTGGTCCTGGCTGCCGCTCGGCAAGAAGGTGCTGGCCAATGTCGAGCGGATCGTCCGCGAGGAGATGGACGCGATCGGCGCCCAGGAGGTGCTGCTCCCCGCCCTGCTGCCTCGGGAGCCCTACGAGGCCACCGGTCGCTGGGACGAGTACGGCGCCGAACTGTTCCGGCTCCAGGACCGCAGGGGCGGCGACTACCTCCTCGGCCCGACCCACGAGGAGATCTTCACCCTGCTGGTGAAGGACCAGGCGTCCTCCTACAAGGACCTGCCGGTCATCCTCTACCAGATCCAGCACAAGTACCGTGACGAAGCCCGCCCCCGGGCCGGCATCCTGCGCGGGCGCGAGTTCCTGATGAAGGACTCGTACTCGTTCGACACCGAGGACGAGGGCCTGGCCCAGTCCTACGCCCTGCACCGCCAGGCCTACCAGAAGGTCTTCGAGCGCCTGGGCCTCGACTACCGCATCTGCGCCGCCACCGCCGGCGCGATGGGCGGCTCCAAGTCGGAGGAGTTCCTCGCGCCCGCGGAGGCCGGCGAGGACACCTTCGCGGACTGCCCGAACTGCGACTTCGCGGCCAACACCGAGGCGATCACGTACGAATTGAAGCCGGTGGACGGCGCCTCGGTCCCGGCCCTCGAAGAGATCCCCACCCCGGACACCCCCACCATCGAGACCCTCGCCGCCCACCTCGGCGTCGAGGCCTCCGACACCCTCAAGAACCTCCTCGTGAAGGTCGACGGCGAGATCGTGGCCGTCGGTGTTCCCGGCGACCGCGAGGTCGACCTGGGCAAGGTCGAGGCGCACTTCGCGCCCGCCGCCGTGGAGCTGGTGACGGCGGAGGACTTCGTCGGGCGTCCCGATCTCGTCCGCGGCTACGTGGGTCCGCAGGGCCGTCAGGAGAAGCTGAAGTACATCGCCGACCCGCGGGTGGCCCCCGGCACCTCCTGGATCACCGGCGCCAACAAGGAGCACACCCACGCGAAGAACGTCGTCGCGGGCCGTGACTTCGAGGTCGACGAGTACGTCGACGTCGTGGTGGTCCAGGAGGGCGACCCGTGCCCGAAGTGCGGCACCGGCCTCAAGCTGGACCGCGCCATCGAGATCGGCCACATCTTCCAGCTGGGCCGCAAGTACGCCGACGCCCTCAAGCTCGACGTCCTCGGCCAGAACGGCAAGCCGGTCCGCGTGACCATGGGGTCCTACGGCATCGGCGTCTCCCGCGCGGTCGCCGCCCTCGCCGAGCAGACCGCCGACGACAAGGGCCTGTGCTGGCCCGCCGAGGTCGCCCCGGCCGACGTGCACGTCGTCGCCGCCGGCAAGGCCCTGCAGATCGAACTGGCCCTCGACGTCTCCGAGAAACTGCGCGAGGCGGGCCTCAGGGTCCTCGTCGACGACCGCGCCGGGGTCTCCCCGGGCGTGAAGTTCACGGACTCCGAGCTCATCGGCGTACCGAAGATCCTGGTCGCGGGGCGCCGTTCCGCCGAGGGCGTCCTGGAGCTCAAGGACCGCCGCACCGGTGAGCGTGAGGAGCTGACGGTGGACGAGGCGATCGCCCGCCTGACCGCCTAGGGAAGACTGGCACAGGGTGAGGCGGCGTACGCGAGCGCCGCCTCACAGCCACCCGGCGAACTCCAGCAGCAGCTCGGCATCCTTCGGCCGCCCCACCCGCAGTGCCCGGACACCCGACTCCACGGCCCGGAACAGCGTCCAGCCCCGCAACCGCTCCTGATCCACCTCGAGCGACTCCGCGAGCCGTTTGATCCGTCGCCGGGTCGTCGCCGCCCCCGACGGTGAGGCGATCAGGTCCTCCACCCGGTCCCGCACCAGCCGAGCGAGATCGAACGCGCACTCCCCGACGACGGGGTCGGGCCCGACGGCGAGCCAGGGAGAGCGCGTACCCGACAGCACCTTGCTCTGCCGGAACGTCCCGTGCAGCAGCCGTTCCTCCGGCGGCGCGGCCAGCAGCGACTCCCGTGCGTCGAGGGCCGCGCCCACCAGCCCCGCGACCTCCGCGGGAGCACCCCGCATGACCGAGGCCTGTCGCCCGGTCCGCTCGGCCACCGTCTCGAAGACATGGTCACCGGGCGGCTCCACCCACAGCCGCCGCAGGGTCCCGGCCGCCTCCAGCAACGCCTTGGCCTCCGGCAGCGACCGCACGGAGACATCGGGGTGCAGCCGTTCGAGAAGCAGCACGCCCTCGGTGACGAAGGGCTCCAGCAGCTGTACGGCCCCTCGGCCGTCCCAGTGCGCGAGAGCCGCCCGCTCGCTCTCCGGCCGGGCCCGGGGCGGGGCCAGCTTGAGCACGGCCGGTGTCCCGTCGGGCCGCCGTACCAGTACGACGAGGCTGCTGCGTCCTCCGGGCACCTGGACCCGCTCCACGGTCAACTCGCCCAGCGCGACGGCCTGTCCGGCGTTCCCGGGCAGCTTGTCCACCCAGTCGTCGGCGTCCGGCACGCTCTCGGCGAGCGCCCGCACCAGCCGCTGTGGTGGTTCGAAAGCCATGCGCGAGTCGTTCCCTTCCAGTACCGCGTTACGCCGTGGGGCCCGCCTGGGAAAGCGAGGCCGAGGACGAGGGCGACACCGTGGTCGCCCGCTCGGCGAGCCCAGGGAAGGCTACGCTCTCGCCGCGCCAGCGCACCGCACGCACCGCGGCTTCCCGCAGCGCCTCGGCTGCGGTGCTCCGCCGCCCGCCCCCGGTTGCCCGCACCACGTCGGAGTACACCCCGGCCACCCGGTCCTCCAGGTCGGCGGCGAGCCGTACCGCCGCGGCCGGGTCCGGCACCGGGAAGGGCAGCGCGTACGCCGCCGCCGCGGCCACCGGCGTGCCGCCCAGGCCCCGCACCGCACGCACCAGGGCGTCCCGGCGGGCCCGGTGGGCGTCGTAGGCGGCCCTGGCCTCCGCGCGTCGGTCCTCGTGGACGCGGCCGCCCACGACGCCGTAGCCGTAGACGGCGGCGTGCTCGGCGGCCAGCGCCTTCTGGAGGGCCTCCAGCTCCTGCTTCTCACTCATCGGGCGGCCTCCGTCAGCAGATAGGCGTGCGCGGCGCCGGCCGCCGCCACCGAGGCCAGCAGCCGGGCCAGCTCGCCCGGCACGTCCAGCAGTTCCTTGGCCCGCCGGTCGGCGAGCGCCCGCTCGGCGGCGGCCAGCTGGGCGAGGGCGTCCTTCTCGGTCGCGGGCACGGTGACCGAGGGCGACGGCGACGGCGAGGCGCTGCCCGAAGCGCCGGGGGAGGCCGCCGTGGCCGCCGGGACCTTCTCCCCGAACGCCTCAACATGCCGCACGGCTTCCGCCCGCAACGGCCCCACCCGCTCCGAGAGCGTCGGATGGGCGGCCAGGACGGCGTCGTACCGCTCGACGATCCCCCGGCTGTCCCGGGCCGCCCGCGCGCGTGCCCGCGCGACGACGGAGGGACTGCCGGCGGTGCCCTCCTCGCTGCTTCCGGTCCCGTCGGAGCACCCCACGAGAAGGGCGCCCCCGGCGACCGAGGCGAGCAGGGATCTTCTCCGCGGCCCCGAAGGGACGCGCGGCGGAGGCGGGTACGGCACGGCAGACGTCCTCGGGAAGCTCGTACGAACACACGGGCGGGGGGTCAGCCCACTGACGATCACCGTACCCGCGCATCCGATGTCACCTGGACGGCAACACCCTCCGCGACCGGATACCCTTTGACCTGACACGCGACCTACCCACAACAGCACACGCGGCCGAGGAGTCACCCGGATGAGCACCACCCAGAGCGAGAGGCTGCGAGAGCTCCTGGAACCGCTCGTCACCTCCCAGGGCCTGGATCTCGAAGAGATCGCAGTGGACTCCGTAGGACGAAAGCGGGTGCTGCGCGTCGTCGTCGACTCGGACACCGGAGCCGACCTGGACCAGATCGCCGATGTGAGCCGCGCGCTCTCGGCGAAGCTCGACGAGACCGACGCGATGGGCGCGGGGGAGTACACCCTCGAGGTCGGCACCCCGGGCGCCGAGCGCCTCCTCAAGGAGCACCGGCACTATGTGCGGGCCGTGGACCGGCTGGTGAAGTTCCAGCTGACCGAGGGCGGCGGCGAACTGGTCGCCCGGATCCTGAAGGTCGACGACGAAGGCCTCGATCTCGAAGTGCCCGGTGTGAAGGGCCGCAAGGCCACCGCCCGCAGACTCGCCTTCTCCGACTTCGACAAGGCGCGCGTGCAGGTCGAGTTCGGCCGCAAGGACAGCAAGGACCAGCAGGAAAACGAGCAGGAAGAGGAGGCGTAGCCGTGGACATCGACATGAGTGCCCTGCGGGGCTTGGTACGGGAGAAGGAGATCTCCTTCGACCTGTTGGTCGAGGCGATCGAGTCGGCCCTCCTCATCGCCTACCACCGCACCGAGGGAAGCCACCGCCACGCGCGCGTGAAACTCGACCGGGACTCCGGACACGTGGTCGTGTGGGCGAAGGAGGACCCCGAGGAGCTCGAAGAGGGCCAGGAGCCCCGGGAGTTCGACGACACCCCGTCCGACTTCGGCCGTATCGCCGCCACCACCGCCAAGCAGGTCATCCTGCAGCGGCTGCGCGACGCCGAGGACGACGCGACGCTCGGCGAGTACGCGGGGCGCGAGGGCGACATCGTCATGGGCGTGGTCCAGCAGGGCCGCGACCCGAAGAACGTGCTCGTGGACATCGGCAAGCTGGAGGCCATCCTGCCGGTGCAGGAACAGGTCCCCGGCGAGACGTACCCGCACGGCATGCGGCTCCGGTCGTACGTCGTACGGGTGGCGAGGGGCGTGCGCGGTCCGTCCGTCACCCTGTCGCGTACGCACCCCAATCTGGTGAAGAAGCTCTTCGCCCTGGAGGTGCCGGAGATCGCCGACGGGTCCGTCGAGATCGCCGCGATCGCCCGCGAGGCCGGTCACCGCACCAAGATCGCCGTACGGTCCACCCGTTCGGGCCTGAACGCCAAGGGCGCCTGCATCGGCCCCATGGGCGGCCGGGTGCGCAATGTCATGGGCGAGCTGAACGGTGAGAAGATCGACATCGTCGACTGGTCGGACGACCCGGCCGAGATGGTGGCGAACGCCCTCTCGCCGGCCCGTGTCTCCAAGGTCGAGGTCGTGGACATGGCCGCCCGCTCCGCGCGGGTGACCGTCCCGGACTACCAGCTCTCCCTCGCCATCGGCAAGGAAGGGCAGAACGCCCGGCTCGCGGCCCGGCTCACCGGCTGGCGGATCGACATCCGCCCGGACACCGAGCAGGCCGACGAGTAGCGTCGACGGGCAGTGCCGCGAAACAGCCCTGCGTAACGGTGCTGCGTAACGGTGCTGGGGAATAGATCCAAGCCGTTGGTGGCTCAGATCACGACAACAACCGTTCGATCCCTGCCCCGAAGGGGTGAGGTCGGTACGGGGAGGTAGACTTAAGAGTGTCTGGCCGGACGCACGCCCGCGCATGCCCTGAACGCACCTGTGTGGGATGCAGGCAGCGAGCGGCCAAGACCGATCTGCTGCGCATCGTGGCGATCAAGGACGCATGCGTCCCTGATCCTCGCGGTACGCTGCCCGGCCGGGGTGCGTACATCCACCCCGCCCTGGTCTGTCTCGACCAGGCGGTACGCCGCCGGGCGTTCACGCGGGCGCTGCGCGCCCCGGGAGCGCTCGACATAAAGGCGTTGCGCCGACATGTCGAGCAGACAGACAGTTGCTGAGCAGGCAACACCGTAAGAAGCGTCGCGCGGAACCCCCGTGCGGCCCAGGTACCCCGCGAGTTGGAAGTAGGTCGAGATTGCGATGAGCACTCGATGAGCACGCGATGAGTACGCCCATGAAGTAGCGACGGTCCGGACGCAACCCGGACCTAAAAGGAGCGAAGTGGCTAAGGTCCGGGTATACGAACTCGCCAAGGAGTTCGGGGTCGAGAGCAAGGTCGTCATGGCCAAGCTCCAAGAACTCGGTGAATTCGTCCGTTCGGCGTCTTCGACTATCGAAGCGCCCGTCGTCCGTAAGTTGACGGACGCCCTCCAGCAGGGCAACGGAGGCGGCAAGCCCGCCCCCGCCCGCAAGGCTGCCCCGGCACGTCCGGCAGCCCCCTCTCCCGCGCAGGCCGCCCGTCCGGCCGCCCCGCGCCCGCCGGCCCCCAAGCCGGCCGCCGCCGAGACGCCCGCGGCTCCCGCCGCGCCGGCCGCTCCCGGCCCCCGTCCCACCCCGGGCCCGAAGCCCGCGCCGCGGCCCGCCCCGGCGTCCCCGGCTCCGACCACGCCCGAGTTCACGGCACCGCCGTCGGCTCCCGCCGCACCGGCCTCCCAGGGCCAGAACCAGGGCCAGGGCTCCGGCCCGCGTCCGGGCGCCCCGCGTCCGGCCGGTCAGGCCCCGCGTCCGGGCGCCCCGCGTCCGGCCGGCGCTCCCGGCCAGGGTGCTCCCGGCCAGGGTCGCGGTGACCGCGGCGACCGTCCCGGCGCTCCGCGTCCGGGCGGCCAGGGTGCCCGTCCCGGTGCTCGTCCGGCCGGTCCCCGTCCGGGCAACAACCCCTTCACGTCTGGTGGCTCCACCGGCATGGCGCGCCCGCAGGCGCCCCGTCCGGGCGGCGCCCCTCGTCCCGGCGGCCCAGGTGGCCCCGGTGAGCGTCCCGGCGGCGCCCCGCGTCCGCAGGGCCAGGGCCAGGGCGGTCCCCGTCCCCAGGGCGCGGCGGGCGGCCCCCGTCCGCAGGCTCCGGGCGGCGCCCGTCCCAGCCCGGGCGGCATGCCCCGTCCGCAGGGCGGTCCCCGTCCCGGCGGCGGCCCCGGTGGCCCCGGCGGCGCGCGTCCCAACCCCGGCATGATGCCGCAGCGTCCGGCTGCCGGCCCGCGTCCCGGCGGCGGTGGCCCCGGCGGCCGCGGTCCTGGTGGCGGCGGTCGTCCCGGTGGTGGCGGCGGCGGTCGTCCGGGTGGCGGCGGCTTCGCCGGTCGTCCGGCCGGTCCCGGTGGCGGCGGCGGCGGTTTCGCCGGTCGTCCCGGCGGTCCCGGTGGTGGCGGCGGCGGTTTCGCCGGTCGTCCCGGCGGTCCCGGTGGTGGCGGCGGCGGTCGTCCCGGCTTCGGCGGTCGTCCCGGTGGTCCGGGCGGTCGCGGTGGCACGCAGGGCGCCTTCGGTCGTCCCGGCGGTCCCGCGCGTCGCGGTCGCAAGTCGAAGCGTCAGAGGCGCCAGGAGTACGAGGCCATGCAGGCCCCGTCGGTCGGCGGCGTGATGCTGCCTCGCGGCAACGGACAGTCCGTCCGCCTGTCGCGCGGTGCCTCCCTCACCGACTTCGCGGAGAAGATCGGCGCCAACCCGGCGTCGCTCGTCGGCGTGATGATGAACCTCGGCGAGATGGTCACTGCCACGCAGTCCGTCTCCGACGAGACGCTGCGGCTCCTCGCGGACGAGATGAACTTCGTCCTGGAGATCGTCAGCCCCGAGGAGGAGGACCGCGAGCTGCTCGAGTCCTTCGACATCGAGTTCGGCGAGGACGAGGGTGGCGAGGAGTTCCTCGTCGCGCGTCCGCCGGTCGTGACCGTCATGGGTCACGTCGACCACGGCAAGACCCGCCTCCTCGACACCATCCGCAAGACGAACGTCGTCGCGGGCGAGGCCGGCGGTATCACGCAGCACATCGGTGCGTACCAGGTCACGACTCAGGTCAACGACGAAGAGCGCAAGATCACCTTCATCGACACCCCGGGTCACGAGGCGTTCACCGCCATGCGTGCCCGTGGTGCCAAGTCGACCGACATCGCGATCCTCGTGGTGGCGGCCAACGACGGTGTGATGCCCCAGACGATCGAGGCGCTGAACCACGCCAAGGCGGCCGACGTGCCGATCGTGGTCGCGGTCAACAAGATCGACGTCGAGGGCGCCGACCCGACCAAGGTGCGCGGTCAGCTCACCGAGTTCGGTCTGGTGGCCGAGGAGTACGGCGGCGACACCATGTTCGTCGACATCTCCGCCAAGCAGGGCCTCAACATCGAGGCTCTTCTGGAGGCCGTGGTCCTCACCGCGGACGCCTCGCTCGACCTGCGGGCCAACCCCGAGCAGGACGCGCAGGGTATTGCGATCGAGTCCCGTCTCGACCGTGGCCGCGGTGCCGTCGCGACCGTCCTGGTCCAGCGAGGCACCCTGCGGGTCGGCGACACCATGGTGGTCGGCGACGCGTACGGCCGTGTCCGCGCGATGCTCGACGACAAGGGCGACAACCTGGAAGAGGCGGGTCCGTCGACTCCGGTCCTCGTCCTCGGTCTCACCAACGTCCCGGGCGCCGGCGACAACTTCCTCGTCGTCGACGAGGACCGCACGGCCCGCCAGATCGCCGAGAAGCGCGCCGCTCGTGAGCGGAACGCCAACTTCGCCCGCCGGGGTGTCCGGTTCTCCCTGGAGAACCTGGACGAGGCCCTCAAGGCCGGTCTGGTGCAGGAACTCAACCTCATCATCAAGGGCGACGCGTCCGGTTCGGTGGAGGCTCTCGAGTCCTCCCTGCTCCAGCTCGACGTCGGCGAAGAGGTCGACATCCGGATCCTGCACCGTGGTGTCGGTGCGGTCACGGAGTCGGACGTCGACCTGGCGATGGGCTCGGACGCCATCGTGATCGGCTTCAACGTGCGCGCCGCAGGGCGTGCCGCGCAGATGGCCGAGCGCGAAGGTGTGGACGTCCGGTACTACTCGGTCATCTACCAGGCGATCGAGGAGATCGAGGCGGCCCTCAAGGGCATGCTCAAGCCGGAGTACGAAGAGGTCGAGCTCGGCACGGCGGAGATCCGCGAGGTCTTCAAGTCGTCCAAGCTGGGCAACATCGCCGGTGTCCTGGTCCGGTCGGGCGAGGTCAAGCGCAACACCAAGGCGCGCCTCATCCGCGACGGCAAGGTGGTCGCGGAGAGCCTCACCATCTCCGGTCTGCGCCGCTTCAAGGACGATGTCACCGAGATCCGCGAAGGGTTCGAGGGCGGTATCAACCTCGGCAACTTCAACGACATCAAGGTCGACGACGTCATCGCGACGTACGAGATGCGCGAGAAGCCGCGCGGCTGACCGTCGTAGCACGCGATCGGGGCCGGTCGGCGGACGTAATATCCGTCGATCGGCCCCGGCCGTTGCGTGTACGGTTCCCGTATCGGCGTCCGAGCGCGGCGCCCGTACCCCGAACCGGCGGGACATCCGGACACACATGTATGTGGGGACTCTGTCCTTCGACCTGCTCCTCGGTGACGTCCACTCACTGAAGGAGAAACGCTCTCTCGTCCGTCCGATCGTGGCCGAGCTCCAGCGCAAGTACGCGGTGAGCGCGGCGGAGACGGGCAACCAGAACCTCCACCGCAGGGCCGAGATCGGGCTCGCGGTGGTCTCCGGGGACACGGGACACCTCACCGACGTACTGGACCGCTGTGAGCGACTGGTCGCAGGGCGGCCCGAGGTGGAACTGCTCTCGGTTCGACGCAGGCTCCACAGCGACGAAGACTGAAGCAACAAGTAAGTACTTAAGGAGACGGACCAGTGGCCGACAACGCGCGCGCCAAGAGGCTGGCGGACCTCATCCGAGAGGTGGTGGCCCAGAAGCTGCTGCGTGGGATCAAGGACCCGCGGCTCGGCTCGAACGTCACCATCACGGACACCCGGGTCACGGGTGACCTGCGGGAGGCGACCGTCTTCTACACCGTGTACGGGGACGACGAGGAGCGGGCGGCGGCGGCCGCCGGACTGGAGAGCGCCAAGGGCGTGCTCCGGTCCGCCGTGGGGGCGGCGGCGGGTGTGAAGTTCACGCCGACGCTGACCTTCGTCGCGGACGCGCTGCCCGACACCGCCAAGACCATCGACGACCTCCTCGACAAGGCCCGCCAGTCCGACGAGAAGGTGCGTGAGGTGTCCGCGGGCGCCGCGTACGCCGGTGACGCCGACCCGTACCGGAAGCCGGGCGACGAGGACGAGACGGACGACGCCGCCGAATGACGCAGAAGAACCGGACGCCCGACGGCCTTGTCATCGTCGACAAGCCGTCGGGCTTCACTTCGCACGACGTGGTCGCCAAGATGCGCGGGATCGCGAAGACCCGCCGCGTCGGACACGCCGGCACCCTCGACCCCATGGCGACGGGTGTGCTGGTCCTCGGTGTCGAGAAGGCGACCAAGCTCCTCGGGCACCTCGCGTTGACCGAGAAGGAGTACCTGGGCACGGTCCGGCTCGGCCAGACGACCCTGACCGACGACGCCGAGGGCGAGATCACGGGGTCGCACGACGCCTCGAAGGTCACCCGCGACGCCGTCGACGCCGGGATCGCCAAGCTGACCGGCGCCATCATGCAGGTGCCCTCCAAGGTCAGCGCCATCAAGATCGACGGAGTGCGCTCGTACAAGCGGGCACGGGAGGGCGAGGAGTTCGAGATCCCCGCACGCCCGGTCACCGTCTCCTCGTTCGCGGTGTACGACGTCCGGGACGCGGTCGCCGAGGACGGCACGCCCGTGCTGGACCTGGTCGTGTCGGTGGTCTGCTCGTCCGGCACCTACATCCGGGCGCTCGCCCGGGACCTGGGCGCCGACCTGGGCGTGGGCGGCCATCTGACGGCCCTTCGGCGCACCCGCGTGGGCCCGTACAAGTTGGACTCCGCCAGGACCCTCGACCAGCTCCAGCAGGAGCTGACGGTGATGCCGATCGCCGAGGCCGCGGCAGCCGCCTTCCCCCGCTGGGACGTCGACGGCCGCCGGGCCAAGCTGCTCATCAACGGCGTACGGCTCGACATGCCCGACGAGTACGCGGGCGCCGGCACCGTGGCCGTCTTCGACCCCGAGGGCCACTTCCTGGCACTGGTCGAGGAACAGAAGGGCAAGGCCAAGAGCCTGGCCGTCTTCGGCTGACGCGGACCGTGGGGGCACCGAGGCCGTCTGCCCGTGGAGCGGCGATCACGGGGTTGTGCCGCCGCTCCACGGTCCCCCCTCGGTTCCCCCACCCCTAGGGTGTATCCGCCGCTCCCCTTCCATTCACCCGCTCGGGCAGGCGCTCGGAGTGAACCGGGGGTGTGGAAGGGGGCGCGTTCACGACGCGATCTGTCCCGCTGATCACCGCACGCCTACGGTCGAAACAGGAACGTGCGTACGGCGGGGAGGTTCGGCCATGGCGGCAGGGGGTGACTCCGTCGGTGAAACGGTGCCTGTCGCCTCCGGTGCCGTCGGCGCGGCTGATGCCGGTCCGGTCGGTCGGAGGGATGACGTCGGCCAGGCAGGTCCGAGCGGGGGCACCGGCCGAGGTGATGGGTGTGCTCATGCCGACCGAGCGGGTCGCAGCGGTGAGGCCGGTGAGGCCGGTCCGTGTGAAGGGGCCTGGCCGGGGTCGCGGGGCCCGCGTTCCCGGTGGGCTCGGGGGCGGCGTGGAGCTCATGAGCGGGGGACCGAGGCCGGGCGCGACGAGGAGCTCGTGTGGGTTCGGGATCTGGCCGGCCGGCCTCGGGGGACCGGGTTCGTCGCCGATCACCGTGGCACCGTCGTCACCAGTCATGAGGCGGTCGACGGGCTGGCCCGGCTCGTTCTGCACGCCGGTGACCGCAGTTGCGTGGTGACCGCCGACGCCGTGACCCCGCTGCCCGAACTGGATCTGGCGCTCATCCGTACCGAGGGACTCGGCGTGCACCCGCTGCCTGTCTCCGTGCGGGACACCGTCGGGACCGGTACGTACGTCCGGCTCTTCGCCGGCTGCCGGCGCGAGGCCCGTGTGCTGGGTGCGGCCTGCGTGACCTACACGGCCACCGACCGCTGCCACATCCTCGAAGACGTCCTGGAGCTGGCCATCGGCACCGCCGGACGGGACGCGCTGCGGCTGGGCGGCGGGGCCGCCGGAGGGCCCGTGCTCGACGCGGAGACCGGCGCTGTGGTCGCCGTCCTCGGCACCGCCCTGCAGAGCGGCCAGCGCGACAGCGGTTACGCGGTCCCGCTCGGCTCCGTGCGCACCGGCCCCCTCGCCGACCTGCTCGCGGAGAACGCCGCGACGGTCCCGGCGTACGGCGCCGACCTCAACCTCGCCGGTGTGCTGGAGCTGACGGCCACCTCGGTGGGCCAGGACGGCCCGCCCGGCGCACTGGCCGGTCCCATGGGCGGGCAGGACATGACGGCGCCGGTCGAACGGGCCGCTGTCACCAGGGAGTTGGACGCGTTCACCGAGGGCCCGGCCCCCGTGCTCGGCCTCGTGGGACCGCCCGGCAGCGGCCGTACGACACAACTCGCGACCCTCGCCGCCCGCCGCCACCGCGGTCCTGCCCCGGCCCCCACACTCTGGCTGCGCGGCGCCGACCTGGAGGACACCGACGCCTCGGTGGCCGACGCCGCGCGCCGCGCGCTCACCAGGGCGGCCCGCATCGTGGCCACGGACACCGTCGCCGCCGACCTGGGCGACCTCACCCCCGAGCGGCTGGCCCGGCTGTCCCGCACCACCGGCCGCCCCCTGTTGCTCCTCCTCGACGGCCCCGAGGAGATGCCCCCGGTGCCGGCACACCGCCTCGCCGAGTGGACCGAGGGCACGGCGAAGTGGCTGCAGGAGACGGGGGCGCGGCTGGTGGTGGCGTGCCGGGAGGAGTACTGGGAGGAGGCGGGCTTCCATAAGGAGCTGCTGCACGGCCACGCCGACGGACACCTCCCGCCCTGCCTACGCCTCGGCGACCTCACCGACGACGAGGCCCGTCGTGCCCGGGCCCGCTACGCCCTCCCCGAGGGCGTCCTCGCCGCTTCCGACGCCCGTCACCCCCTCACCCTCCGCCTCCTCTCCGAGGTCCGCGCCGCCCTCCCGCAGGCGCCCCACGCCCCCGTGGACCGCGACCAGGTCTTCGAGGCCCACCTCGACCTCATGTGCCTGCGCGTCGCGGTACGGCTGGCCACCGCGAGCGGCCTGCGTGGCGCCGCCGTCCGCCGGCTCGCCGCGAAGGTCGCCGGCCAGGTCCACGAGGCCGCCCGCCGCAGCCTCGGCCCCGGGCGGGGCGAACTCGACCGGGAGTCGTTCGAGGCGGTGTTCCCCTGGGGCACGGCCCCGAAGCGGCTCGGTGGCACCGGCTGGGCGTCCGCCGTGCTCACGGAGGGCCTGCTCGTCCTCGCCGGCAGCGGTTACCGCTTCGCCCACGAGGAGTTCGCCGACTGGATCCAGGGCATGCACCTGGACCTGGACGGGGCCCTGCGCGCCCTGGTCCGCCGTCCCCGTACCGGCCGACCACACCCCCTCCCGGTGCCGCACCACCGCATCGGGCCCGTCGTCCAGGCCCTGCTCCTGGTCGCCCGCCAGCACGGCACCCCGCAACTGGCGTACCGGCTGGAGGAGTTGCTGCACGCCTTCGACGCCGACCCGCACTCGTGGTGGGCGGCCCGGCTGCTCACCGAGACCCTGCTGCGCGTGCCCGACGCGACGCCGTACACCGACGTCCTGCGGCAGCTCGCCGACCGCCTGGTGGCCGGGCGCCACCGAGAGGAACCGGTCCCGCCCGCGTTCGGCCCCGCCTTCTGGACCGCCCTGCGGCTCTCGCCGGGCACCCGCTTCGACCTGCTCCGCCGTCTCGTCCTCGCCGACGGGCCGCCGCACGAACCCGGACCCCGATTCCTGGACGCCGTCGCGGAGCTGCTCGCCGCCGACCCCACCGCCGTACAGCCGCAGCTCACCCGCTGGTTCGACGACGAACGGCCCCTGCCCGCGACCCCGCACGCGACCGTGGCGAAGGCCGCGCAGGCGCTGCTGCACACCCACCGGACCCGGGCCCTGGACGACCTCGCGGAGGTCCTCGTCGGCTGTGCGCACCGGCGGGCCGACGAACTGCTGGCCGTACTGGCCGAGGAGGAGCCGTCGGCGGTGTGCCGGGCCGTGGACCGGTGGGCGCACGACGAGCGGCCGGCGCGACGGGTGGCGGCGCTGGCGTACGGCCTGCGCGCCGCGCCGCATGTGCGCACCGAGGCCGACCGCGAGCTCCTGCGCTACGCGGCCCTCGCCCTGCTGGCCCGCCCCGAGGACTGCACCCTGCACGGCGGCGCGCTCGCCCTGCTGGTCCGCGATCCCCACACGCGTGCCCGTCATCTCCCGCAGGCGCTCGGGCACTTCGCGGCCGGCGACCCGCAGTTCCCGCCGAGCGCGCTGGTTCCCGCGCTCGCCACCGACCCCGATCCGGTCCTGGACGCCTTCCGGGAGCGGCTGCGCAGGCCGGGTGCCGGGGAGGTGCTGCGCACGCTCGCCGACGTCACCACGCCCGCGCTCGCCCGCCGGGTGGCCGTGCTGGTGCGGGAGGTGGTGGAGCGGCGCCCGGAGACCGCCGGGGACGTGGCCGCGTATGTCGACCGGCGCCTCGATCAGGGGCCCGCCGCCCGGGCCGTGCTCCTTCCACTGGTCACCGGTCTGCTGGACGGCGGCCCGGAAGGAGTGCGGGCCGCGCTGGCGGCCGTACTCGCCGGGCCGGGCGTTCCCGTCTCGCGCCCGCTGCGGCAGGAACTCCTCGACCTTCTCCTGGCCCGGGAACGGGAGCCGGCGGTCCTGGTCGCCCTGCTGCCCGCGGCGGCCGCCCGCGCGGACACCGACATCCGCGACCTCGTCCACCGCATCGGCCTCCTCCTCGTGCGCACCCCGGACGGCGCGACCCGCTTCGACGTCGGTCTCGTCGACCTGGGCCGGCATGTCCCCGGGTTCGCCACGCTGGTGGCCGACTGGCTCGCGGAGTGCCCCCAGGAGTGGGCGGCGGTCGTCGGCCCCGGCACCCGGCGGATGATCGAGAACCTGGCCGGGGTGCGGGTTCCCGCCTGAGTCCGCCGAGTCCGGCGGGTGTGCGGAGGCTCCCGGCCCGCGTGCGTCGGGTCACAGCCCCCATGCCGATGCGAGCGACGGGCACGCGGCATGGCACCCTTAGACCTGCGTAAGTCGCAAGAGTCAATACGGACACGGGTTCGACGAGGAGCGGTCACAGTGCAGCGCTGGCGTGGCTTGGAGGACATCCCCGAGGACTGGGGGCGCAGCGTCGTCACCATCGGTTCCTACGACGGGGTCCACCGCGGGCACCAGCTGATCATCCGGCATGCCGTGGACCGCGCGCGCGAGCTGGGTGTTCCCTCGGTCGTCGTCACCTTCGACCCGCACCCCAGCGAGGTCGTCCGCCCCGGCAGCCACCCGCCGCTGCTCGCCCCGCACCACCGCCGCGCCGAACTCATGGCCGAGCTGGGCGTGGACGCGCTGCTGATCCTCCCCTTCACCACGGAGTTCTCGAAGCTCTCGCCCGCCGAGTTCGTCGTCAAGGTCCTCGTCGACAAGCTGCACGCCAGGGCGGTCGTCGAGGGCCCCAACTTCCGCTTCGGCCACAAGGCCGCGGGCAACGTCGACTTCCTCGTCGAGCAGGGCAAGACGTACGACTTCGAGGTCGAGGTCGTCGACCTGTACGTGACCGGCGCGGCGGGCGGTGGCGAGCCCTTCTCCTCCACCCTGACCCGGCGCCTGGTCGCCGAGGGGGACGTGGAGGGCGCCGGGGAGATCCTGGGGCGCCCGCACCGGGTGGAGGGCGTGGTGGTCCGGGGCGCCCAGCGCGGCCGTGAACTCGGCTTCCCGACCGCCAACGTCGAGACCCTCCCGCACACCGCCATCCCCGCCGACGGCGTCTACGCCGGCTGGCTGCACACGCAGGGCGAGGCGATGCCGGCCGCGATCTCCGTCGGCACCAACCCGCAGTTCGACGGCACCGAGCGCACGGTGGAGGCGTACGCCATCGACCGCGTCGGGCTCGACCTGTACGGGCTGCACGTGGCGGTGGACTTCCTCGCCTATGTGCGCGGCCAGCAGAAGTTCGAGTCGCTGGACGCGCTGCTCAAGGCGATGGCCGTGGACGTGCAGCGGTGCCGTGAGCTGATCGAGGCCGCCGGCGGCTGAAGGCCGTAGGGACAAAGCAAGAGGGCCGGCACCTTCAAGGTGCCGGCCCTCTTCCTTCGGCTACTGCTGCGGCGGCCGATCCGCGTTCGGGTCGTACGGCGGCTGCGGGAATCCGGGCTGCGGCTGACCGGGCTGGCCGGTCTGCCACGGCTGGCCGGGCTGGGCGCCGGGGAAGCCCTGGAACGGCGGCTGCGCGGCCGGCGGCTGGGCCTGCTGGCCCGGCATCGGGGGAGCCATGGTCGGCGGCTGGTGACCGCCCTGCCCCGTCCACAGGCCCTGCTCCTGCTGGGCCCGCACGAAGTCCTCGGCCACCATCGCGGCGAGGTCGAAGTACGCCTCCCGGACCTTCGGCCGCATCATGTCGAGGTCGACCTCGGCACCGGCCGCCAGGTGCTCGTCGAACGGTACGACGATGACGCCACGGCAACGCTGCTCGAAGTGCGTGACGATGTCCTCGACCTTGATCATCTTGCCGGTCTCGCGCACTCCTGAGATCACGGTGATGGACCGCGAGACCAGGGACGCGTACCCGTGCGCCGACAGCCAGTCGAGCGTCGTGCTGGCACTGCTCGCGCCGTCCACCGACGGCGTCGAGATGATGATCAGCTGGTCGGCGAGGTCCAGGACCCCGCGCATGGCGCTGTAGAGCAGGCCGGTGCCCGAGTCGGTGAGGATGATCGGGTACTGGCGGCCCAGCACGTCTATCGCGCGCCGGTAGTCCTCGTCGTTGAACGTCGTGGACACGGCCGGGTCGACGTCGTTGGCGATGATCTCGAGGCCCGAGGCCGCCTGGGACGTGAACCGGCGGATGTCCATGTACGAGTTGAGGTACGGGATCGCCTGGACCAGGTCACGGATGGTCGCGCCGGTCTCACGCCGCACCCGGCGGCCGAGCGTGCCGGCGTCCGGGTTGGCGTCGATGGCGAGGATCTTGTCCTGCCGCTCGGTGGCGAGGGTGGAGCCGAGGGCGGTCGTCGTGGTCGTCTTGCCCACGCCGCCCTTGAGGCTGATCACCGCGATCCGGTAGCAGGACAGCACCGGGGTGCGGATGAGGTCGAGCTTGCGCTGCCTCTCCTGCTCCTCCTTCTTGCCGCCGAGCTTGAACTTCGAGCCGCCGGGAGTGGGACGGCTGCTCTTGGCCTTCTGCTTCTTGCTGTTGACCAGCCGGTCCGAGGTCAGCTCCACCGCGGCGTTGTAGCCGAGTGGCGCACCGGCGCCCGCGACCTGCTGCCGCTGGTCGTGCTGGACGGCGGCGGGCCAGCCGGCACCGGTACGGGGGTCCACGCCCGGCTGGCCGGGAGCGCCCGCGTAGGGATTGGGGCCGGGTGCCTGCGGCGGCTGCTGTCCCGGGAACTGCTGCTGTCCCGGCCGGCCCTGAGGCTGGGCGGGAGGCGGCGGCACGGGCTGACCCGGCTGACCCTGCTGGCCGGGCTGCGCGGGGGCCTGCTGCTGGGGGTAGCCGTACCCGCCCTGGTGGGGCTGCGGCGCGGGAGGCTGCGGGAAGCCGTAACCACCCTGCGGGTTCGGGGGCGCGGGCGGCTGGGGGTAGCCGTAGCCGCCCTGGCCGGGCTGCGGAGCCGGAGGCTGGGGCTGGGGCTGGGGAAAGCCGTAGCCGCTCTGCGGGTTCTGGGGCGCGGGGGGCTGCGGGAAGCCGTAACCACCCTGGGGCGCCTGGCCGTCGGGCTGCGGCGGGGTGGCCGGCCAGCCCGAGGGGGCGGGCTGCGGTGCCTGGGGCTGTGCCGCCGCGGCCGCCGGCTGGGTGGGCGGAAGCGGGGCGCCGGACTGCGACGGCGGCTGCGGCTGACCACCCGTCGTCCACTCCGGGGCCGCGGACGGCGCCGCACCGGGGGCCGCCTGCGCGAACTGCGGAGGGAGCGGCGGTACGGCGCCCTGCGGGGCCGGCGGGGGACGCCAGCCTTCCTGCTGCTGGGCGTCGGGCTGCTCCGGCACGGGGGGCTGTGCGGCCTCGGGCTGCCCGGGCTGCTCGGGCGCGGGGCTCGGGGCGGACGGGGGCTCCGGTACGGCGGTCTGCGCGGCCAGGGACTCAGGTGCGGCGGCCTGCGGCTCCGCGGCGGTCCCGGCGTCATCGCTCGGGGCGGCGGCCGGCGGTGCCGTGGCTTCTGCTTCCGGCGCCTGGGCACTGGCCGGAGCCTCGGGGGCGTCCGCGCCCTCGCCGGAGGGGCCGGGCTCGCCGTCGGAGCCGGGTGCGGAGGCGGATGCCGTCTCGCTCGGGGTCGGTGCGGCCGGTGCGGTGTCATCCGCGTCCGCCTCCGCCTCCGCGGAAGCCCGCGGAGGCTCGGCGGGGGCCGGCGGTTCGGGTGCGGTGGGAGCGTCCGCCGACGGGGCCGCGGGGGGCTGCGCCGCGCTCGTCGTCGTGGCGGGGGCGGAAGGCGGGTCTATACGGCCTTCCGCGTCACCGCCGGTGGAGGCCGGGACGTCCGCACCGGAGGGGCCGGGGGCCGCCGGGGGCGTGGGGGCCACGGGCGCCGTGGGAGGCGCGGGGGCCACAGGAGCCGTAGGAGGTGCCGGGGCTACCGGGGGTGCGGGGGGCGTCGTGGCCGTGGGGGGCTGGGGGTAGCCGTAGCCGCTCTGGGGGTGCGGGGGCGCGGGAGGCGTCGGAGCGGCAGGGGGTGCCGTGGCCGCCGGCGGCTGGGGGTAGCCGTAGCCGCTCTGCGGGTTCGGGGGCGCCGGCGGCTGCGGATAGCCATAACCGCTCTGCGGGTTCGGAGGTGCGGGGGGCTGCGGATAGCCGTAGCCGCTCTGGGGGTTCGGGGGCGCCGGCGGCTGGGGGGCCGCGGGGTTTCCCGCCCACGGCGGCGGAGGCGGAGGCGGCGGCGTCGCGCCGGCCGGACCCGCGGCCGGGTCGAAGTGCTGGCCGGGAACGGGAGTCGACGGTACGGAACCGGACGTATCGGGGTAACCGGGGTGCGGTGCAGGCGCGGTGGGGGCAGGGGAGGGTGCGGGAGGCTCGGCCTCGGGCGCCGCGCTCTGCGTGTACCAGGCAGGGGCGGCGTAGTCAATGGTGAACTCGCCCGTCATCTCGGTGGCGGACTCCGCGTCGGACTGGTCGTCGCTGGGCGTGGTCCAGCCCGCGCGCAGCCCGTCCCGATCGCTCTGCACAATTCCTCCTGGTTGGTCGAGCACCCTCGTGCCGTGTGGGCACTCATGTGCCGGGCTGGGGGCGACCGTTCCTGTGGTCCGATCCGACTGAAGTCCCCTGAACGCGAACAACCCACCCGTGGGTTCCTGCGCCGCACCCGCATCAAGCGTAAACGCCACACGCGTCGGCGGGGCAGGCCCGTCCGCTGTGCTCTCGCGCGCAACGGAGCGGTGCCTGCCGCGATGTCGGCCTTGTGACGGTTGTCTGTCTCTGGAAGCCCGGGGCGGCCGGCTCCGCCCCGGCCCGGGGTCCGGCCGACGCGCCTGCTCCTCCTGCTCCCGCCTACTCCGCCTGCTCGGCGGTCGGTCCGCCGTCGTGCGGTGCGGGCTCCAGGTCGAACTCGCCGTCGCGCGCGCCCAGTACGAACGCCCGCCACTCCGCCTCCGTGTACCGCAGCACGGTGTCCGGGTCCAGGGAGGACCGCATGGCCACCGCCCCCTCGGGGAGATAGGCGATCTCGACGCGCTCCTCGTGTTCCTCGGTGCCGGGCGCGCTGTGCCACTCGACGCCGGAGATGTCCAGGCCGTACAGCTCGTCCCGTTCCCTCGCCTTTCGCGCCTTGACGTCCTCGTCCGGTGTCTTTGCGGCGATGTCGTCCGCGTCGGTCATGGTCGGCGGGCCCTTTCTCATGAGCGAACCTCGTGCACGAGCACCCTACTTGGCCTGGGCCCCCTCACACGGCGCAACGGTTCGGTCACGAACTCGTGTGTAGGGCCGACACCTTGGCCCGCACCGGAGGCCGCCCGTCAGTCCATCCGGCGGGGCGCCCCGAGCAGACCGGTCTCCGCGTCGGTGGGCTGGGTCATGACGTACTGCCGGCTCTTCTGCGTGCACCACAGGGCCACGTTGTCGGCGAGGGACGGCAGGGAGGCCGCGTCACCCTGCGGCAACCGCATGGATTTGCCGACCACTTGGGACTCCTGCGGGGAGATCCGCTGTACGCCGACCACGTCCGCGTTGGCCAGCAGCCGGGGCGCCGTGGGGCCGAGGTAGGGGAGCAGGGTCAGCACCGACTGCCAGGGAGCCGTGGTCAGACGGCTGCGCGGCGGGCGGATGCCCAGGTCGCGGATGATCAGCACGGGGCTGGCCGGGGACGGGCCCTGCGGGGCGATCCGGCCCACCTGGTGCACCGTCACACACTGCTGGCCACCACCGGCCGCCTGCGCCATCGGCGCCCACAGTTGGGGACGTGCCGTCTCGACGGCCACGCGCGCGCCGATCGCCGCCGCCCGCAGGGCGATGACCTGGGCCATCCAGGTGCCGCCCACCAGCACCATGTCGAGGCGCGTGGGACGGCACAGGCCCAGCACGGCGGGCTGGTTGTCCTGGTCGATGCCGAGGATCAGACCGTCGTCGCCGACCGGCAGGGCCAGCTGCGACAGCACGTCGGCGTCGACGAGGTGACGCTCACGCCGGGGACCGAGCAGACCGAAGGCCGCGCGCAGGCGTCGCTCGGGGCCGAGCCGGGCGGGCTCGGGGGAGCGGGGCAGATGCCCGGGCCGCTGCCCGGGGAAGCCGGGCGTGGACGACGATCCGAAGCCGGAGCGGCCGGAGGGACGCATGGTGGGAGTGGACATCAGCGGGTACCTCCCAGCGGCAGGGTGGCCAGAACTCCGGGCAGTTGCTCACGGTCGAGCCGTACGAGACCGACCTTGAACGCGGACGCGGCCCGCTCCAAGTGCTGGGCGGCCTCGCCCAGTTCGTTCTCACCGCGGCCGGTCAGGCGCACGTGCCCGGACAGGGCCAGGACCTTGCCGCGCTGCCTGGAGAGGGTGAGCGAGAAGGTGCTCGCGAGCGTGGGTGCGGAGGTCAGCGCGCCGACCAGTCGGGGGAACGCCGGTCCGGCGCCGCCGAACTGCGGCCACTTGGAGATCCAGTACGTGGTGTGCAGCCGGTCGTCGCAGCGCCAGGTACGGGTGGTCTCGGCCGTACGGCGGCCCGAGCGGCTGCCGTCCATGGCGGCACCGCCGGTGGTGGCCATCGGGTTGACACAGCTGGAGGTCGCGATGGCCCCGCAGATGTCCGACTCGCTCAGCACCTTGGCCTGCATACCGGCTCCCATGAGCCGGCTGGCCAGCTGGTCGGCGACCCGCAGCAGCGCCCGCCGGGCACCCTGCATACCGCCGCCGCGGGCCTTCACGGCCTCCGGGCACAGCTCCGGGTCGAGCTTGAGCGCGACCCAGGTGATGCGCAGCCCCGGCGTCATGCTCTGGGCCTGCAGCGGCCCGTAGGAACGGACCGCCATGGCCTGCGGGGGCAGGTGCGGGGCGGGGGCGGGCTGGGTGTGCTGGACGATCTGGACCGAGGCGAGCCGGATGTCGTCCACGTCCAGCAGGCCCTGGAGCAGATCGAGGGGGATGTCGCCGGTGCCGTAGGCGGGACGCAGGGGGGTGTCCGCGGCCTGCACCTGTACGAGCGCGGTGAGGAAGGTGCCGTCGCCGAGCATGCCGATCTCGCGCTGCTCGCGGTCCTGGAAGCTGTAGGTGCGCAGCGCCGGGTCGCACTCGACGGCGGGGGCGAAGCCGGGGTCGGTGCCGGGCGGCACGGGTTCGGCGTTGCGCCTGCGGCGGTCCCGGAGCGCGCGGGCGGTGCTGAACCACTCGGGCAGCGGGCGGCCGCGGCGGCGCAGCAGTCCGGCCAGGACCAGCGGTACGGCCAGCACGATGCCGACGGTGAGACCGATGGGGCGCAGCAGCCAGCCGATCAGCAGGACCGCGGCGGCCAGTTCGAAACCGACCAGCTGCTGGACCCGGATGGGGCCGATGCTGCCGGGGCGCCGGGCGAGCGACGGCGAGGCCGGACTCGGGGGCCTCGGGGTCGAGGACGGCTGTGCCGGTTCCGGCACCTGCCCGGGCCCCTGGTTCTCCTGGGTACGACGGCTGCCGTTACGGCGCCGGGACCTGGTCGCAGTGCTCATCCCCCGGTACAACCCCTTTGCATTGTCTGGCCGCGACTCGAGCTGGCGGCGGATCACCGTACCCCGTACCGTACGGTGCGATCGTCACACGGCATAGTAGAGGCCCCTGCAGGAGCAAACGCCACGGAGTACCGGGCGGCCCTGGGGAGTTCCGCATCCGGCAACAAAGCGAAATAACGGGGAGTTGACCCATCGATGGCGACACGTCGGGATGAGCTGAACGCTTACTCCTTCGCGCGCAGGCGCACGGTGGCGGCGTTTCTTCAGCCGTCTCCGCACGGCTCGGAAGAGGCGGCGCCGCGTCCCCTCAAGACGGTCCTGCCGAGTCTCGGTGTGGCGGCGCTGGTGCTCATCGGATTCGGCGCCTGGGGGATGCTCAGCCCGACCGCTCCGAAGGGCTGGGACAGCCAGGGCAAGAACATCCTCGTCGGCAGCGAGTCGACGACGCGCTATGTACTGGTGAAGACCAAGGGCGAGAACAAGCTCAGCCTGCACCCGGTCCTCAACCTGGCCTCCGCCAAGCTGCTGCTGAACGGCGAGAACCCCCAGGTCATGAAGATCAAGGAGTCGGTGCTCGACAACAGCAAGTACCCGATGGGCGCGACCGTGGGGATCCCGTTCGCGCCGGATCGGCTGCCGTCGGCCTCGGACGCGGAGACGGTCAAGACCTGGGCGCTGTGCCAGTCCCCGGGCCAGGACGGGCAGCCCGTCAGCGCGACGTACGTGCTGGACAAGGGCGACTACAACAAACTGCTCCACAACAAGAGCGAGCTGAAGCAGGGCCAGGTCCTGTACGTCGAGGGCCCCAAGGACCCCAACTCGATCAGCGGGAACGGTCCGCGGTACATGGTCACCGCGGACGGGAGCGCGTACCTCATCGGCGGCAAGGCGTGGCGGCTCGCCAGCAAGAACACGCTCCAGGACATCGAGCGCGCGGTGTTCGGCGACGGCAAGCAGCCGCAGCGCGTCAGCCAGGACTTCCTCAAGACGCTCAACGTGGCGGGGATCCTCGACTTCCCGAACATGGCGAAGGACGCGGGGGCCGACGCGAACGTCGAGGGACTCGCGCCCAACCTCTCCAAGGTCGGCATGGTCCTCGTGGCCGACTCCGGAGCCGGACAGCAGCAATACGTCGTGCTGAAGGACAGGGTCCAGCCCGTCTCCGACTTCGCGGCACAGATGTGGCTGCGCAGCCCCTTCATCAACACCGTGTACCCGGGGCAGACGCCGGCGCCGGTGAAGGTCGGCTTCAACGACATCCACCCCGACACCGGCCAGTGGATGGACGAGATGAACTGGCCCCAGGAGCCGGTCGTCCAGGCCAACACGCACTGGGAACAGGGCGGCAACAAGATCTCGTGCAGTGTCTGGCACGGCGGTGAGAAGAACGAGAAGACCAACAGGCCGTTGATGACGGTCTGGTCCGGCCAGGACTATCCCAAGGACCTCTCCCAGAGCGGTTCCAGGACCTACGTCTCACCCGGCAGCGGCCTGCTGTTCAAGCGCCTCACCGGGGCCGACGCCGGTGGCGGCAGCACCTTCCTGGTGACCGACACAGGGCTGCGCTACTCGGTCCCCGCGACGAACGACAGTCAGGTCACCGGCGGCGAGAAGGTCGACAACAACACCCAGCAGCAGACCAACACCGCTCAGGTGAGGCTCGGTTACGGCAAGATCAAGCCGGTCGCGGTACCGGCGGCGTGGGCGGACCTGCTGGCGGCGGGGCCGGAACTGAGCAGCGGGAACGCCGAGCAGGCGCAGGGGTCGTAACCCCGCTCCCGGATCCCGTGTCACTCACACTTCACGAACGCACTTGTGAAAATGGTGAGTTGACTTCATCGCGATCTTGCTACAGGGCCCCAACTGATGTTCGCTCTGTCGGCGGATGCGACTAGAGTGGAAGCAGACCGGACGGGATACGCCTGCCACCATTCGGTGTCGGCGTTCCGAGTGAGGGTCTACTCAGAACTCCTACGTCTCATGGGGGACACAACATGGCTGGACAGCAGTTCACCATGACCGAGGAGGAGATGGTCGCGTTCAGCGGCAAGATCTCCTCGGTCAACTCCTCGATCCAAGGCGAAATCTCCCGCCTGCAGACCGTGATCGACACGATCACGGGCGGCTGGAAGGGCTCGGCGGCCACCGCGTACAACAACCTGCAGTCGCAGGTGAACCAGGATGCCAACAAGATCAACCAGATCTTGAACGACATCAAGGAAGCGATCGACCAGAGCACCAAGGCCTACGCGGCTTCGGAAGAGGAGCAGCGCGCGTCCATCCAGAACATCGCGGCCTCGTCCCCCTTCGGATGATCGGACCCGTGCGCCGCGGCGCACGTCCGTGACCGACCATCCACACATCTGAGGAGACATAGAAGAGATGTCCGGGCAGATTCTTGTAAATTTCGCCACGATCTCCCAGGCCGCGCAGGACGTCCGCAGCACTGCGGGCAAGATCCGTACGCAGCTTGACGAGCTGGAGAGCGGCGTCAAGCGCATCTCCGCCAGCTGGGAAGGCACGGCGCAGGAGTCCTACCGCGCCAAGCAGGCCGAGTGGGACCAGCGTGCCGCCTCCATGCAGCAGACGCTGGAGGCCATCGCCAAGGCGCTCGACAGCGCCGCCCAGAACTACCAGGCGACCGAGTCGAAGAACGCCCAGATCTGGGGCGGCTGACGTGATCGCCTGATGGGGGCGGGTGCGCGACAGCGCGCTCGCCCCCATCGGCGGTTCACGGGCCGTATGGACTTTTCCGCTCATTGCCGGTTCATGCGTCCCGTACAGGAACAACACGGGAGGACGTAACACAGTGGGATCCGGGGCATCGCGCGCCGCGCGTCGGAGCGCCGCAGGCACCGCCGCCGTGGCGGTTCTGGCCTGTGGGCTGCCCTTGGCGGGGGCCACACCGATCGCCGCCGCCGAGCGCGTGCGGACCACCCTGGCCGACGACGACGTGCGCTTCCAGGTCGACGACACCAGCTGCTCGTTCCCGTCCGACATCATCAAGGGGACACCCTGGTCGCTGCAGCGTGTGGTCCTGGACCAGCTGTGGCAGGACACCAAGGGCAAGGGCGTCAAGGTCGCCGTCATCGACACCGGTGTCGACACCGTCAACGCGCAGCTCAAGGGCGGCGCCGTCGCCAACGGCAAGGACTACCTGCACCCCGGTGGCAACGGCCGGACCGACAAGGTGGGCCACGGCACCAAGGTGGCCGGCATTATCGCGGCCAGGAAGCTCGACGGCACCGGCTTCGTCGGCCTCGCCCCGGAAGCCACGATCATCCCGGTCCGGCAGAACGACGACCAGGGCAGCGGCAATGTCGGCACGATGATCCAGGCGATCAAGTACGCCGCCGACGCCGGCGCCAAGGTCATCAACATCTCGCAGGACACCGCGTCGAAGATGGACCCGGCGGTCGACGCGAACTTCCGGCAGGCCGTCGAGTACGCCCAGGACAAGCACGACGCTCTGATCGTCGCGGCGGCCGGCAACGACGGCGCGGACGGCAAGGTCAAGGAGACGTACCCGGCGGCGTATCCGGGCGTGCTGGCGGTCGCGGCATCCGACCGCAACAACGCCCGCGCCCCCTTCTCCCAGTCGGGCCCGTTCGTGGGCGTCGCGGCACCGGGCATCGACATGGTCTCGACCGTCCCGGTGGGCGGCAACTGCGTCGACCAGGGTACGAGTTTCGCGGCCCCGTACGTCTCGGGTGTGGCGGCCCTGATCCGCGCCAAGCACCCGGACTGGACCTACAAGCAGGTCATCACGCAGATCGAGCAGACGGCGGACCGGACCAAGTCGGGCCGCGACGACTTCGTGGGCTGGGGCGTCATCGACCCGGCCGCCGCGGTCAACGACGACACGACGACGCCCTCGGCCGACGGCCCGAAGCCGGACTCGGTCGGCCCTGTGGGCGACTCCGCCAACGTCCAGGCCGCGACACTGGTCCTCGGCGAGTCCGAACAGCAACGCACGGAACGGTACGCGCTGTACGTCCTGGCGGCGGGGTTCGCGTTGGTGCTGCTGCTGTTCGGCGGCGGACGGGTCCTGAGCGACTGGCGACGCAAGCAGGGTGTGGGTAACAACGTGGAGTCAACGGGGAGCTGAGCATTATGGCTGAGCAGTACAAGGTCGATCTGAGTGAGATCGAGGGGACGATCACCAAGCTCAACGGCGTTCTCAAGAACATGTCGACGTCCAAGGCGAGCGTTCAGAACAAGACGTACCTGCCGCAGGGGGCACTCGGGACAGGCTTCGGGGAGGCGGAGACGTTGTACACGGCTCATGCCCAGATGAAGGAAGTCCTTGAGGGCGTTGTCCAATACCTGGAAGACCTGCTGGACGACTTCGGTCAGAAGACTAAGAAGACACACGATTCGTTCAGCGATGCCGAAGCGGATAACTATGCCGCATTCCAGGGGAAGTGACAGGTGTTCTGCTTCATGGAGATGAGGGGACAGTAGCCATGGGTGGCAAGGGCATCGGCAGTTTGGAATACCTTCCCGCGAACCAGTGCTTCGCAGCAAAGCCCACCACGAAATTCGGGCTTGATTGCGACATGGACCAGATGAAGGCCATGGTTCAAAGCGCAGACGCAGGAACCGTGAAGTCGGTGGCTCAGGGTTGGGCTGATCTGAGCAACGAACTCATCGGAAGCGGCGGTATCAAGGAAGGCCTTGAAACCGCTGTCCAGCACGTCCTGGCGCATTGGGAAGGTCAGAGCGCGGAGCTGTTCAGGCAGCGGGCACAGGAGATCAGTAAGACGATCGCCGACAGTGCCGGCTACGCAGACCACGTCGCGGCATCCCTCCGAGGTGCGGCTGCGATCCTGTCGACCGTTAGGGAAACGGTTATGGCGATGGAGAAACCAGGCAAGCTCTCCAGCGCGGCGGACTATCTTGGAGATCTCGGCGACCGAGATGGCGGTCCGGCTGCCGATGACGCCCTTAGAAATGGCGCCAGTTCGGGGGATGTCCTCGCCAATAAGGAGGGCAGCCTCTCGGCAGGGCGAGAAGCTCAGCTCAAGATGGCTGAGCAGATGGAGATTCTGGGGGCGGCTTACAACAGTCGAGCCCTGGAGATGGGGAGGTGGAAAGGCCACATTGAGGATTCCCAGGACTATCCTGGCGATCCTAGTGGCGGTGTTGCCCCTGCTCCCGTGATCATGCCTACTGGGACCGCAACGCGAAGTCCGCAAAAGGTATCGGCGGGCAGCGCTCGCAGTGCTGGCCAGACCAGTTCGATCGCCTCCACTAAGTCTGTGACTCCCCCGTCGGGCATCACCGGTGGCGCGCACAAGGCGACGCCGCAGACCCCGAATGTAGGCACAGCGATTGATGGCATCGCCGGTGGACGCACTGGTGCGCCGACAGGCGGTGGCGCAGGCATGGCCGGTAGTGGATCAGTTGGCGCTGGTGGTGGTGTCGGTGGTGCTGGCTTCGTCGGTGGTGCGGTCGGCGGTGCGGCTGGAGCCGGTGCCGCTCGCGGCGGCATGGTCGGTCGTGCAGGAGCTGGAGGCATGGCAGGCCGCGCTGGCGTTGGCAGCGCTGGTGGTGCAGGTGCTGCCAAGGGTGCAGCTGGACGTGTCGGAGGCACGGCTCGTGGTGGCGTAGTAGGCGGCACGCCCAAGTCCGGTGCTGGTGTGGGCAGAGGCACAGCCGGTGGCTCGGGCCTACACAGCAGCCGTGGTGCCACAGGAAAGGGAGGAGCCAGCGCCGTTCGAAAGGGTGGTATCGCAGGCGCCCCCGGTTCGCGCACTGGTCGCCGTAAAGAAGACGAGCAGCATGAGGGCGAGCGTCCCGACTACCTGGTCGAGGACGAAGAGACCTGGGCCCCGCAGACCAACGCGGCCCCTCCAGTCATCGAGTAGTCGGCTGATACTCAGCGACAAGTGACAGGATGCGTGGGCGTGGCCAGAAGACCACGCCCACGTTGGGTAACGGGAGATGGAAGACGAAATGGCCTTCGAACGAACGCTGCATACGCTGAGTGTCACAGCGTTGACTGGCGCTCTGATCCTGGCAGCGGCTCCCGCAACTTTCGCCGATCAAACTAGGCGTGACCAGTGGGCGCTGGACGCACTGCAAGCTGAGTCGGTCTGGAAGGTCTCAACTGGCAAGGACGTCACTGTCGCCGTCATCGATAACGGGGTTAATCGCGACCATATTGACCTTAAGGGGAATGTGCTCGAGGGGCGAGACTTCGAGGACAACGATGATGACGCAAGCCCTGAGGGGAATAATTCGGGATCAGGCCATGGTACGGCAATGGCTTCGATTATCGCCGGTCATGGGCATGGTCAAGAAGGAGACGATGGCGTCAAGGGGCTAGCGCCAGATGCCAAGATCCTCCCCATTCGGTCGGGTACCGAGGGCTACGCGGACGCCATCCGTTACGCGGTGGATCACGGTGCCTCAATTATTAGCGTTTCCGAATTTCAGACACAGGATCTCCCGCAAGACAGAGAGGCCGTGACATATGCGCTTGCGCATAACGTCTTGATTGTTTCCGGTTCGGGTAATAATGGTAGCGCTAATATTCAGTTTCCCGCGAAATATCCTGGCGTGCTAACTGTCGGGGGCGTGGACAGTAGTGGCAAGATTTGGGATAAATCTAACTACGGGCCCGAGGTTCTTCTTACTGCTCCAGCTACTCGCATTGTGCACGCAGGCTGGCCTGGTAATAATAAGCTCAGTATCGGAGATGGAACTTCAGACGCCACCGCCTTCGTATCTGCTGCCGCAGCGTTGCTCCGGTCTAAATTCCCCGACCTCACCGCGGGACAGATCGCTAACCGCCTAGTGAAGACTGCTGTAACTCCTGCATCAGCTAAGGGTATTTCCCTACCGGACGAGAAGTACGGCTACGGAATCATTAATCCCATTAATGCGCTGACGAAGAATATTCCTGCAGGATCCAAATACGGCCCGCTCAAGGTCTCAGGCGAGGGCGCCTCTGCTGCTCCGAATGTCGGCGCGTCGGGCGCTGGCGAAGCCGCCGATAGTGAAAAGGCAGACCAGAAGCAGATGCTCTTCTTCGTCGTCCTCGGTGTCGTTGCCCTGGTCGTGATCGGTCTCATCGTTCTCCTGATTGTGAAGCTGTCCCGACGCAACAAGAACAACAACGGCGGTCCCGGTGGCCCGAGTAGCTATCCGGACTATGGCCAACAGCCTTCTCCGCCGCAGCAGAACCCGTATCAGCAGCAGATTGCACCGCAGCAGAACCCGTACCAACAGCAGCCCACTCCGCCGCACGGGCAGTGGCCGCCTCAGCAGTAGCTGCAGAGGGAGCGCGGGCCTGAGGTGGCTCCTCAAGGACGTCAGACCGCCAGCGGACTTGCTGACTTGTAGTGGCCGAGCGAGCAGCGGGCGGGAACTCAGTCGCATTGCGCCCGCTTTCTTTGGTTTTTCTACGCCGCTCAGTCAGGCAACTCGGATCGCTCCCACTTGTCATGTCGAGTGGTAAACACTATGAATATGTGGCGGTGCGAGTAACTGCCTTGAACACCCTTTCTGAGACTACGTAGGAATTTCTGTGTCATACTCGCAGCCGCCTAGCGGCAACTGGCCGGGTCAGACGCCTCGGCAGGATGATCAGCGACAGCATTTCTTGCAGCCGTCCTGGCAATCTCCGCCGCAGCCGACACCGCCGCCTCCCCGCCGGAGTCTCCTACGCAAAATCCTGATCGCCGGCGCCGGCGTAGTAGCGTTCGCCCTTCTCGCACTCACGAGTCTGCTCGTTTATGGGAAAATGACGTACCACGCACCCACGGATGATGAAAAGTATGCCGACTCCGTGGGCAGGCTCTTTGACGACCTTAACCAGGCGCTCAAAGAGAAAGATGAGACGGCTTTTATCTCACATTTCAACGGGACCGCGAAAGACGAGCAGCGCAAGGTTTTCCGTAACCTTGTAAAGGTCCCTTTCTCTGTGGCTCGGTTTCAGCCCCTCAGGGAAGCCGCAGCAGCTGGTTACGAGGACATTGTCTTCGTTCATCAGATCGAGGGTGCCGATGTCGTTCCCGTGTACGAGCAGTACACGTGGAAGCTGAATTTCGACTACAAATCCGAGTATCCGTTCTCCGTCAGTGAGGTTCGCGAAAGCGACGCCCCGTGGACGGGGCTGGACGCCACGTACTATCCCGCACCCTGGGATGTCTATGACGACATGACTGTCGTCAAACAGGGGCGCATCGTGGTCGTCTCGGACAAGAGGTACGCACGGAGTACCCAGCGTTATGCCCCGTACATCTTCCGCGCAGGTGCTGAAGATGTCTCCTTCTGGGACCGAAAGGGTCCGGCAGATGTGTCCGTGACCAAGGGCGCAATGGTGATCCTGGAGCCGAACCGAAAGATCTACAATAGGTTCTTCTCGAGGGGTGGCGAAAACGACTCCCTGGAAGCTGGGTCTACCGTATCGGTGCCGGCGTACGAATCGAAATCGACGGAGAGACTTCAGTTCGGCTCCCGGGTGATCATGGACTCATCGCTCAGCAGGTTCACCTCCAGCACGTGGCGAGACGGGGTTCAACGGATCAGCCGTCATGAGATCGCGCACGCGATGCTCGCTCACTTTTCACCCCCCGCTACCTGGCTGGCTGAAGGCTTCGCCGAGTACATGGAGCTTCGGGGGGATTCCAGCGCTGCTCAAGCAGATGCCAGTTCGCTGAATGGGTACTCCTTCAGAGGACTTCCGCCGTCCGGCGGCAAGGATTTTTATTCCGATGACGCACGTGAGAGGGCAGGAAATTACACGCTGTCTCGGTTGGCAGTCCAGTACATGGCAGAAAAATACGGTGACGAAAAGGCGCTCCGCTTTGTTGGCCTTTTCTATGCTGACCCCGCGAACGAAGAAAAGCTTTACGTAACTCTGTTCGGTCTGGAGGAAGGCAGCTTCTGGTCTCAATGGGCTTCATGGGTTCGTTCGGAGCATCCGGGTATCGGCAGCTGGTAGCCGACTTGCGCGGTCGACTTTTCCCACAGTCCATGCCTGCGAATGGGCGTCTGGCGACGCAGGCTTCACGAGGCGCCCACTCGCGGCTCCAGCAGCCAGGCGGGGACATCGGAGGCCGTGGCTGTCAGGGTTTCGGCCCGTCTGGTTCGTCACGGCGGACGAAGGTCCTTCGGCTCAGTGTTTTCGCGTGGGGGCACACGGCGGAATGGGCGTTCCAAGCAGCAACTCGCGTGTGCAGCCCAGGCATAGCAGAACTGCGCCACCCTGTGCACCTCGCGATCGGTAGCTCCGCGAGCACGGTCACACCATCATCGCCCTGGCCGCGGGCAATGTGTTGTCGGATCGTCACCCTCCGGACGACTTCCTGGGTGTGTTCTGGACCAGCAACTACATCAAGTGCACGGGTTCTTGAGGGGCCCCAGGGGGCGGGTGTGATCGCGGGCACCCGCGCCAGTACCATAACCATCCGATTCTTCGGGCCCGTGGGCCGACGTGCAACATCATCGGGGGAGTTCGACGACGGTGGCTGGCTATTACAAGGTTCAACTTGAGGCGCTTGCCCGGCTGGGCACGCAACTCGGCGAATGCGGGGACACCATGCGTTCGGCGATGAAGCAGCTGAAGGACATTGGTCCAGAGGGCTCGGGGTACGCCGAGTTGGAAGAGGCCTGTGACGAGTTCCAGAACAAATGGGGCTACGGCATCGGGTTGATCGCTGACGCCACCGGCGGCGTCACGGAGGGGCTCTCGGAGACCCGGAAGGTCTACGAGACTCTGGAGGGGCAGATCGCCGAGGCGTTCAAGGTGTCCGGGAAGGCGGACGGCAAGTGAGGCCGGCGCCTGACACCGGGGTCGAGAGACAAGCCGATTCGGAGCCTGCTTCGTCTGCATTCCGCTTCCAGGTTCAACCCGAGTTTCACGAGATCCCTCTCGGCGTGGGGACCGACGAGGCCGCCCTCGATGAGCAGATGGTCGCCTTCGCGCGTGACTACTGGGGCGGCCAGGAAGAGCGGGAGCCGCTTCGCGCGCTCACCGCAGCCCTGTACGGGGTGAACTCACGGCACTTGGTCTCCGAAGGGGCCGTCTTCAACGCGATGGGTGTCTTCCCCGTCGGAGGCGGCGAGGACGGATCGAAGCCGACGGAACGAGTCAGCCGCTGCACCCTGCTGATCACTGTCCAGGATCTCGACAACCCGGACCCCGTGCTTGCCGCTGCCGGCATCGCTGAGACGCTTTCACGAAGCAAGCACGGCGGGGACGTGCTGACGGTCCGTCTCCCGGCCGGCCCCGCTGTGGTGCATGTCGCGGGTACTCGTATGGTCTGGGCGCTGGCAGACGGGGAGCAGGAACGCTTCTCCGTCCGTATCGAGATCTGGTTGCCCTTCCCCGGCGAGGACCGGGTTCTCGTCATGTCGCTCAGTACCGCCGACGTTCAAGACCTGTACATGTACCAGGCAGTCCTGGCCGATATCGCCGACACCATCGCCTTTGCCGACAGCAGTGGAGATCCCCCCGTCGCTCCTGCCACGACCACCCTGCCTGGGCCCAACCCGTTCGGATAATCGCGTCGAGGAGGACGTAGACGTATGAGCACGCAGACCTACGACGCGCTCGGCTTCGACCCGGCCCCCGGTGTGCCGGCCTCGGTCCAGCGACTCGTCACCACGCTGAGCAAGGTGGGCAACCAGTTGAACGATGCCCACGGCACGCTGGCCAAAATAGGGAAGGCCGACGGTGCGTGGGAGGGCGACGCCGCTTCCGGTTTCGCCAAAAAGGTCGGAGAGCTGCCGAAATATCTCGCCGACGGCCACAGCTCCCTGATCGATGCCGCGCAGGCGCTCAACCAATGGCATTCCCAGCTGTCCGACTTCCAGGCGCTGGCCGCCCGCTACGAGCGGGAGGCGGAGGAGGCGCGGCGCGTACTCGAGGCCGCCCAGGCCAACCCCGACCTGCGGCTCGCGGGAAAGACCTTCGACACCGAAGCGGCCCTGGACAATGCCCAGAAGCGTCTGGACTACGCAGTCAGTCGGGTCAACGACGCCACTGGTGAACTGAATGCCGTCATCAAGAAGGCTCAGGACCTGCTCGGTGATCACGAGGAGTCCGCGCGAGCTGCCGCGGAGGCCGTGCGCAGGGCTGCCCAGTGCGCCCCTGACAAGCCTGGCCTGTTCGACCGTTTCATGGATACGCTCAAAGGCCTCGGTGACAAGATCACTGAGCTGGCGGGGGACATCTGGGAGTGGATACAGGAGCACGCCGACACGATCTACAAGATCGGCGACTGGCTGGGCATGGCGGCCGCTGCATGCGACGTGCTGGCCATCGTCTTCTCGGAGACGGTCATCGGAGCCGCGGTCTTCGAGATCGCGGGCAGGATTCTCAACGCGGGGGCGCTCGGTTTCCACGCGGCCGGATGGGCGGCGGGTGCCCAGAAGGGCTCCTGGGCGGACATCGGCCTCGACATTGCGGGTTTCGTGCCGTTCGGCGATCTCCTCAGGGGCGGCAAGGTCGCTATGGGTGCCTGGAAGGGCGTGGAAATCGCGGCGGACTCGTTCAAGGCAACCGAGCGCGTAGCCGAGATCGCAGGGAAGGCCAAAAATGCCGAAGTCTTTCTGGAGTCCAAGAAGTTCCTCGGCTTGTTTGGTGAAGGCAATGCGGTGTACCGGGTCACCGCGGATACGATCAAGGATCGGCTCGCGATCGCAACCGAGCGCGTTTTCAACGATGCCACGCGGTACGAAAGGCCGCTGACGAGTCCTGTCAAATGGGCGGACGAACACCTCTTTCCGAAGATCATCGACCACACTCCGCTAGGCAAGATCCCGGGTCTGGCCGACGCCGTGAAACTGGGTGAGAACGGAAAGACGTTCATTGATCCCACCTCGTGGGTCTCGCGCGGTGCCGAGGCGGCCTACCGCGGGTACAAATTCGTGGAGTCTGCCGAAACGGCCTTGTCCGACGAGGTGCAGGGGAAGTACGAGAAGTACAAGGACATGGCCGACCGAGGTCTTGGAGCATTCGGATGAGCACTGTGACCGGCGGTTCCAGCAAAGAGTGGGGCCCAAGACCGCCAAAATCAGCGCTGCGTGTCTGGACTCGCTATGTCACGCAATGGCTCTGGGGCCCCCCGATCTGGGTGCTGGCGCGAATTCCACTACTTCTCCTGACTGTTCTCGAGATCGACGTGCAGAGCTCGGGAACCGGACGGGCCAGGAAACCGCGTTGGCGGCGCCGCATCTGGGTGGACCGGGAACGCCTGCGTCTCGACCGGATGCGTGACCCACAGGAACAGGAGCGCGATCTGCGTCAGTTCCTCGCGGATCACCGCCTGAACTGTGTTCCACCGCGACCTGGGGCGCCGGTGCCGCTGCCCTGTCCAGGGGGCAAGCATCGGCTGGGTATCGATGACTGCTACTACCGTCTCCTGGGCGCGCGGCGCGCTCTGGACATCGCCCACAACGAGTTCGGTTGGGTGCCGGCCGAGGGTTTCGAGAGGAAGCTGCCGGGGTGGCTCCAGCTGCGGTGCCCGTGAGTTTGCATATGCGGGCCGACAAGGTCGTGATGGTGCCGCCGGCGAACACCCCAGTGTTGTGAGAGCCCCGTGAGTGGTCACCGTCCTGCCCGGTCCGCGTGTGTACTGCGACGAAAATCCACAGCCTCGGAGGATTCCCCACGTGGCTGACCGCCCACCCTTCTTGAGGGCGCGCACTCGTGGTCCTCGTGATCCGGCCGCATGTGGATGCGGACGGTGCGAGGCAATGAGGACTGGACGGAGAAGGCCTGCCAGACCGGCTCCGCCAGTCGCCACTCCGCGTAGAGACCGGCGCGATCCGGGGCGCCGTCGCGAATGACGTCGAGGAGATCGGGCCGGCTGCAGCCGAGCAGGGCTGTGCGTACGTCCTTGGCGGAAGGCGGTGTGACACCGTCGACGGGGCGCTGGGTGCCGGGCAGTCTGTCGAAGTTCACGGGGGTCTTTATGAAGACGCACGTCCTCTCTGCCCGGCATGCAGCCGTCACGCTCTCCTGCGTCGTTGCGCTCGTATCGCTGACGGCCTGCAACGACGGCAGCGATGCCGCTGAGTCCGCAGCTGGTTCCACGCCGTCCAAGGCTGCGAAAGCCAGTCCCGCTGCCGAGCCGAACGGCATCGAGAAGCTCTCGGCGAAGGAGATCTACGAAACCGGCATGAAGACCAATGCCGAGGCGGCTTCCTTCCACGAGAAGATGGAGCGCGAGGGCACCAAGAGCGACTTGCGGCTCTCCGCCACGGAATGTGTCGGCACCGTCGACATCTCGGAGAAGGGTTCCTTCGAGATCATCCGCAAGGGCGACGACATCTGGGCCAAGCCCGATGCGACCTTCGCCAAGGGCATGAACTCCGCGCTCGGTGAGAACGCGTTTTCCACCGAGAAGTGGACCCATGGCACACCGAGCAACGCGCTCATGGCGAAGCTCGCCAGCTGGTGTCACCAGGAGCAGCTCAGCGCCCCCGACACGCTCGACGCCGGCAGCAAGGTGACCAAGGGCAAGGTGGCCACGGTGGGCGGTCAGCAGGCGGTGCCGGTCGTACTGGCGGAGAAGGGGGAGTCCGTCACGTGGTACGTGGCGAGCACCGGAAAGCCGTACTTCATCAAGCAGGACAGCACTCGTGAGGACATGCAGGACCTCACCGACTCCGACTTCGGCGGGCCGGTGGGTGCGAAGGCGCCGTCCGAGTCGGTTGTCGAGGCACCGGCGGCCTGATCTTCGGTGAGCGGCGAACGGCTCGGCGGGCACCTGCCCGCCGAGCCGTTCGCGTTCACTTTCGCGTCCCACAGTGCGGCCGGCAGTGGGCCACTCAGAGGAAGATCCGGTATCTTTCGGCCTGCTGATTGGCATGTCCTTGCCTAGGTCGCCGGGTGCCGGTCCCGGCCGGAGTGGGCACCTCACGTCGTACGGATCAACGGAATCCGTGGCCGAGTGAGCGAACCGGGCATGTCCACCACTTCACAACGGGGATGGGACAAGGGATGAGTACTCCCTTCGATGCGCCGCAGCACAGCGGATCCACTCGGACGCGGCTGAACTCCGTGCCCGCGGACGGCGGGGGCGGGAGTGGAGGCGGCGGTGGTGGTACGAACGTCGACACCCAGCGTCTCGACGAAGCCGCCAACGCGCTCGTCGAACTGCGTGGTGACACCGAGAACGCCGACAACAGTGCCGACGACGACTGCCTGAGCGCCTCCCGGGGGCTGAACAAGCACAGCGCCGGCGGCATGGCCGAGGCGGGCTCCTGGGCCACCGCCGGTTCCCTGGTGACGATGGACGTCCGCTGGGGGGCGCAGGTCCTGAACCTCAAGAGCCTGCTCCAGGAGATCAGCGACAAGCTCCACACCACCACGGGTCACTACACCAGTACCGAGCAGGAGGAACAGGCCCGCCAGCACTCGATCAGCACCCCCTTCGGGTGAGCCGGGCCGCCCGGGCCGTCGCCGTAGCGCCGCCCGGGTGAGCCCATCGAGTCGGACCTGAACCCCCTCACAAGGAGCAGTCGCACATGGTGTCCATCCCCTATCTCGACAAGGCCGACCTCGCCCCTCTGGCCGACGCCGCCGCGTCCTGGAAGGCGTTGCCGGCCAAGTACGAGGCGCTGCAGCGGGAGTTCGAGCAGCGGGTCATCAACCACCTCAAGGGCCACTGGGAGGGCGACGCGGCCGACGCCGCCTTCACCACCATGGGCAAGGCCCGCACGGAGTACGAGAACGCCGCCACCGAGGCGGAGCGCATAGCCAAGCTGTTGCTGGACGCGCACGGCGAATTCACCGCCTCCCAGAAGCAGTTGCACGCCCTGCTCGACGAGGCGCGCGACGACCACTACAAGGTCTACGACGACGGCCGTGTCGAGGACGTCGATCCACGGCAGGACAGCCCGACCGCCTCCGCCTCGCCGGGCCTCGCCGAGGAACGCAAGAAGAAGCTCGACTCGCTCGTCTCCCGGCTGACGCGCGTCCTGGAGGTGGCCACCGCCGCCGACGAGGCCGCCAGTTCGGCCCTGGAACGCGACGCCAACGGCGACAGCCAGTCCTTCAACACCAGCGTCTACACCACCCTCGACTCCGTCGAGGCCGACCAGGCGTCCGCCCTGATGAACAAGAAGGGCCGGCTCTCCGACGCCGAGATCACCAAGCTCAACCTGCTTCTCTCCGCCAACAAGAACGACCCGGAGTTCTCACGGGAGTTCGCGGTCAAGACCGGCGGCGAGAACATGCTGAGCAAGTACAACGAGCTCATGAGTCCGCCGGCCGGCACCACCCTCTCCAAGGAGCAGCTGGCCCAACTCAAGCAGCTCAAGGCGAACTTGGGCACCACCATCGGTACGGCGACCACGTCGGACGATCACCGTAAGGGCGGACCCGACCCGGAGATCACCAAGTTCCAGAACGACCTCCTCAAGGCGGGCCGGCGCGACTTCAACGCCAACCCCACCGAGTCGCCGTACGGCCTCAGCGGCTATCAGCTCACCAGCAGCCTGATGAGCGAGGGCAAGTGGGACAAGGACTTCCTCCAGGACTACGGCGACGCCCTGATCACCGCGGAGAGGAACGGCGCCAACGCGGGGCAGAACCCGGACGCGTACTGGGGCTATCCGCGGACGCTGGGCACGACCAACATCGGGGCGCTCGACCCCATGGCCGGGTACATGGACGCCCTGGGGCACAACCCGGAGGCCTCCACAGAGTTCTTCGGCTCCGAGACCTCGGTGAACGGCGAAAAGGTCGACCACTACGACTACTTGATGAAGGACCGGCACTGGCCCGAGGGTGCCGGCTACACCGGCGACGACAAGAACCCCAACGGCTACAACAACCTCGGTCACGCTCTGGAATCCGCCACGACCGGGCACGCGTACGACGCCCCGATCCCGAACCCGCTCCCCAAGCACACCACCGAGCAGGCCGACCTCACCTCGAAGATCATCTCGGATGTGTCCCAGCATCCCGAGCTCGCCCACAAGGGAATGAACGACAGCCTGGGCCGCATGTCCGCCGAGTACATGCCCGACATCAACCGCGCCCTGGCCAACGACGAGCAGGGCCTGGACAAGCTCTACCCCGAGGGCGACAGCGCACCGGCGACCATCAGCGACAAGAGCGAACGGGACGTCACGCGGTTCCTGTACACGGTGGCCCAGGATCCGGACGGCTACGCGGCGATCAACTACGGCCAGACGCAGTACACCAGCTCGCTGATGGAGTATCACCTCGAGCACCCGGGGGCGTACGACGTCTCGGCGACCGAGAAGATCGAGAAGATCAGCACGAACTCGGCGGAGATCGAGGGCATCATCGGCACGGCCCGCAAGGACGCCGTCATCCACGACAAGGTCGCGGACGACGCGGTGTTCAACAGCCGTATCGAGGCAGCGGGGGAGTGGGCGAAGACCGGCGTCGGTATCGGTATCGGCGCGGGGACCGCCACCATCGCGTCTCCGGCGGGCGGGGCCGTGGCCGGTGCCGCAGCCGAGTGGGTCAGTGGCCAGGTGATCGACTCGATGGTTTCCGGTGCTTCCAGGGACTCGCTCGGCGAAGTCGTCTACAGCACAGGTGGAGAGGTCGAGGACCGAAAGAGGTCCTTCATGGCGGTCACCAGCAACGCCGCGATGCTCGCGAACGAGCGGGCCGAGACCGGGCTGAGCCAGGAACAGGTGGACACCGCGGTGAGCAAGGGGCTCAACAGCGGCCACGGAAACGCCAAGGACAACCTGGACGACTACGCCAGTGACCTCGATGCCGATACATCCGGCCTGGGAAATTGAGAGGCCAGCCCGTGACCGACCCCACCCACCCCGAACCCGAGGTCCCTGTGAGCACGAGCTCTGCCTTTCGGAAACGCCTGACCGTCGGCTTGCTGGCCATACTCTGCCTGGTCGCGGGAACAGTCATCGGCGACCGCTTCATCCCGTTCCGTGGCACGGGTGTCTCCGCTGACTGCGGTGGCATTCTCTCCGCCGTCGACATGGGATTCATCGAGCAGACCACTTTCACCGGCCGTCGGGTCACCTCAACGGAGTTCACCGAGTCCGGTGCGGGCGACGCGTACCGGTTGGACTGCACGATCGACGGCGACGAGAAGACGCAGCTCGACGCACGGGTCCGCCTCACCACCGCCGACGCTAAGGCATGGGAGGACGACCTCAAGGAACGGGGCCGCCTGCCGGGCGAGACGAAGCCCCTGAGCAGCACGGCCGCCGGTGCGCAAAAGTCCGTGGCGCTGTCCGGTGACTCGAGCGCGGCGGTATACATCCCCTGCAAGTTGGACGGCAACGCGACAGCTCGCCTCAGCGTCTCCGTCGAGGCTCCGGGCGCTTCCGACGGCAACTCGGACAGTCAACGTCTCACCATCGCAGCCGTCGCTGCCCGCCTCGCCAACCACTCCGTCCTCGGTGCCGGGTGTCTGAAGCCTGTTTCCGCGGCTGACCAGTCACCTTCCTTCGGCTCCTGACCGCGGACCGACCTGCACCTGAAATGAGTCCCCATGACGTGGGATCACCGCACATGGCTCCGAAGGAACGGGAGACGCCGGCTGATCAGTTCCGCGCTGACGCTGGCCGTCCTGGGGGCCGGGTACTACGGATTCCAACTCCAGTACCCGGCCGCCAGGACCGCGCGAGTATGCAGTGGGATGCTTCCGGTCGACCCGGTGCTGAGCCTCGCGGGAAAGTCGAAACTCTCCCTGCTCGGCTTGGGCTTTCACGTCTCCAGCAAGCAGTTCGACGTGTCCGGTGATGTGACGGAGCCATCCGGTCTGGCGACGACATGCGATGTCGACGGCGTCGTCATATCGATCGAGACCGCGTCCGGTGCTCGCAACGCATACGGTTTCTATTCCTTCCAGCGTGATCAGGAGTCCTTTCCCGTACCTCTGGACGCGGGTTGGCGAGGATTCATGGTCACCGACGAGGACGAGGCCACGGCGTCGGTACTGCTCAGCTGTAAGAACTGGACGCCGGAGGAGGGCAGCGGAATCCTCGTGGCGGGCGAGTCTCCCTACGGCAACGAGGTCACGAAGGCCGTCCGGCTCGAACTCGCCCGTACGGTGACCGGGGCAGCCCAGCGTGCCGCAGAGAAAACCGGTTGTGCGACGGAACCGGGAGACTCGGACAAGCTCACCGCTCCTGCTGCCGAAGCCACCACCGCGTCGGCGAGCGATGCCACCGGGACCTGCAAGGGCATGACGTCGGTGAAGAAGGTACGGGAAACCGCCGCTGGAACGTCACCGGCCGAGGAGTGTCTACTCGTCGGCGATCTGCAACTTGCCGCCGCGTACGGTCCTTTCAGCGATGCTTCCCAGGCGGTGGTCAACGGCCCGTACGGCGGCCACGACACCCCCTCGGGCACCGATGTCTACACCGCCTGGACGTCGGCCACCTGTCAGGGCGCGCTGGGCGTCGGCTACTACCACGCATCGCCTTTGGAAGGCAGCGACCGGAAGTTGACCTCGGACCCGCTCACGAAAGCGGAGCGCGCGGACCTGGAGCACTTCGCGGAGCAGTCGGCGGCCCGCCATGGGTGCGGCGCACCGGCGGCCCTGCCCTCCTGAGTCAAGGACGCTCAATCACCGGCGCTACGGCACCGTCCTGGAGCCCGGCGAGCAGAGGCGCTCGCTCGTGAACGGCGCCGGGACGTGGCCGGGGTGGTCGCGGATCCCGGTCAGCGCGTCGAAGCAGTCGGCCCCCTCGCCGCTCACCTGGCCCCAGGGACCGACGGCGGTCATCGTGAAGTCATGTTTCCCGCCCTCCCAGCGCATCCGAAACAAGTGGTGTCACCTGGCGGGGAGTTGACTCCGTCCCTCCATCGTGTGCTGGTACGTGACTCTTCGCTCGGCGCGCGGTTGCGGAAGTGCAAACCAAGGGTCGTCGAGGAATGAGTGCACGGAGCGGCGCATGTCTGGTGACTTCTCTTTAGATCCGCAAGAACTGGCGAAGCTGGCCGGCGCGTTCGATACGCGGGCCTATGACTTGGCGAGTGCGGTCAGGGAATTTGAGCGTACGACGGGGGCGGAGCAGATCCATGACGGTTTCGGGTTCTTGACGGAGTCCGAAGAGGTCACGTCGGCCTATGTGGAGTTGGCCGCGGGGATGGTCGAATCGTTGGGGAACCTGGCTCGGCACCTCGATGAGGTGAGCCATGCTCTCCAGGACAACGCGAAGAACTCGAAAGCGTCGGACGAGGCTCTCGCGGGTCTGTTCAAGGGTGGGAAGACGTGAGCGAGGAGAGTGTCGCCGAGAAGGTGTACGAAGCCGGGATCGAGGTGGTGAATCCCGGTGGCCGCCCCGATGTGCTGCGTGCGGCGGCCAAGGGGTGGCGGACCATGGGGGAGGAGCTGGAGGAGGCGTACGTCGGGCTCGACAGGAGGGTGCGGGCCGTACTCGGTGAGCATTGGCGGGGGAAATCTGCCGAGGCCTTCCGTGAGCATTGGGCGAATGTCGGGCGAGCGGTCGAGGAGACTGCGCCGCTTTTCGAGCAGGCGGCCAAGGGGCTTGAGGAGGCGGCCGACAACATCGAGGAGATCAATGATGAGATTCATCAGATCTACCTTGAGATCGGTGTATCCATCGCCGCGTCCGCCGCGCTGTCCTTTGTCACGCTGGGCTTCTCCGCGCCTGCCGGAGTCGCCAACGCCCTCCGCCTGGCTGCGCAGGCCGCCGAGGCCGCCTCGAAGTTGGGGCGCCTGCTCAACGCCGCCGCTCGTGTGTTCCGGTACGTTCGCGGGCTGGCGAGGGGGAACGCGGGGTGGCGACTGGTGGTCGAGCTCGGTGTGCAGTGGGGTGCGGGGACCGGTACGGGGATCGCGACGAGCCTGGCCACCGGCAATGGCCCCGAGTATCAGAGCAACGCTGTCAACGGGGTTGTGGGTGTACTTGGCGGGAAGTACTTGTCCGGTCATCTGGCTTCGACGCTGGGCGGAGGCGTGGTGGCGCATGCTGCGGACGGCGCGACTGTAGGCGTACTCTCCTCGGTCGCTGGTGACACCATCAACAACCTTCGTAGCAAGCAGCATTTCGACGGATCTCAGCTGGCGCTCGGAGCCGTCGCCGGAGGCCTTACCGGAGGAGCCGGCGGCGCAGCCGTTCACAGGGCCACGGACGGACGGACAGTTTCCACGGCGCACGGTCTGGTCGGCGACGTGGCGACCAACGCCCCCATCGGCTTCGGCCTTGGCGCGGGCGGCAACATCTCCAAACGACTCGATGCGGCCGTCAACGGCGACCCCAACGCTGAGGAGGAAGCTGAAAGGCCTGGTGGCGCCGCTGACACGCGGAAAGATGCGAGTGAGGACGGCAAGGCATTGCGGGAGCGGCCCGACACGCGACGCTACGGAGCGTTCGGGTGAGTGCTGAGTGGACTATGGACAAGGGTGAGAACGATGCCGCCGACGGCGCCGGGTTCCACCTCTTCCCGCGCTGTGGACGGTTCGTCGCTTCAGCCGCCCCGCTCGCCCTTGTGGCGCTGACCGCCGCATGGCTCTTCATAGGGGCCACGCCAATCCGGACAGCTGTCCTGTGGTGCTCGTTGACCCTGCTGGCGGCCTGCTGGCTGATCTTGGGCGTAACCGTGGCGTCCTGGGGCAGTCGGTGCCGCCGCGACACCTACCTATGGGGTGTGCAAGCAGCGTCGGCGACCCCTGACCGCGGGGAAGGTGCAGTGCCGTCGCGACTGAGCAGTGCGTGCTGGCTGTCGGCCCGCTTCGCAGGTGCCGCGGTCGCCGTTCCTGCGCTGTTGGCTCTCTGGGTGACGCTGGCGGCGGCCGACGCGCGGGGAACGGGCACGAGTTCGGTACTCGCACAGGCAGACGCAGTGATCGAGCAGCGTCCCATCGTGAAGATCGAGAACGAGGTCGCGGAGGGCAGCAGCCGTTTCGCTGCCGCCACGGCCGACCTCACCGTCCTGCTCCCGTCACCGACCGGTGGGCGTGCTGTGCCGGCCAAGTTCGAGGCGTCCACGAATCGGCGACAAGGTGTCGGCAGCGACCTTTACGTCGCCTACGTCCCCGCACACCCCGAACTGGGCGCCATCGGTGACGACCAGCGTGAGGACGTGGAGCGTCAACTCGCCGGACGAGCCGTGCAGTTCGGTGACGCGTGGGTGATCGGGGGCTTCTGGGCCCTGGCGACGGTCGCCCCGCTCGTCCACTGGTGGAGGAAAGAGAGCCTCCGCCGTCCCGCGCGTACCGTCGGCCCCGAGTGGAAGGCGCTGCGCGTCACCGTCACCGGCACGGTCGAGCACACCGACGCACCCCCGCACGGCAGTCCGGAGGCGGCCGACGAGAAAAAGCGTCGGGAGAACACCCGCACGCTGCGGTGCCTGGTGCTGGAGGGCGGTGGGCGGCAGGTTCCCTTCCATTCCCAGATGGACGCCGAAGCCGCGGGGGCTGCCCTGACCGGCGCGCACGGCTGGCTGCTCTGGCATCCGCGACAACGTCGTGGCCGGGATGTCCTCGCCGAGCTCGTGGGCGACGACGGCTGGCAACTGCCGGGCGCGGTCCCGGTGCGGGTGGCGGAGGAGATCGAGGAACAGGGCGTGATGGGTGCCGCGCAACCCGACTCCGAGCGCCGGGTCCATCTCCTGGACCTCGGCGCCGGCTGGCTCGTGACCGCGTCCGCACCGGTCGTCGTGGGGTTCGCGGTGGCGCTCGGTTGTCTGACCGTCCTGCTGCTCGTCCCGGACAGCGGCGCATGGCGGCTGTGGACGGCTGCGGCGGGTGTGCTGGCGCCCCTCGCCGGTTTCGCCGCGCAGGCGGTGGCGAGGATGGACCACGGCGATGGTCGCGCAGCAGGTTGAGACCCGCCGGTGAACAGGCCTCTCGCCGACGACACCGGAGGAGAGGCACTGACCGGGTCCCCTGGCGGCGTGCGACGAACACACCATGACCTGGGAGGGGGCCGTAGGGGGCGGATTGGGCCCTGCGAAGAGTGCCGTCCACGACATGGGGGGCGGGTGTGAAGGTTCGGCGGAGGCCCCCCGGAGCCCCCGTACGATGATTTTCGACAGCCAGTTCACATCGGGGGAGTTGTCCATGGCCGACATCGACATCGACGCTGTGCGCGTACGCGCCGCGGCCGATGACACCGAGTCCTTGTCCCAGCAGACGATGAAGCGTCTGAGTCATTCGCTCGACACCAGCGACGAGGTGTACGGCGCCCACTACGGCAACGGCTGGGAGAGCCCCGTACACCTCAAGGTCTGTGCCGAGAAGTGGGAGGAGCACATGGTCTCCCTCGCCCGGCGGATGGGCGAACTCAGCCAGAAACTCCGGGAGTCCGCCGACGGCTACGACCGCGCGGACGCCGAGGCCGAGTCGCGGCTGCGGGCCGGGCTGAACGACCTCGGGAGGGCCTGATCATGGTGTCGTACGAAGGAATCAACAACGCCCGCCCCAAGACCTGGGCGACGGCCGCCGACGAGTGGCACGCCCTCGCCAAGTACTCCCTGGACGCGGCGAAGGACCTGCGGGAGTACGGCGCGAAGCCGCTGAAGGACAACTGGACCGACGAGGTCGGTGCCGCCGCGGCCGCCGAATTCGAGCTGCTCGCCAACCAGTTGGAGGCGGCCTACGACATCCTCCTGTCCGTCAACATGGTCGCCGACGGGATGACCACGACCATCGAAACCGCGCACAGCACCATGCGGGCCGCCGTGGATCTCGCCGCCCAGTACGGTCTCGAGGTCGGCGTCGACGGGACGGTCACGGGTCCGCCGCCGCGCAGCCGTACGGAGGCCGAGGAGATGGGGCCGTACCGCACACAGGTGCAGGACCTTGTCGACCAGGCCGTCGAACAGGTCACCGCTGCCGACAAGTTGGCCGCCGAGGAGTTCGCCAAGCTCGGCGGCCAGACCGGACTCACCGATCCGGGCAAGGCGCTCAACGACCTCCAGACGCACGCCTCGCACGTCCAGATGCAGATGCTCGCGCATGACATCCCGGTCGGCGAGGACCCGACCACCGTCCGGCAGTGGTGGAACGGGCTGAGCGAACAGCAGCGCAAGGACATGATGCTCGCCCAGCCGGTCGCCATCGCCAACCTCGACGGCATTCCGGCCGACGTGAGGCAGGAGCTGCGCGGCAACGGCAAGTACGACCGGGTGAAGCTCGTCGAGTACGCCCTCGCCAACTGGGACAAGGACGACCCCACCGACTTCGGCAACAACTGCACCAACTTCGTCTCCAACGCCCTGCTGCACGCGGGGATGAAGGAGAAGACCAGCATCTGGGGGACGTCCGACGACGACTCCTGGATGATCGGCAACCGCACCGGCGCCGACGGCGTCGACAAGCGCCTTGCCTACTCCGACAGTTGGGCCGCCGCCGAGAACAACCAGAACTTCATGCTGGAGCACGGCGGCAGCGAGGTCCCGCGCTCCGACGTGAAGCCGGGCGACATCATCTACTACGAGCAGTCCGGGCCCAACGACTCCATCGAGAAGGGCAACACGCACCACGCGGCGATCGTCACCGCGGTGATGCCGGACGGCGAGATCAAGTACACCCAGCACAGCGACTCGTACCAGAACGTCAGCCTGGAGGGGCGGCTCCCCGCCACCGAGCAGCACGAAGGGCAGCAGAACATCCGGATCGTCCGCCCCAACCCGGACTGGTACCGATGAGCACCGGAACCGTCAAGACGTCCCGCTGGGCCCTGCTGGTACCCGTCCTGGTCCTTGCATCCGCGGGCCTCCTCGCCGCCCACTTCTCCTTCGACGGCGACACCTTCCAGAACTGTCGCTACCTGGGCCCCTCCACCCGCATGTACGTCACCGCCTGGGCCGCTCCCGCCTGCGCCCTCGCGGCTCTGCTGACGCTGGTGCTGCTGCGCCGGCGCGGGCAGCGACCGGGCGGCCTCGCCCTGGCGGCGGCCTGTCTCGTCCCCGTCCTCCTGCTGGCCCAACTCGCCGCGCTCTACTGGGTGTACGAGCCGGATCCCGCCGGCGGGCAGGACTGCTCGGGGCTGACGAGGATCGCCGCAGAGCACTGACGTACGAAGAAGCTCCCGTCGCCGGGGTCCGTAAGGAACAGGCGACGGGAGCTCTTCTTCAACTGCGGCCGGGGCTCAGTCGGCAGTGGGCAGGGCCACCAGGGTGTACGGGGTGTCCCCGTAGACGACGGACGGGTTCGCCTCGGAGACGTAGAGCCGGTTGTCGTGCCAGTAGGGCCTGGCGAAGACCGACATGCCCTTGTGGACGTCCGCCGGGTACTCGACGACGGTCTTGATAGCACCGTCCTTCGCGCCCAGCTCCACCAGCTCGGAGCCCGCGTCGTTGTCGTTGTTGTCCCGGTAGGCCAGGATCCGGTCGCCTCCCGCCGCCGGCAACGGATAGAACGCCCTGAACTCGACCGCCTCGGTCTTCCACAGCTCCTTGCCGCTGTCGAGGTCGTAGGCGGCCAGCAGTTCCTTGCTCTTCTCGCTGGTCACACCGATGACGAACGTGTCGCCGAAGACACCCGCCTCCGACCAGGGGCCGCCCCGCGAGTCGTGGGTCATGACGTACTCGGCCGGAGTGGCGGGGGAGAACTGGCTGCGGACCTTGCCGGTCTCGTCGTCGAGGGAGAACAGGGCATCTCCGTCGTCACTGTGTCTGATCAGGACGACGGGGGAGGTCGAGATGACGTCACCGCCGTCGAGCTCGCCCAAACTGTCCTTGGGGACCTTGCGGTGGTAGGTCCAGCGGGCCTGGCCGGTGGCGGGGTCGATCAGCGAGACCTCGTCCCAGTTCTGTCCCCAGTCGGGGTCGTCGAAGTCGTTGATCTGGCAGCCGCGGACCCGGATCAGCGCCTTGCCGCCGGTGAACTCGCCGCTGTCGCAGTCCTCGGTCGCGAACTTCTTCGGATCCCAGGCTGTCGTGCCGTCGGCCGCCTTCAGGGCCAGCGTCACCTTCGCGGCGTTGATGACGACGACATCGCCGGCCCGCGCGACCGACACCTGGTCCTTCGACGTCGTGTCACCGGGCTTGAGGTCCTTGTCCCAGAGCTGCCTGCCGCTGCCGAGGTCGTAGGCCACCACGTGGTCGCAGGCATTCCCCTCGCCGTAGGCGACGATCCCGATGTCACCGGAGGAGTTCTCGGGTGCGACGCACGCCTCGTTGCTGTCACCGGGCAGCGCCGTGGCCCACAACTGCTTGCCCGTGTCGAGGTCGTACGCCTTCACACCGGTGGACAGTGTCTGCACCACAGCCTTGTCGGTGAACCAGGTGCCCCGGGTGTTCGCCTGGATTGCCGCGCCGACCTCGTCACCGTTCTGCTCGGTGCCTTGAACGGTCCACAGGACGTTGTTGCTCGGCGAGCCGATGAACATGTACCAGGCCCCGAACCCGGCCCCGCTCAGGACCAGCACGGCCATGACGAGCAGCACGATCATCCCGACCGGCTTCTTGCGCGTGCTCCCGGGCTGAGCCGCGCCGCCAGGACCGACGGGGCCGGGATAGCCGTACGGCTGCGGCTGGGGCTGGAAGCCGTAGCCCTGCGGGGGTTGCTGCGGAGCGCCGTACCCGGGCGGAGGTGCTTGCGGGCCTCCGTATCCGGGCGGAGGTGCCTGCGGGGCCCCGTACCCGGGCGCGGGCGGCGGAGGGGCCTGCTGGGGAGACCCGTATCCGTAGCCGTACTGCTGCGGCGGTGGGCCCTGCGGCGGCGGACCCTGTGGCGCAGGAGATTGCGGCGGAGCTCCCTGCGGTGGTGCCGGAGGCTGCTGCGGGTAGCCGTATCCCGGCGGTGGCACCGGCGGCGGAGGCTGCCCGCCGTACGCCCCGCCCGCTCCCTGCATGCCGTCTGTGCTCATCAGCTGTGGCTCCTCACATAACTCGCCCAGGCGGCCTGGAACTGGCTCTCCCCCATGCCCGTGGCGTCGCGCAGCTGCTGGTCGAGCCGCTTGGGGTCGCGGTAGTGGTCGGCGACGAACTGGAGCGCGGCGGCCGTGCCGCTCTTCTCGGCGATGAACCGGATGGCCAGGTAGCTGACCGTGTAGTCCGTGCCCACCTCGTCCCCGCTCCCGGCCGAGGTGGGCAGCGTGCCGCCGAACTCCTTGCCGGTGACGTCGTTGCGGACGTTCCACGCGCCGAGCTCGGTGTCGAAGCGGAACGCGACGTAGTCGGCGAAGCCCTCCACCACCCACCAGCGGGCGTTGGTCTCGGTGACGAAGGTGCCGGTGGCCTCCAGCGGCTGGACGATGGCGTGCGCGAACTCGTGGTGGGAGATCTCCTGCACGAGCTTGGGCCAGTACGTCGCGTTGGTGAAACGGCTTCCGGACGTGTCCATCTTGACCCGGGCACCGCCGTACTCCAGGTCCTTCTCGTCCCCGCCGTACCCGGCGTCGAAGGTGGGCATCGCCACGCTCTGGCCGGCCTCCCACTCGACGGACTCCGAGCCGTACAGGGAGGAGTAGGTCTTGCGGTCGGGTTCGAGGACCGCCACGAATCCCGTGGGCGTCTCGGTGTCCTCGGGACCGTTCGCCTTCCACAGCTCGATGTCGTCGGCCGCCGCCTTCTCGATGTACGGCGCATAGCGGTCCGTGTCGGTGGCGTACTTCTTGTTCGAGATCGTGAGCGTGTGGGCCTTCTTGACGACGTGCATGTCCTCGTAGAGGTCCCAGGGGGCCGGGTAGAACACATAACCCTTGGAGCCGTAGGCGCCGGGCGAGGGACCCACCTTGGTGATCCGCGGCTCGGCGTCCTTCGACTCCCGCTTGATGATCCAGCGGTACCACTCGGACACCGGCCTGACGTCCACGTCCTGGATCTTGTGGACGAACGCGACGTCGAGGGCGATCGTGGCTCCGTCGCCGTACTCGTCCGTGGTCGATCCGGTCGTCTTGAGGACGGAGTACTCGGCCTGGGTGAAGGGGATCTTGCGCAGGTTCTCGAAGAGGTTCTTCTGCGTGCCCTTGGCCTCACCGGTGAAGGGGGCGAGATATGTGTCCTCGTCACCGCTCCTCAACGCCTGACTACGGCCGTCGAGCAGCTCCTCGATGTCGTCCGGACTGAGCAGTTGCTCGCCTTGCGCGTCGCCCGTCGCGGTGGGCAACGCGCCGCCGCCGAGGGCCTGGTAGGCGGCGAGACCGCCCACTCCGAGCACGGCGAGCACGGCAAGGACGACGACACCGATGACGGCCTTCTTCAGGCCGCTCCCGCCGCCCTGGTCACCGCCACCGCCTCCACCGGGAGGCTGTTGGTGCGGATACGGCGGGTGGGGTGCCGTGGGCCAACCCGGCGCCGTGGTGGGCGGTTGCGGCGGATAGCCGTAGTGACCCGGCGCGGCCTGCGGCGGATAGGGCACACCACTGTGAGGCTGAGGCTGAGGCTGCGGAGGTGGTGCCCACCCTCCCTGCCCCTGTGGATACGCGCCGCCCGGCCCTCCGGGCGGCGGAGGGTACGACATGAACTCCCTCTCCCCATGAGTCTCGATGATGCGTGGGAGCCCACAGCGAAATGGAGCATGACGCTCAAGTGATCAAAAAGCTCCCCCGAAATGCTCATGACACCTTACAAGCTTGTCGGTTTCGGCCTGGTGCCGCTGATCGCCGTCTTCCTCATCCGGGCGGCAAAAGATGGTGATCCATACGGAAAAGCACGAGGGGGGTGGTGTGGTCCGAGTGGGGCGATGGTGTGAATCCCCGTGAGGGAACCGTGGCGTCCGGGGGTGCGACAGCGCCGGTACGGCGACGGAACGGACGTGCGGAGGCCGCGCTCCGGCGCCCGTCCGCCCGGCCGGCTGCGCGAGGAACTGCGTGGGGAGATCCGCGACGGCGCCCCGAACGTGCGCGGGCACGTCCGGGTCAATCCCGCCCGCTACCCCGGGATCTCCGCCGGAGGGGCCGAGACCGTCGCCGGGGAAGAGGGATTCGCGTGGCAGAACCGCGATACCACGTGGTGTCCCTGTCCACCGAGGTCTTCGAGGCGGAGGAAGACTTCCTGCAGCTGGCCACGCTGGTGGCCGCCGGGATCTCCTTCACCGCACCGAAAGCGCCGGCCCGGCAGGAACCGACGGCGGCCGTCACCGGGACGAGCAGCCCCTTCGGACAGCCGAGACGGCGCCTCACCGCTCCCAGAGCACATCCAGCCGCAGCCGTACGGCGGAGACCCCCTCGGGGTCCCCGATGACCAGCAGCCCCCCGGGGGTCAGCGCGAGGGCGTCGCAGTCGCCCAGCCACGGCAGCACCCGCACCCTGCCGGAGAACACGTGCCACAGATGCACTTCGCCGTCGCTCCAGGCCACGGCGAGCACCGGACCGGCGGAGGTGTCCGCCGCGGCGAGCGCGGTGACCCGGTACGCGCGCTGCTGCACCGGCTCGGGCATCGGCTCGGCCGAGACCTCCCACAGCCGCACCGAGCCGTCCGCCCCGGCGCTGAAGGTGAGCGTCAGTCCGTCGGCGGTGTCGACGACGGTGGCGGCCGTGACCGGCTGCTCGTGCACACCGAAGGAGCGCGGGAGGTCCTGGTACTCGCCCAGGGACCACACGTGCACCGTGCCGCCCCGGTCGCCGACGACCGCGTACGGACTCCGGGTGCCGCCGCTGCCGAGCGCGGTGACCAGCGACTCCTCCGCGGTGAGCGCGGCCGAACCGTGATGCTCGGCGATGCGCTCGAGCGCGAACGCGGTGGTCGGGTCGTCCTCGGTCACGAGCGGCAGCAGCGCGTCGGAACGGTCGAGCAGCAGTGCCGAGCGGGCGTCCCGCGGGGCGAGGGAGCGGGGGCGTACGGAGGCGGGGTGGACGGAGGACGCTGCGGCTACGGCGGACGCGTTGACGGACGGTGATGCGGTCCCGTCGGACGCGTCGACGGACGGTGATGCCGTCCCCTCGGACGCGTCGACGGTCGCACCGCTCTCCACGTCATACGCCCGCAGCCGCCCCGTCGGGTCCGAGACCAGCAGTCCTCGCTCCGTGCCCGGCACCAGAGCCAGCGCGTTCACCGGGAGGGCCCGCCTGGCCCATACCGTGGACCACCAGTGCTGATGGGCGAGTGGTCGCAGGTACTCGGTCAGGTCCGGGTCCGTGTCGACCGCGGCGGCGTGCAGCAGGGCGGCCCGTTCGGCACTGTCGGTGTGATACGCCGTCAGCTCCGGGGCGGCTCGCCTCCACACCTGGCGCAGCCGCCCGGGCACCGGGAGTCGCTCGTCGGCGAGGGTGGCCGTGAGCGCGGCGGCCGAGCCGTGCACCAGGAAGCCGGGGTCGGCCAACAGGGCTCGTACGGCGGCCCCTTGGTCGTCGGTGCGCAGGGCCGCGTCGAGGACGCGCCGGCGCACCGGGTCGGGTGCCTGGGACCAGTCGGGGCGGTCGTCGGCCGTGCGGGGGACCGTGGACACGAGATCGGCATACGAGGGCTGTCCGGTGTCGCGGCCGTCCCCCTCACCGAGGTCGACCACCTCGACGCCGTCCGCCCCCAGCAGTCCCGACGTCCCGACCTCGACAGCCGTGCGCAGATGGGGGATGGCCAGCAACGGCTCCAGCAGCTCGGCGACCAGGGTCTCGGGAGCCGCCGACGGCAGATCCGCGGGGCCCGCCCCCGCCCGGTGCAGATCGGGCACGAGCAACAGCAACGGCCGTTCGTCCGCCGCCACTTGGTCGAGCAGACGGTCGGGGGAGAGGGGGCCGTAGCCGAGCTGGCGCCCCAACTCCCAGGCGAAGCTCTCGGTGGTCAGCCCCGCGGACGGCACGGTGGCGTGGACGGTGATTCCCGGCCGGCCGACGGTCCCGGCCAGCAGCCAGGCGAGCAGGCCGCTCTTGCCGCTGCCCTCGGCACCCCGGACCAGGCAGAGCCGGGGGCCCTTCGCATCGGCGGCCCACTCGAACAACCGCTGCCCGTGCGAGCGCAGTCGGTCGTCGAGCGGCGGCCAGGACGCGATGTCCGGCGTGACGGTGCCGACGGTCATGATGTGCTGAACCCCTCTTCGCTCTACTCGGGCTGCTGGGCGGCCGCCTCGCGCAGCAGCCGGATGCCCTCGGCGCGGGACTCCGCCGTCTCCCCGTAGGGGAAGTTGTGCGTCAGCTGCGCCTCGGGGAAGACCTGCCCGAGCCACACCGCGCAGTAGTGGCCCGGCATGAAGCAGGCTTCCAACTCGGTGTGGATCCGCAGCACTTGCTCCGGCTGCACACCGGCGGCCCGCAACCGGGCCCACAGCCGCTCCTCCGGGTGGACGCCGATGTCACCGGCCTGCGTGACGATCTGCTTCTCGCCCTGGTCATTGACGATCTCGAAGGCGGTGAACCACTCCGCGCTCGCGGTGTCACGGATGTCGTCGAGGACGAGGGGCCACCAGTGCTCGCGCCCCTCGAACGCCCGCGGATCCAGGGTCCGCAGCCGCTGCTCCAGCTCCGCGAACGCGGCGGCGGCCTCCTGCGGTTCGTCGGTGCCGAGGATCTGGGCGAGGCCCTGGTCGAGCACGACGAGCGACTGCGCGAAGGCTTCCGGAGTCGCGTTCACGAACCGCGCCTCCTCGGTCCAGTCCAGGAGCACGGCGCGTACGACACCCTCGTCGTCGGCGCAGAGCTCGAACCCGCGGTCGGAACCGAGCCGCGCCCAATCCCGGCACTCCTCCAGCACGACCGTACGGCCGACTTCCTGGGCGAACTCGTGCAGCGGTACGGGGTCGGACGCGGCCGTCGCGAAGTACGGGCCGACGGTCAGGGGGAGGGTGATCCCACCGATGCGCCGAATGTCACTGTCATTCATCGCCATTACCTCGCCTCGGGTTCGGCGACATACTCGAGGATGTCGTGCCAGCGGGAATTACTCACCTCAAGAGCGGCCGGGTCGATTTCCCGCATACGCTCGGTGAGACGTGCCGCCGCACTTTCCGGGTCGATATTCTCGAGTTCCGACTCGAAGTCGTAGTTAGGGCGCTCCTTCTCCAGCAGATAGAGAAAGTGGGCGAAGGAGGGGAGATCCTTGTTCAGCGGATAGGTCTCGGATTCGTCGCCCGGCAGGCAGTACACGACACCGGTGACCCCGTCCAGGGCGATGTCGTCATAGGGCACCATGCCCAGCAGGACCCAGTTCTCGGCCCCTTCGGGCAGGTCCGTCCACCGCTCGCGCAGGTCGTCGTAGGCGTCGCCGAGCGTCCTGGCCTGCTCTGGAGAGCCGTCCACGAGGTCGAACCAGGGGTTCGGGCGGGCCGGGATGCCGACATTGCGAAGGAAGTCCGCACTCGGCTCGTGCCGGATGTTCGCCACCACCGCCGCGGAAAAGGTGGTGAGCTCCTCCGGATCGAACTCGGATTCCAGAGTCTCCCGGTCGATGGGGGACGTCATCTCGTGACCTGCCTGCCTTGCGGATGATCGGAGTGCCCGATGCTAGCATGTGCGTTATTTGTGCCGGTTCGCCTTGAGGCGGTCCAGATAATCCATCATTTCCGCGTTGCCTGAGGCTCTGGATTCCTTTGTGTTTCCGTAATCGATGCTGTGGGTGACATCGACGTGCGAGAGTCTCTCCTTCATCCACGCGCTGCAGTTCGGCGCGGACGAACAGGGAGCTCTTTCCGTGTACAGCTCGGTCATACGGCCACCGGCGCCGTCCCGGAGGACCGGGAAACCGATCATGCGCTCGGAGTGACGGAATCCCGAACTGCGCGCGACCATGATGAAGTTGCTGTCGTCCTTCTTCGCGCTGTCGAACCGGGCGGCGGCGTAGTTGTTGCTCTCGAACTTGTCCTGCCCGTTGACCTGTTTGTGGTTGCCGTAGCTCTTGTCCGAGTGTCGGGCCAGCTGTACGGCCTGGGACAGGGGGGTGCTCCCGAGCTCGACCTGTTGCGAGTTGCTGAGGGGCCGCGGTCGCTCCTTGCCGTGGAGCTTGAGGTTCGGTTCGCCCGGGAGCGGCCGGCCGGCGTTGTCGCCGTCGAGCCTGAGACCCAGGCGGTCCCGGTCGTCCTGGGTGAGCTTGTCGGTCCCGCCGTCGGCCCGCAGCTTCTTGAGCGTGCCGTCATCGCCCATGAGGTACATGGGCGTCTTGCCGTCGTTGCCCTTCTGCAACTGCTTCAGGGACAGGGCGGTCTCGTCGTCGTTGTCCTTGTGACGCTTGGCCATCTGCTTCAGGCCGCCGGTCATGCTCTCGTCGAGGTGGTCGGCGGAGCGCTTGACGCCTCGACCGATGCCCTCCATGACCTCGTCCACCATGGGGTCGAGGAGGTTGGTCAGCGGATCCTTGCCCCGCGCACGGCCGTGCGAGGACTTCGCACGGGACAGCTTGGTGCCGGCCCCGTCCCGGATCTTGCCGCCCGCGCCCTTGAGTCCGTTGCTCGCGCGGTCGTAGGAGTCGAGGTCCATGCTGAACTGACCGCCGCCCCCGCCACCGCCGCCCGAGCTGCTGGACCCACCGTCGGCACCGGCCAGTTGCATCGACCCGCCCGCACCCCCGCCCGCGCTGGCCAGTTGCATCCCGCCCGACTTGAGGGTGTCGACGCCCTCGCCCAGACCCTTCTCGCCGGCCTTCGCGGTCTGGCCGAGGTCGACGCCGTTCTGTGTCCCGAGTGCGTTGCCGCCGATCTGTACGACCAGGTCGCCCGCCATCGCGCCGATGGCCTGGAAGACCGGGCCCATCGCGACCTCCATGATCCGCCCGGCGATCTCCTCGCAGACCTCCTCGAAGATGCGCTTGACCGCGATCCGGGTGACCTGTGTCCCCGCGATACCGCCCAGGGTGGACAGTCCGAAGGTGAGCGGGGCGGCCGCGATGGCGGCCGCTATCTCCGCGGCGAGGATGCCGAGTTGGGCGATTGCCGCGATCTTCGCGCCCTCGATCAGCACGGCGACCGCGTCCAGCGCGGTCGCCGCCACCCGGCCCGCTTCGGCGAGGTTGGTCAGATGCTTGCCCTTGACCAGGTCCCAGTGCTTCTCGAGCGCCTGGATCGCGAGGCCTTCGTTGCCGCCGACGAGGTCGGTGATCGCCCGATGCGCGTCCGCGGCACCGTCGTCGATGTCGTCGGCGAACTCCCGCATGGCCTGGGCCATGTCGCGGTAGTCGTCCTCGTCGACATTGGGCCAGCTGATGCCTATCAGGTCCAGGGCCGCATCCAGCTCGCTCGGCAGGACTACACCCACAGGGACCCCCGTTCGAAAGTTTCTCCGAGCAACGTAACTTCGATCGGATCATGCGAACAAGTTAACCTGGCGTCACATGTCTTGATTCGAGGCTCAGTTGGCGCAGACCTTTCCGAACGGAACCCGGAGGCCCGGAAATCCGTCGCGCTTCCCGCGGGCGGCCGGTTAGCCTCCGGCTGGACGTGATCGCGAGGGGAGCCGGGCATGGAATCGGGGCGAGTACGGACCGACCGACTGGGCGTACTGCTGGACCAGTTCGACTGTGTCAGGGAGCGGGCGCAGATCCGGCTCGAGGGGCTCGGCGACGCGGAGTACCTGTGGGAGCCGGTGCCGGACTCCTGGTCGATCCGGCGCCGAAGCGAGGCGGTGACGCCCAGGGCGTACGGCCCCGGCGAGTGGGTCCTCGACAAGGGTGCCCCCGACATCCCCTCGGGCGAGTACGCCGAGGTCGCCCGACAGGCCGCCGACGGCATGAGCGTCGCGAAGATCGCCGCGGACTGGAGCGTGAGCGTCGAACGGGTCGAGGAGGTCCTCGCCCACACCGGCCCGGTGGAGCCCGACATCTCCCCGGTCACCACCATCGCCTGGCGCCTCGGCCACCTCCACTCCTGCTTCGCGGGCGAATGGGAGTGGACCTTCGGCGAACGCCGCACGGATCCCTATGAGTTGGTCGACTTCACCCCCTCCGCGGCCCTCGCCCAGGAACGCTTCTGGTCCCTGCTCGACCGCTGGCGGGAGGCTGTCGGCAAGGTGACAGAGGAACAGCTCGACACGATCGGCTTCTCCCAGTACCCCTACGGCTCGGCACCGGACGAGCCGTACATCTCCACGCTGTGGGGCTCCAACCTGGAACTCATCCATCACATGGCGGAGATCGCGCTGCTGCGGGATCTGTGGCAGGGGCGCCCCACCAAGGGCTGAGCCGATACGGGGCGAGCGCTCTTGGGGACATGATGTGGACGTCCTGTGGAACAGTCGTCTCCAGTTCTTCCGGCGCCGACCACCCCGCGACATCGCCGACCCAGTTTTGAGAGTCTGTCGACCGTCATCGTCAACCGGACCGACAGTTGGGCGGCCATGAACCACAGCAGCCAGGAACGGGCCCCGCAGGCTCAGCAACCGGGGCCGTACGGCCAGGCGCCCGCTCCTGCGGAGACCGTGATCCACGTCCCCAACAAGAGACTGCGCAGGTACGACAAGGCCGCACCGGGGGAGCCGACCACCACCGTCCAACAGGCCGGCCCCGGCACCCAGGACCAACCGCTGGCGTACGTCCACGTGCCCCAGGACGCCCCCAAGGGCGGCCGCCGGACCCGGCCGCCGTTCACGGTGAGCGGCCCGAACGGCGAACCGCTCAGCTCCGTACGATCCGTCGGCGACGGGGTGTACGAGGTCTACGGCGGTGACGGCGCCCCGATCGGCCGGATCACCCGGCGCGCAGGGCGGATCCTGCCGTGGCCGCGGCGTGTGCAGTGGAGCGTGGAGCCCGTCCAGGGAGGTGGAGCGCTGGTGGGCGAGGTAGGGACCAGTAAGGCGTGGGCGGTGTTCGTCCTGATCTCCCCGCTCTACTTCGTGCTCTGGGCGGTCATGGCGGCCCAGGGGGCGCTCTGGCTGCTCCTCGGTGAGAAGAGCGAGGCGAAGAAGGAAGCCGCCTGGGAGATGGAGCCTCCGACCTGGACCCGGTGGCGTTGGGACAGCGAGCCGGACGCCGCGATCGAGTACCAGACCGGCCGCAAGTACCGCCTCGCCTCGGCCCGCTTGGACCACAGGCTTGCCTACGCCCAGGCCGTCCTGCACGTATGGGACCGCGCGTGAGCGTGCGCACGCCACAAATTGGCGACAGCGAACATCGCCAGGTAGGCCGAAAGTTGCTGCTCCGATAGTCTGACCGGCGATCACCGATCACGCTACGGGGAGGCACACGGCGATGGCGGACTTTCAGATCGATGTCGATCGTATGAAGACCCTGATCAACCGGCTCGACCAGGTGGACGACCGCATGCGGGGCGCCCAGGAACGGCTCAACAAGGTCGGTCCCAAGGGTCTGGGCACGGACGGTCTCGACAACGCCTGCGACGGTTTCCAGGACGACTGGGGCGACGGCATCAAGCGGATCGCCGACGGCGCCAAGCAGCTGCACGAGGGTCTGCAGAAGACGCTCGAGGCGTACCAGACGACCGACCAGGATTTGCAGAAGGGCTTCAGTCAGAAGTAGCCCGCTCCACAGCTGAGACAACTCGCACACGCGCACACAACGGGGAGAAGACGATGGGGATGTTCGACGATCCCAGCTGGCCCGGACTGACGTTCAACCCGGCCAAGGGTGACCTGCACACGATCGAGTCGCTGGCGTACGACGTCAAGACGGTCGGTGACGAGCTCGACGAGATGCGCGAGATGCTGGTGGGCATCGGCAGGACGGACGGGATCTGGGACGGCGAGGCCGCCAAGAAGTTCCAGGACAAGGTCGGCGAGCTGCCCAAGTACCTTCAGCAGGGCCATGAGTCGATGGCCGCCTGCTCCAGGGCGCTGCGCGGCTGGCACGACGAGCTGGAGACCATGCAGCGCCAGGCCAAGAACCTGGAGGAGCGCGCGGTCGAGGCCCGCAAGCGGCTCGACCAGAAGAACGCCGACGTCGACAAGGTCAACGTCAAGATCGAGGGCGCCCAGTTCCAGCAGCTCACCGAGCAGCAGGCCAAGGCCCTGTCCGAGGAGGCCGACTCCGCCTCGCGCGCGGCCCAGGACGCCGCGACCGACCTCAAGCTCCTCATCCAGAACGGCGAGGCGCTGCGCAAGTACTGGGAGGAGCAGGCCGCGAAGGCTGAGAAGGCCATTCGCGAGGCCGCGAAGAACCGGCCGCCGGACATCAGCATCTGGGACAAGATCACGGATGGTCTGAAGGGTGCCTGGGACGGCTTCAAGAACTTCCTGATCGACAACGCGGACCTGTTCTCCACGATCTCCGCCGCGCTCGCGGCCGCTGCCATCGTCGTCAACGTCATCCCGGTCGGTGGCCAGGTCGCCTCGGCCATCCTCGGTGCGGGCTCGGTCGCGTTCGCCGGTGCGGCGATGGCCGGTCACTGGATGGGCGGCGCTCCGATGTGGAAGGTCGGCCTCGACGCGCTCGGTGTGATCCCCGGTGTCGGCGGCGCCGGCAAGGCGCTCATCTCCGGCGGTAAGGCGCTGTTCACCGGAGCCCGTGAAGCGGGGGCCCTCGCGTCCGGCGCCAAGGTCATGATGAACCAGATCAAGAACCCCATGAGCACCAAGATGATCAACTGGGGCCTCGGCAAGTTCGGCAAGGCCGTCGACCCGTCGCTCATCACCGGCGCGGTCAAGGGTTTCTCCACCGGCTTCGGCATCGGCCACCTGATCTCCGGCGGCAACGAGGGCGGCGGCAGCGCGCCCGCGGTCTCGACCCAGCCGGCCCCGGCGACCGGTCAGCCGCAGCCCGCCCCGCAGGTCACGACGATGCCCTGGCCGGCCTCGGGTGACAAGTTCCACCAGACCCTGGCGGCCTGAGCACCATGAGCGAAGTCACCACCGCCGCTCCGGCCACGGAGCCGTTCGCGCTGCACGTCGGTTGGGTGGTCCCGCCGTTCTTCCATGAACTTCCGCTGGGCACGGACGACGCCGACGAGGCGGCCGAGCAGCTCTACGAGACGGTCCACAAGGTCATGCCGGGCGGCGCGGACCAGGACCGGTTCCGCATGTTCGTCACCTACGCCGGCATCATCGACGACCTGCGGAACGCCGGAGCCGTGTATGCGGGCTTCTGCAACCTGGACTTCGACGGCCGCCCCAGCACCGCCACCGTCGCCGTCTACCGCATGCCGCTGCACGACATCACCTCCGAGGAAGTCCTGTCGGAGGCCCTCACCGGCCTCCGGCGGGCCTACCCCGACGACGACGTCCGCATCAGCACCCTGCCCTCCGGCAAGGGTGACTCCGAGGCCGTCGTACGGATAGGCCAGGCCCCCTTCACCCTCACCGCCGAGGCCTCTCCCACCGGTGAGCCCCTGGAGGTTCCGCGCGGTCAGATCCAGGTCTACATCCCGCTGCCGAACAACGCCGACCTGCTGGCGTTCGAGCTCTCCACGCCCTGTATGGAGGACTGGGACTTCTATTCGGAACTCTTCGCCACCATCGTCCGGACCCTGGACTGGGCGACGGAGGAGCAGGCGGAGATGGAGGCCGCCCTCTCCCGGGCCCAGCCGGTCCCGGAAGTCGCGCCCGACCCGGTCGTGGTGCAGGAGCTGTACTCCTTCTCCAGCCGGGTCCTGGACGGCCTCGGTGTGCTGGGCCGGATGGACGAGGGCAACGTAGTGTCCTCAGTGACCTGCGCCGACTGCTGGTCCAAAGGGCTGACGACGGTGTGCACGGCCCGCCATCTCTGGCAGATCGACGGCGTTCCGGACGAGCAACTCGCCTTCGCCGTCGGCCGATTGGACACGACCTTCCAGAGTCAGGGTTGGCTCAAGGTGGCCGGGGCACCGGGGGAGAGCGTGTCCCTGGCCGCGGACAGCGGAGCCGGACACCGCGTCAACGCCACAGTGATACACGGTCGGCAGCGGCTTGTCGTCGAGGTCGTCGCCCCCTGCACCCGCACAGTGCGGGGGCCGGGCAACTCCGTGTTCGGATAGTGGAGGCGAACCCGCCATGAACGAAACCACTGGCGCCCTTCTGCCGATCGGCGCTCACTCACTGTCCGCGGACCCCCGACTCGCCACCGCGGTACGGGATTTCGGCCGCACATATGGCTACGACTACTTCGACGACGAGACGGTCGGGCGGACTCTTGCCGAACACGAGTCCGCCCTGCGCCGCGTCGCACGCGGCTGGCTTGTGTGGGTCGGCTCCCTGGCGACCGCCGTCGGGATCGTCTGGCTCGTGTGGGCCGCCTCCGGCAAGCCGGAGAGCATGGTCGTCGCGGTCGCGCCCCCGTCTGCCGTACTGGTCCTGGCGCTCGCCGCCTTCGTCCAGGTCAACCTCCAGGGCCGGCGCAAGCTCCGGCACCCCTTCCTGGAGGGGTACCGGCACGTCCTCGCGGCGGCACTGGCGCACGGCGCGCCCGTGACCTACGTGCCCGCCTGGCTGACCGGCCGAGGCGGCGGGGCACTGGAAGTGGCCCCGCTACCGTCGTACAGCGCACCGGCAGGGGGCCCGGCCACCGGCGTACGCGGCACCTCCGTGGCCCCGCCGCCCAAGCCGGCCGAGGTCGAGGAGTACGAGCGGATCGCGGAGCACGGCGGCTGGCACGACGAGGCGGGCTGGATCCTTGTCGTCGCGGGAGCCGTCGGCGTGGGCTACGCCGTGGTCAAGGACCTGCCCGCGGCGTACGCGTCGGTCCTGCTCATCGCCCTCGGCATCTGGACCTGGATCGCCGGGCACCGCCTCGGCAGACGTCAGCGGGAGCTGTCCGGCGACGCCCTCCGTTACCTCGACGAGCTGACCAGGTCCCAGGCCGCGGGCGCAGCCGTGCACGAGCTCTCACCACCCCTGCGCAAGCTCCTGGACACACGGCTCTGACAAGCGGTACGGATACGGCGGTGGCGGCACCCTCCCCGGGCGCCGCCACCGCCGTATCCGCGACGGATGACCAGTCCCTCAACCGACCCGCGCCCCCGCAGCCGTGGCGCGCTCCCGTGCCTCGGGGCTGACGCCGCGGGTGCGGGCCGACATCCGGTCGTCCACCGCCGTGCGCTGAGCGACGCCGAACAGTCGGCGCGGGCCCGGTACGGCAACGACGCCCAGGAAGCGGGGGTCGCCGGCGAACCAGACCTCGCCGACCTCGCCGGACCTGACCTTCCGGACCCAGAACGTGTAACCGCTGCCCAGGAAGCTGCCGTAGCCGAGGGAGACGGTCCTGTCCGGGCGCTCGGGGTCAGTGAAGGAGAACCGGGTGGTGCCGTTCTTCGCGATCGAGGCGGCTCCCGGGACCGACTGCCAGGGGTAGACCTTCAGGATCCGGCGCAGCGAACGGATGCCCATGACCCTCGCCGTGCTGAGCATGGCCAGGTAGATGAGCACGAACAGGGCCGGGAAGACGATCCAGAGCGTCCACACCGGTGTCAGGAGCACCGCGTACAGCCAGGCCGCGAAGGACGCGAGCGAGAACACGAAGGCACTGAGCCGGAACGTGGCCGTGCGGCGCCAGGCCCGCCGCGTGGCCGGGTCCTCGTAGGCCGTCTTTGTCAGGGGAACGTCCACCGCGTTGCACTCCATCAAGATCAGACGAAGACCGCGCGCACGGACGCCTCGGCCTCGGACTCGGGGTTCTGGGCCTTGAACTCCTCGGGAAGCGGATTGTCGAAGCTCACCATCTCCGCCATGGCGCGGTGTACGTCTCGGTAGTGCTGAGAGGGGCGGGCCGCAGACACGGCCCGCCCCTTCACCGACACAGGCTCAGCTCTCCGGCAGGTAACCCGTCTGCACCAGCTGCCCGCTGGTCCGGCGTGAGATGAACTGGCCACGGCCCTGCGGCTGCGGAGTGGCCTTGATGTTGTTGAACACCGGGCCCTCCGACGGGTCGCCGGACAGCACGATGCCCTGCGCGCCGAGCTCCTTGATCCGGGTGAGCACCGGCTCGAAGGACGAGCGCGAGGCACCCGAGGTGGAGCGGGCCAGGATGATGCGCAGACCGAGGTCGCGCGCGAACGGCAGGTACTCCAGGAGCACCGACATCGGGTTGCCCATCGACGTGGCGACGAGGTCGTAGTCGTCGATGAAGATGAACGCGTCGGGCTCGTTGTACCAGGAGCGGTTGCGCAGCTGGTCCGGCGTGACGTCCGGGCCCGGCATACGGCGGCTCATGGAGCCGGCCAGCGACTCCATGACCTCCTGGAGCTGCGGACCCGAGGCGCAGTACTTGTACATGTGGCTCTCGGGCACCTGGCCGAGCAGCGCGCGCCGGAAGTCCGAGACCACGAACAGCGCCTTGTTGGGGGCGTACCGCTCGGAGATCTGCTTGGCCATGAACCGCAGCAGCGAGGACTTGCCGGACTCGCTCTCGCCGTAGATGACGAACAGCGGGTCGGTCTCGAAGTCCACGAAGACCGGCGAGAGGGTGAGCTCGTCGACGCCGACCGCGATACCGCGGCTGCCGAAGTCGCCACCGCCGGGCAGCTCGGACGCGTGCAGCATCGTCGGCAGCATCCGCACCTTGGGTGCCGCCGCGCCCTGCCAGGCGTTGTTGACGCTCTGGACGAGGTGCGCCATGCCGTCGGCGAGGTCCTCCACCGCGGTCGACCCGTCGATCCGGGGCGTGGCGGCGAGGTAGTCCAGCTTGTCCGGGGACAGACCGCGGCCGGGCTTGCCCATCGGCACGTTCTCGGCCCGCTTGCGGTCGAACTCCGACTCCATCGCGTCACCGAGCCGCAGTTCGAGGCGGCTGAGGATCTGGTCGCGCAGCGCGGGCCGCATCTCGGTGTAACGGGTCGCGGTAATGACCAGGTGGATACCGAAGCCGAGGCCACGGGTGGCGATGTCCGCGATGACCGGGTCGAGCATCTCGTAGTCGTTCTTGAACGTCGCCCAGCCGTCGATGATGAGGAAGACGTCGCCCCACTGCTGGTCGGGGTAGTGACCCTGCGCCCGGCGGTTTCGGAAGGTGCCCATGGAGTCGATGCTCTTGGAGCGGAAGAACTCCTCACGGGCGTTGAGGATGCCGTGCACCTCCGCGACCGTACGGCGGACCTTCTCCTGGTCCAGACGGGAGGCCGCGCCGCCCATGTGGGCCAGGTTCTCCAGCGCGAGCATGCCGCCGCCGCCGAAGTCGAGGGCGTAGAACTGCACTTCGGCCGGGGTGTGGGTGAGCGCGAACGAGGTGACCATCGTGCGCACGAGCGTCGACTTGCCGGACTGCGGGCCACCCACGATCAGCGCGTGACCGGCGGCCCCGGACAGGTCCGCGTACATCACGTCACGGCGCTGCTCGAAGGGCTTGTCGACCAGGCCGACCGGGACGATCAGCTTGCTCTGGGCGTGGTAGCCCTCGGCGTGCAGACCGCGCTCCGGGCTGATGTTGAGGGCCGGCAGCACCTGGTCGAGGCTGAACGGCTCGTCCAGCGGCGGCAGCCACACCTGGTGGGCGGGCGGGCCCTGACCGTCCAGGCGGCTGACGATGACGTCGAGGACGGTGTCCGCAAGCGCGTCGTCGACCTGGTTGCTCCGGGTCTCCGGCTCGGGGTCGGCGAGGATCCGCACCGGCACCGGAGCGGCGGTGAACAGCACGGGGGAGCGGTCGATCCGGCCGCCGCCCTGCACCGTCGGCCCGTTTGGCCGGTAGGTGCCCGACACGTACGCGGCCTTGAACTGCACCATCGTCTCGGTGTCGTACTTGAGGATGCCCGCGCCGGGGACGTTCGGCAGGTGGTAGGCGTCGGGCACACCGATCGCCGTACGGGACTCGGCCGCCGAGAAGGTGCGCAGACCGATGCGGTACGACAGGAAGGTGTCCAGGCCGCGCAGCTTGCCCTCCTCAAGGCGCTGCGAGGCGAGCAGCATGTGCACACCCAGCGAACGGCCGATCCGGCCGATCTGGATGAACATCTCGATGAAGTCCGGCTTGGCGGCGAGCAGTTCGCTGAACTCGTCGATGATCAGGACGAGTGAGGGCAGCGGGTCGAGGGCGGCACCGGCGGCGCGCGCCTTCTCGTAGTCGGTGATGTTGGCGTAGTTGCCGGCCGTCCGCAGCAGCTCCTGGCGGCGGGTCAGCTCACCGGTGATGGAGTCGCGCATGCGGTCGACGAGGGTGAGTTCGTCGGCGAGGTTGGTGATGACCGCGGAGACGTGCGGCATGGAGCCCATGCCGGTGAAGGTGGCACCGCCCTTGAAGTCCGCGAGGACGAAGTTGAGCGTCTCGGACGAGTGCGTGACCGCGAGGCCGAGGACCAGCGTGCGCAGCAGCTCCGACTTTCCGGAACCGGTGGCGCCGACGCACAGGCCGTGCGGGCCCATGCCCTCCTGCGAGGCCTCCTTGAGGTCCAGCATGACCGGCTCGCCGCTCTCGCCGAGACCGATCGGCACCCGCAGCCGCTCGTGCAGCGTGCGCGGCCGCCAGGTGCGCGAGACGTCCACGCTCGCCGCGTCGCCGATCTGCATGAGATCGGTGAAGTCCAGGTTCGCCAGCAGCGGTTCGTCCGCGTCGGCCGCGCCGAGACGCAGCGGCGCGAGCTGCCGGCCCAGCGACTCGGCCTGCGCCTGCGACAGCACGTCGGGGACACCGGTGAAGACACCCGTGCCCGCCTCCAGCTCCATGGCGTCGGGCCACACCCGCACCGACAACGAGCCACGCAACTCGTCGAGTTCACCGGGCACCACCTCGAGGATGGTCACGCCCTGCAGGCCCTCCGCCGAGGCGAGGACCGAGTCCGCGGGCACCCCGCCGCCGTCGAGGACGACGACCACGTGCGGCTGGTCGAGCACCGGCGAGCCGTCCCGGCTCCAGCGGGGGCGGCCCTCCAGCTGGTGGGCGATCATCTCCTCCAGCTCGCCGAGGTCGAAGCAGAGCAGACGCCGGCTGCCGGCGCCGTCGGACTCCTTGTGCTGCATGTGCGGCAGCCACTTGGTCCACTCCCAGTCCACCGCCGCGCCCGGCGAGGCCACGACCGCGATCACCACGTCCTCGGGGGAGTGCAGTGAGGCCAACTGGCCGACCACGGACCGGGTCTGGCCGTAGACCGTCTCGGCGTCGCCGGAGATCGTCACGTGGTAGAAGGAGCGCAGCCCTATGGCCAGCGGGAGTTCACCGAGGGTGCCGTAGCTCGCGATGAACTGCTGCATCGCGTGGGCGGTCAGCGGCTCCAGCTCGTCCACCGGCGCGGTGTCGGGCGCGACCAGGGGCGTGGCCAGCTGCTGCGGGCCCAGGCCGATGCGGACCTGGACGAAGTCCGGGTCCATGGAACGCCGTTCCCACAGCCGCGATCCCTCGGCGACCAGCGCCCACAGCTGTTCCGGCGCCGGGTGCAGGTAGTACTGGGCGTCGCGCTGCTTGTGCACCGTGCGCCGCACCTCGCGGCGCTTCTGCGCCAGGTACTTGAGGTAGTCGCGCCGGGCCTCGGCCATCTGACCCGACGGTCCCTTGCGGGCCCGCACGATCTGGGCGACCAGCATGGCGACCGTGGACACCATCATGAGCCCGCCCATGATCTTCATGAAGCCCTGGGCGCCGGGCATGAAGAAGAACGCCGCCGACGAACCCATGCCCAGCATGGGCAGCAGGTTCATCAGCAGACTGTCGTCCTCGGTGCGAGGGAGTTCGGGAGGGGACTCGAGCTTGACCTCCTCACTCGGCACCTCCGGCGGGAAAACCCGCGGCGGGCGCTTGACGATGACAACGCTCACCGATCCACCAGTCCTTCACGCAATCGCAATGTCGAACCGCCCCCGTCGTGACGGCCCCCGTATGTTCGTCGACCCATGGGGCTTTGCCAACGCATGAGTCGGGCGTTGATCCTACTGTTCTGCGGGGCCGTTGGGCCGGGAGGGGATGGGGAGATGCCGCGAGAGGACGGTAGGGTGACGCTCCAAACGAAGCGCGGAGCGGGTTTCGCCCTGGCAAACCGCGACGAATCACCGAGTACTGGACTAGGGGGAACCGTCAGGTGAGTACGGTTTCAGCAACCGGATTCTGCCGGGTCACGGTGGCGGCACCGAACAGCCGGATCGATGTGGCACTTCCCGAGGATGTGCCGCTCTCTGACGTCTACCCGGAGATCCTGCGGTTGTCGGGCCAGACGCCCGAAGAGGCCGCGCCCACCGGGTACAACCTCGTGCGCAGGGACGGCTCCGTCCTCGACGACGGCCGCTCGCTCTCCGAACAGCAGATACGCGATGGCGAATTGCTGCTCCTGCGGCCGTTCGCGGACTCGCTGCCGCCCGCCGTCTTCGACGACGTCGTCGACGCCGTGGCCGCCGCCGTCGAGGCGGACAGGCGCAGTTGGAACGACGGCATGATGCGGGTCGTCGGTCTGACCGCCGGCGCGCTGCTGCTGACCATGATGGCGCTCGCGCTGTGGTTCTCCGAGCCGCTGCGCCACGACATGCACGGCCTGCCCGGCGTCATCGCCGGAGTCACCGGCGTCGTCCTCGTCGCGCTCGCCTCCGTACGCGCGCGTGTCTACGACGACGACCACGCGGCCGTCGCCCTCGGACTCGCCTCGCTGCCGCACCTGATGGTGGGCGGCTCGGGCGTCATGAGCCTCGACGCGGGTGAGGGCCCGGGCCGGCTGAACCTCCTTGTCGGCTTCGCCGTCGTCCTCGTCGCCGCGGTGCTGCTCGTCCTGTTGCTGCCGCAGAAGGACGCCCCCTTCATCGCGGCCGCGTTCGGCGCCGCCATCGGCGCCGTCGCCACCTTCGCCGCGATCGTCTCCGAGGCCGAGCCGCGCGAGACGGCCGCAGTCACCGCCGTCGTCATGATCGCCGTCATCGGCTTCCTGCCCGGCTGGTCCGCCCGCTTCTCCCGGCTGCCCATCGGCTTCCGCTCGCCCGACCAGATCGCCAAGCGCGGCCGCGCCGAGGACCAGCAGGAGCAGGAGCCGGTCGACTACCAGCTCATCACCGACCAGGCCCGCCGCGGTCACGAACTGCTGCTCGGCCTCGTCGGCGGCTGCGCCGTCACCGGCGTGGCCTCCGCCGGTGTGGTCCTCGGCTTCTCCAGCAGCGGCTGGGCCCAGCTGCTGTCGCTGGCGGCCGGCCTCGCCATGCTGATGCGTGCCCGGCTCTTCCTGTACACGTCCCAGGTCGTGACCCTGATGATCTCGGGCATCATCACCGTCAGCCTGCTGGTCCTCGGCCTCGCCCTGAACCCGCCGGCGGACATCATCAAGGAACTGGTCTACGACCACAACAGCGCCCCGCTCGACATCCGCACCGTCTGGCTCTCCGCCGCGGTCGCCCTGGGCGCCACCCTCCTCGTGGCCATCGCCCTGATCGTGCCGCGCAAGGGCGTCACCCCCTTCTGGGGCCGGATGCTCGACCTGAGCGAGGGCGCGGTGCTGCTCTCCCTCGTCCCGCTCTGCCTCGCCGTCCTCGACCTGTACGCGGCGGCCCGCGGCATGACCAGCTGACGTCCGGCCCGAGCAGTTGACAGCGGCTGTCACCCACATGGGTGGCAGCCGCTGCGCCGTCCGTACGACGACGGCGTGGGCCGGGGCACCGCCGCCGGGCTGGTACCCTGGCTGACGGCCGTTTGTGTACGCACCCCCGGAGCCGATCGCTCTGGAGGCCGCGCCCAGCGGATCCCCGCCTCCCGAGTAACGGAAGCTCCCCTGAGAAGTGGACCAGGGGCACTCGGTGGCTACCCAAGAGACTACGAGGAGTACGCGTGTCGCTCGACGCCGCTACGAAGAAGCAGATCATCACCGAGTTCGGTACCAAGGAGGGCGACACCGGCTCCCCCGAGGTCCAGGTCGCGATGCTCTCGCGCCGTATCTCGGACCTGACCGAGCACCTCAAGACCCACAAGCACGACCACCACTCCCGTCGTGGTCTGCTGATCCTGGTCGGTCAGCGCCGTCGCCTTCTCCAGTACCTGGCGAAGAAGGACATCCAGCGCTTCCGTGCGCTGGTCGACCGCCTCGGCATCCGCCGCGGTGCGGCGGGCGCCAAGTAGGACGCCGTGAGGGGAGCGGTTCCCGAAACGATCGGGGGCCGCTCCCTTTGCCGTACGTGCGCACCGTACGTACGGAAACGTGCGCAGTGTCACACCCACTTTGTAGTGTGGTAGCACAACGCAGTACCACGAGGAGAAGTGCACCTCGCCGCCGCCGGTCCTCGGTAGTGGCCCCCGGGCCTTGCGAACCCGGGTGCTTCGATCGAAGACCGGCCCGCACCAGATGGAGCGCTTCTCCGCGCACGTCCCCCCGCCACACGGGCGGATCGGGACAAAAGACGATACGCAGACGAAAAGTAACGGAGAGCACCTAGTGGAGAACGAGACCCACTACGCCGAGGCCGTCATCGACAACGGCTCCTTCGGCACCCGCACCATCCGCTTCGAGACGGGCCGCCTCGCCAAGCAGGCCGCCGGCTCCGCCGTGGCGTACCTGGACGACGACACCATGGTGCTGTCGGCCACCACCGCCTCCAAGAACCCCAAGGACCAGCTCGACTTCTTCCCCCTGACGGTGGACGTCGAGGAGCGGATGTACGCCGCCGGCAAGATCCCCGGCAGCTTCTTCCGCCGTGAGGGCCGCCCCTCCGAGGACGCCATCCTCACCTGCCGGCTGATCGACCGCCCGCTGCGCCCCTCCTTCAAGAAGGGCCTGCGCAACGAGATCCAGGTCGTCGCCACCATCATGGCGCTCAACCCCGACCACCTGTACGACGTCGTGGCGATCAACGCCGCCTCCGCGTCCACCCAGCTGGCCGGCCTGCCCTTCTCCGGCCCGATCGGCGGCGTCCGCGTCGCTCTGATCAACGGCCAGTGGGTGGCCTTCCCGACGCACTCCGAGCTCGAGGACGCCGTCTTCGACATGGTCGTCGCGGGCCGCACCCTGGAGGACGGCGACGTCGCGATCATGATGGTCGAGGCCGAGGCCACCGAGAAGACCATCCAGCTGGTCAAGGGCGGTGCCGAGGCGCCGACCGAGGAGGTCGTCGCCGCCGGTCTGGACGCCGCGAAGCCCTTCATCAAGGTCCTCTGCAAGGCCCAGGCCGACCTCGCCTCGAAGGCCGCCAAGCCCACCGGCGAGTTCCCGATCTTCCTCGACTACCAGGACGACGTCCTGGAGGCGCTGTCCGCCGCCGTCAAGCCGGAGCTCGCCTCCGCGCTGACCATCGCGGGCAAGCAGGAGCGCGAGGCCGAGCTCGACCGCGTCAAGGGTCTGGCCGCCGAGAAGCTGCTCCCGGAGTTCGAGGGCCGCGAGAAGGAGATCTCCGCCGCGTACCGCTCGCTCACCAAGCAGCTGGTCCGCGAGCGCGTGATCAAGGAGAAGAAGCGCATCGACGGCCGTGGCGTCACGGACATCCGTACGCTCGCCGCCGAGGTCGAGGCCATCCCGCGCGTGCACGGCTCCGCGGTCTTCGAGCGTGGCGAGACCCAGATCCTGGGCGTCACCACCCTCAACATGCTCCGCATGGAGCAGCAGCTGGACACCCTCTCCCCGGTGACCCGCAAGCGCTACATGCACAACTACAACTTCCCGCCGTACTCCACCGGCGAGACCGGCCGCGTCGGCTCCCCGAAGCGCCGCGAGATCGGCCACGGCGCCCTCGCCGAGCGCGCCCTCGTCCCGGTCCTGCCGACCCGCGAGGAGTTCCCCTACGCGATCCGCCAGGTCTCCGAGGCGCTGAGCTCCAACGGCTCGACGTCCATGGGCTCGGTCTGCGCCTCCACCATGTCGCTGCTGAACGCCGGTGTGCCGCTCAAGGCCCCCGTCGCCGGTATCGCCATGGGCCTGATCTCCCAGGACATCGAGGGCGAGACGCACTACGTCACGCTCACCGACATCCTCGGTGCGGAGGACGCCTTCGGCGACATGGACTTCAAGGTCGCCGGCACCAAGGAGTTCGTCACCGCCCTCCAGCTCGACACCAAGCTGGACGGCATCCCCGCCTCCGTCCTGGCCGCCGCCCTCAAGCAGGCCCGTGACGCCCGCCTCCACATCCTCGACGTGATGATGGAAGCGATCGACACGCCGGACGAGATGTCCCCGAACGCCCCGCGGATCATCACCGTCAAGATCCCCGTGGACAAGATCGGTGAGGTCATCGGCCCCAAGGGCAAGATGATCAACCAGATCCAGGAGGACACCGGCGCCGAGATCACGATCGAGGACGACGGCACCATCTACATCGGTGCCCAGGTCGGCTCGCAGGCCGAGGCCGCCCGCGCCACGATCAACTCGATCGCCAACCCGACCATGCCGGAGGTCGGCGAGCGCTACCTGGGTACGGTCGTCAAGACCACGACCTTCGGTGCGTTCGTGTCGCTGCTCCCGGGCAAGGACGGTCTGCTGCACATCTCGCAGATCCGCAAGCTGGCCGGCGGCAAGCGCGTGGAGAACGTCGAGGACGTGCTCGGCGTGGGTGCCAAGGTCCAGGTCGAGATCGCCGAGATCGACTCCCGCGGCAAGCTCTCCCTGATCCCCGTGATCGAGGGCGAGGAAGACTCCTCCGACGAGAAGAAGGACGACGCCGACCAGTGACGTCCCTTAGCTCCAAGGCGACGGCCCGCACCTCTTCGGAGGCGCGGGCCGTTGCCCGTACCCAAACCCTCATCAAGGGCGAGAACGGCATCGGCACCGTCCGCAAGACCACCCTCCCCGGTGGCCTGCGCATCGTCACCGAGACCCTCCCCTCGGTCCGCTCCGCGACCTTCGGCATCTGGGCGCACGTCGGCTCCCGCGACGAGACCCCGTCTCTGAACGGCGCCACCCACTACCTGGAGCACCTCCTCTTCAAGGGCACACAGAAGAGGAGCGCGCTGGACATCTCCTCCGCCGTCGACGCGGTCGGCGGCGAGATGAACGCGTTCACGGCGAAGGAGTACACGTGCTACTACGCGCGCGTGCTCGACGCCGACCTGCCGCTCGCCATCGACGTCGTCTGCGACATGCTCACGGGCTCCCTCATCCGCGAGGAGGACGTCAACGTCGAGCGCGGCGCGATCCTCGAAGAGATCGCCATGACCGAGGACGACCCGGGCGACTGCGTGCACGACCTGTTCGCGCACACGATGTTCGGCGACAACCCCCTCGGCCGCCCCGTCCTCGGCACGGTCGACACCGTCAACGCCCTGACCGCCGACCGCATCCGCCGCTTCTACAAGAAGCACTACGACCCGACGCATCTCGTCGTCGCGGCCGCGGGCAACGTCGACCACGACAAGGTCGTACGACAGGTCCGCGCCGCCTTCGAGAAGTCCGGCGCCCTCAAGAGCCCGGACGCCACGCCCATCGCCCCGCGCGACGGCAGGCGCGCCCTGCGCACCGCCGGCCGCGTCGAGCTGATCGGCCGCAAGACCGAACAGGCCCACGTCGTCCTCGGCATGCCCGGCCTCGCCCGCACGGACGACCGCCGCTGGGCCCTCGGCGTGCTGAACACCGCGCTCGGCGGCGGCATGTCGTCCCGCCTCTTCCAGGAGGTCAGGGAGAAGCGCGGACTGGCCTACAGCGTCTACTCGTACACCTCCGGCTTCGCCGACTGCGGCCTGTTCGGCGTGTACGCCGGCTGCCGGCCCTCGCAGGTCCACGACGTACTGAAGATCTGCCGCGACGAACTGGACCAGGTCGCCCAACACGGTCTCTCGGACGACGAGATCGGCCGCGCCATCGGCCAGCTGAGGGGCTCCACGGTCCTGGGCCTGGAGGACACCGGCGCGCTGATGAACCGTATCGGCAAGAGCGAGCTGTGCTGGGGCGAGCAGATGTCCGTCGACGACATGCTGACCCGCATCGCGTCGGTCACCCCCGACGACGTCCGCGAGGTCGCCCGCGAGATCCTCGGACGGCGCCCGTCGCTGTCGGTCATCGGCCCGCTGAAGGACAAGCAGGCGGCCCGACTGCACGAGGCCGTGGCCTGATCCACCCGGTCACACCGATCACACCGGTCAAGTCGGTTAAGGAAGCAAGAACATGAGCAAGCTGCGCGTGGCGGTCCTCGGAGCCAGGGGCCGGATCGGCGCCGAGGCGGTCAAGGCCGTCGAAGCCGCCGAGGACCTGGAACTGGTGGCCGCCCTCGGCCGGGGCGACCAGCTGGAGACCCTGGCCGAGACCGGCACCCAGGTGGCCGTCGAACTGACCACGCCGGCCTCGGTGATGGACAACCTCGAGTACTGCGTCGGCCACGGCATCCATGCCGTCGTCGGTACGACCGGCTGGACCGACGAGCGCCTCGCGCAGCTGAACGACTGGCTGGCCAGGTCCCCGCAGACGGGTGTGCTCATCGCGCCCAACTTCTCCATCGGGGCCGTACTGAACATGAAGTTCGCGCAGATCGCCGCGCCGTACTTCGAGTCGGTCGAGGTCATCGAGCTGCACCACCCGAAGAAGGTCGACGCCCCCTCGGGCACCGCCACGCGCACGGCCCAGCTGATCGCCGCGGCCCGCGCTGAGGCGGGCACCGCCCAGGCACCGGACGCCACGGAGACCGCCCTGGACGGCGCGCGCGGCGCGGACGTCGACGGCGTCCCCGTGCACTCCGTCCGCCTGCGTGGTCTGCTGGCCCACCAGGAGGTCCTGCTCGGCGGCGAGGGCGAGACCCTGACCATCCGCCACGACTCCCTCCACCACAGCAGCTTCATGCCGGGCATCCTGCTCGGCGCCCGCCGCGTGGTCACGACCCCGGGCCTTACCTTCGGCCTGGAGAACTTCCTGGAGCTGGGCTGATGCGCGCCAAGCTGTCCTACGCCGTCACGGCCGCCGTCCTGGTGTTCTACTTCGTCCTGGTCGGCAGCCGCGGCGTCATGCTGATCCAGTCCGGCACGCTCATCACCGTCACCTTCGGCGTGGCGGTGCTGATCCTGCCGGTGATCGGTCTGTGGTTCCTGTGGAAGAACACCCAGTTCGTCCGCCGGGCCAACGCCCTCGCCGCCGAGCTCGACGCCGAGGGCGGCCTGCCCGTCGACGAGCTCAAGCGCACGCCCGCCGGCCGGATCGACCGCGACTCGGCCGACGAGGTCTTCGCCAAGCGCAAGGCCGAGACGGAGTCGGCCCCCGACGACTGGCGCAGCTGGTTCCGGCTCGCCGTGGCCTACCACGACGCCCGCGACACCCCACGGGCCCGCAAGGCCATGCAGCGCGCGATAGCGCTGCACGACGGCAGGCCCGTCCAGCAGCCCTGAACCCCGGCTCGTCGAAGGGGGCCGGTCCTGGTGCGGACCGGCCCCCTTCTGCGCTTCGCGTGCCCCTGTCGGGTCAGCCCCGCGCGTGCTCCGCGGCCCAGGCCTCCACCGCGTCCGCGGCCCGGTCGAACGCCTGGCCGCGCGCGACGAAGTCCGCGTTGTGCGTGGTCAGCAGCGGCGGCAGGTCCTCCGGCCCCCGACCCTGCCGTACGAGGGTCAGGGCCTGGCCCTGGACCGTGCGGGGCAGTCCGAGCCAGCGCACGGGCTGCTGTGCCGTGCGCACGGCGACCACCTGCTCCCAGGGCACCGTGCGAGTGAACAGGAAGCCCACCCGTCGCACCCCGCGGGCGCACACCCACACCCCCATGCGCAGCAGCCGCAGCGCGCCGACGATGACGAGCACCGCGATGCCGAACACCACGGCGGCCTCGGTCGGCGAGTCGGTGAGCGCGATGATCACCGCGGCGAACAGCACGTACGAGGCGAGCAGCAGAAGAATCGCCGCCACACCCACCCGCCACGGGCCGGGCCGGTAGGGGCGCCGCCAGCGGTCACGGTTCTCGAACGGCAGAGCGACGTCGTCGTCCGTCTCGAATACGCGGTCGGCCGTCAGGAAGGGCAGGGGCACGGCGGGTCCTCACTCGATCCATACGGTGGGCTGTGCCCGGTGAGGTTATCCGCCGGTGTCCCTGCTGACCACTTCAGGGGGACCGGATGAGTCAGTGCCCCTGGGAGGCCTGCGACTGCTGGTTCTGTGCGGGCGCCTGATCCTGTGACAGCGCCGGCATCCCGAGGACCAGGGACCCCACGAGTCCGGCGACGATGGTGAGCCCTATCAGCCAGCGCCCGGCCATCTCCCCGGCGGATGCCCGCTCACGGGGCGGCGGAGTGACATTGCTGCGGAACCTGTCGGCTTCGGCGACAAAGGCGAACGGTACGGGCTCGCGCCGACGCAACAGCATGGGGGTATTGCTCCCTTCGGGGATCGTGTCAATCACTGCTGTCTGTACAGACGGTCGAGTGCCACAAAAGGTGCCCGGTTGACCCGAATTCACAGAAGGTGTCGTGACCCGGCACCGAACGTCCCGATGTCAGTGGCGGCCCGTAGAGTGGGCGCCGCCCGAGAGAAGTAATCGGAAGGACTCCCGAGCCGTGACCGACACCCCCGCCGACGACCTCAAACCCAGCTTCCGCAGTGACGTCACCGTCGAACTGGTCAAGCACACCGCGTCCGATGCCGACGTGCTGTTCGCCGCCCGAGTCTCGACCGCTGGTGAGCAGTCCCTGGACGAGCTGGGCAAGGACCCGGAGCGCTCCAAGGGTCTGATCAACTACCTGATGCGGGATCGGCACGGCAGCCCCTTCGAGCACAACTCGATGACCTTCTTCATCAGCGCACCGATCTTCGTCTTCCGTGAGTTCATGCGGCACCGCGTGGGCTGGTGTGTGGCCGGCGACACCGAGGTCACGCTGGTCAGCGAAGCGGGCAATGTCCGGCGCCGCTCCATCGCGGACCTCTACAAGCTGTGGCACATCGGCGTCGAGGACCGCCTCCCGCACTCGGCAGGAGGTGTCACCTGGCACGCCCGCGCGGAGAAGTGGATGGCGCAGGTCCGTCGCGCGGAGACCAATCACTACCTGGGCCTGTACGACAGCCGCGAGGCGGCCGACTCCGCCGTGGCGGAATTCCGCGAGCAACATCCGTCCACGCGTCTGCGCAAGCTGGAATCGGTCCGGCGCAGCCACGTCCGTTGCTATGACGAAGAGACACTGACGGCCCACAGGGGCCAGATCCTCGATGTCATCCAGTCCGGGATCAAACCCCTGATCAGGATCACCACCGCCGGCGGCAAGGTGCTGCGCTCCACTGTCGACCATGCGGTCCTGACGCCGGACGGCTGGCGGAAGGCGGGTGAACTCGCGGTGGGTGACGCGGTGATGGCCGCCGGAACCGCGCCTCGCCCCTCGGAAAGGCCGGTGCCTCCGAGCCTTCGTCGCGGTGTGGGGGTCTGGACCTCGATGCAGCGCGACCGTCTGATCGCAGAGACCGACACCTGCCACCTCTGTGGACAGTCCTTTGCCCGCGAGGACCTCGCGCTCGACCATGTCGTGCCCGTCGCCGAGGACCTGACCCGCGCACTCGACGAGCGGAATCTGGCTCCCGCATGCGAGCCCTGCCACGCGGCCAAGAGCGCCGAGGAACAGAAGGTCGCGCGCCGTGGCGGCAAGATCGCCACGGCTGTTCCCGATCCGATCGTGTCCATCGAGCACGACGGCGAGGAGATGACATATGACCTCACCGTGGAAGGCCCCTGGCACAACTTCCTGGCCAACGGCATCGTCGTCCACAACTCCTACAACGAGGAGTCGGGCCGCTACAGGGAACTGCAACCCGTGTTCTACGTCCCTGGCGAGGACCGCAAACTCGTCCAGCAGGGACGTCCCGGCAGGTACGAGTTCGTGGCGGGCACTCCGGCGCAGCAGGAGATCGTCGAGCGCTCGATGCAGGACTCGTACCACCAGGCGTACGAGCGTTACCAGGAGATGCTCGCCGCCGGCGTCGCCCGCGAGGTAGCCCGTTCGGTCCTGCCCGTCGGCCTCTTCTCCTCGATGTACGCCACCTGCAACGCCCGCTCGCTCATGCACTTCCTCGGTCTGCGCACCCAGCACGAGCAGGCGAAGGTGCCGTCCTTCCCGCAGCGGGAGATCGAGATGGTCGGCGAGAAGATGGAAGCGGAGTGGGCGAAGCTCATGCCCCTCACCTACGCCGCCTTCAATGCGAACGGTCGTGTGGCACCCTGACGGACGCCTGTTTACCGGCGGAGCACAGATGTACGGGTCAACTGCCCGAAGTGTCCGTATTGCGGCATTTAGAGAAGTTCATCTAGCCTGATCAAACGGACCCGGCACTGCTTGAACCCCCGAGCAGGCAGTGCCGGGCTCCGCATTTGTCCTGACTTTTCCCGCCCCCCTAGGGCAGACCCCGCCTTGAGCAACGAGTAGCGTGTTACCCATGGCTCCGACCTCCACTCCGCAGACCCCCTTCGGGCGGGTCCTCACCGCCATGGTCACGCCCTTCACGGCGGACGGCGCACTCGACCTCGACGGCGCACAGCGGCTCGCCACCCACCTGGTGGACGCAGGCAACGACGGCCTGATCATCAACGGCACCACCGGCGAGTCCCCCACCACCAGTGACGCGGAGAAATCGGACCTCCTACGAGCCGTACTGGAGGCGGTCGGCGACCGCGCCCACGTCGTCGCCGGCGTCGGCACCAACGACACCCACCACAGCATCGAGCTGGCCCGCACCGCCGAGAGGACCGGCGCACACGGCCTCCTCATCGTGACGCCGTACTACAACAAGCCCCCGCAGGAGGGCCTGTACCGGCACTTCAAGGCCGTCGCCGACGCCGCCGAGCTGCCCGTCATGCTCTACGACATCCCGGGACGCAGCGGTGTGCCGATCAGCACCGAGACGCTGGTCCGGCTCGCCGAGCACCCGCGGATCGTCGCCAACAAGGACGCCAAGGGCGACCTAGGCCGCGCCAGCTGGGCCATCGCCCGCTCCGGCCTCGCCTGGTACTCCGGCGACGACATGCTGAACCTGCCGCTGCTCTCCGTGGGCGCGGTCGGCTTCGTCTCGGTCGTCGGCCACGTCGTCACCCCGGACCTGCGCGCCCTGGTCGAGGCGTTCATCTCGGGTGACGTACAGAAGGCCACCGAGATCCACCAGAAGCTGCTCCCCGTCTACACGGGCATGTTCCGCACCCAGGGCGTGATGACCACCAAGGCGGCGCTCACCCTCCAGGGACTCCCCGCCGGGCCCCTGCGCGCCCCCATGGTGGAGCTCTCACCCGAAGAGAACGAGCAGCTCAAGATCGATCTTGCCGCCGGCGGGGTACAGCTCTAACACCAGACTTCGCGCGCCCGGCGCGCAACCGGACTCAACAACTGAATACGCGGGCCACCGGTGCCCGCACCACAACGACAACTGCTACACGCACGAACGTCACGCACGCCATGTGCCCCACCGGTACGTGGCGTGCGTGGTGAGGAGAGTCTTTTGAGTCATCCGCATCCCGAACTGGCCCCGCCCCCGCCGCTTCCCGAAGGCGGCCTGCGGGTCACCCCACTCGGCGGTCTCGGCGAGATCGGCCGAAACATGACGGTCTTCGAGTACGGCGGCCGCCTGCTGATCGTCGACTGCGGAGTCCTGTTCCCCGAGGAGGAACAGCCCGGAATCGACCTGATCCTGCCGGACTTCTCGTCCGTCAGGGACCGCCTCGACGACATCGAGGGCATCGTCCTCACCCACGGTCACGAGGACCACATCGGCGGCGTCCCCTTCCTCCTGCGAGAGAAGCCGGACATCCCGCTGATCGGCTCCAAGCTGACCCTCGCGCTCATCGAGGCCAAGCTCCAGGAGCACCGCATCCGCCCCTACACCCTTGAGGTGTCGGAGGGGCACCGCGAGCGCATCGGCCCCTTCGACTGCGAGTTCGTCGCGGTCAACCACTCCATCCCCGACGCCCTGGCGGTCGCCATCCGTACCCCGGCCGGCATGGCCGTGCACACGGGTGACTTCAAGATGGACCAGCTCCCGCTGGACGGACGGCTCACGGACCTGCACGCGTTCGCGCGGCTGAGCGAGGAGGGCATCGACCTTCTCCTCTCCGACTCGACGAACGCCGAGGTCCCGGGCTTCGTCCCGCCCGAGAAGGACATCTCGAATGTCCTGCGGCAGGTCTTCGGCAACGCCCGCAAGCGGATCATCGTGGCGAGCTTCGCCAGCCACGTCCACCGCATCCAGCAGATCCTGGACGCGGCCCACGAGTACGGCCGCCGGGTCGCCTTCGTCGGACGCTCGATGGTCCGCAACATGGGCATCGCGCGCGACCTCGGCTATCTCAAGGTCCCCCCGGGTCTGGTGGTCGACGTCAAGACGCTCGACGACCTCCCCGACCACGAGGTGGTCCTGGTCTGCACGGGCTCGCAGGGTGAGCCGATGGCCGCCCTGTCCCGCATGGCCAACCGGGACCACCAGATCCGGATCGTCCAGGGCGACACCGTCATCCTCGCGTCGTCACTGATCCCCGGGAACGAGAACGCGGTCTACCGCGTGATCAACGGCCTGACCCGTTGGGGCGCCAACGTCGTCCACAAGGGCAACGCCAAGGTGCACGTCTCGGGCCACGCGTCCGCGGGCGAGCTCCTGTACTTCTACAACATCTGCCGGCCGAAGAACCTGATGCCGGTTCACGGCGAGTGGCGCCACCTGCGCGCCAACGCCGAGCTCGGCGCCCTGACCGGCGTCCCGCACGACCACATCGTCATCGCCGAGGACGGCGTGGTCGTCGACCTCGTCGAGGGCAAGGCGAAGATCACCGGCAAGGTCCAGGCGGGTTACGTCTACGTCGACGGCCTCTCGGTCGGCGATGTCGGCGAGCCGGCGCTCAAGGACCGCAAGATCCTCGGCGACGAAGGCATCATCTCGGTCTTCCTGGTCGTCGACTCGTCCACCGGCAAGATCACGGGCGGCCCGCACATCCAGGCGCGCGGCTCGGGCATCGAGGACTCGGCGTTCGCCGACGTGATCCCGAGGATCACCGAGGTCCTGGAGCGCTCGGCCCAGGACGGCGTGGTCGAACCCCACCAGCTGCAACAGCTGGTGCGGCGGACCCTGGGCAAGTGGGTCTCCGACACGTATCGCCGCAGGCCGATGATCCTCCCTGTGGTGGTGGAGGTCTGACGCACCGTCGGACACGCGTCCGACTCAACCTGGAGCGGGGGGGGGGGGGGGGGGGGGGGGGGGGGCCCGCCGCGCGACATAGGGTGAGGCCCCCCCGGCGGGGACCGCGCAGGGGGGGGGGGGGGGGGGGCGGC